>NZ_CP028940.1:1114887-1440074 GCF_013307205.1 Polynucleobacter arcticus | reverse complement strand
CTCACCAAAGACAAGGAAATTTCTGAGGATGAAGAGCGTCGTGCAACTGATGAGATTCAGAAGATGACCGATCGTGCAGTCGTAGACATCGATAAGATCGTGACAGAAAAAGAAAAAGAGATCATGACGGTTTAGTCGTCAGATTCTTTTTATTTATCGCCATCAATGACTCAGCACGCTAGCTCTACCTTAGCCGTTCCAGAGGTAAGCGCGATACCGCGCCATGTCGCCATCATCATGGATGGCAACGGACGCTGGGCCAGCAAGCGTTTCATGCCGCGAGTAGCGGGCCACTCTGAAGGGTTGGGTGCTGTCCGAAAGATTGTGCAAGAGTGTCGTCGTCTTGGTGTGGAGTACCTCACCGTATTTGCGTTTAGTTCTGAGAACTGGCGCCGCCCACCAGAAGAGGTGGGTTTTTTAATGAAATTATTTTTGAAGTCATTAAAAAGTGAAGTCTCTCGTCTTGCTGAAAACGACATCTCCCTTCGCCTCATCGGCGACTTGAGTCGCTTTGACTCTACAATTCAGGAGATGGTGCAATTCTCCGAAGAAAAGACTGCTGGCTGTAAGAGTCTGACTTTTACTATCGCCGCTAACTATGGTGGACGCTGGGATATTTTGCAGGCGATGAGCCGATGTTTGGCCGCTAATCCTGGCTTAAAGCCAGAGCAAGTTTCCGAGGAATTACTTCAGCCCCATTTGTCGATGGCCTATGCACCTGAGCCTGATCTTTTTATTCGCACTGGTGGTGAGCAGCGGGTCAGTAACTTCTTGCTGTGGCAACTGGCGTATACCGAGCTGTATTTCACTGATACGCTCTGGCCTGACTTTGACGAGGCAGAGCTTCATAAAGCGTTTGCTTGGTTTAGTCAGCGTGAGCGCCGTTTTGGACGTACTAGCGCCCAGCTGGCATCTGAGTCCATGAGTGACGCAGTCTAAATTCTCCTGATCCCCCCATGCTAAAAACCCGAATCATTACTGCCACCATTCTGATGGCAGTTCTATTGCCCATCTTATTTTTATTGCCTCCGTTTTATCTGGGCGCTTTCTTTCTCGTTGCACTAGTAGCTGCCTCTTGGGAATGGAGTCGCATGATCGCCCCAGAAGCCAAGAAAGCGGCTTGGCTTTACGCCGTTTTTTGCTTGACGATTATTTTATTTTTATTGGGTATGCAAGCAATCTCTTGGCAATTCTCATTGCTGATTATTGCGGTTTTATTTTGGTTCTTCGTAGCGCCATTCATTTTGGCGAAGGGGATGAATCTTTCTTTCCAAAAATTGAAATCTTTTTACGGCATCCTGGGCTTGATCGTTCTTCCAGCAACGTGGTTCGCATTAGTCTTCTTGCGCGAGCTAGGTTTAGTCTTTTTATTAAGCAGTATGGCCCTAGTCTGGATTGCCGATATCGGCGCCTATTTTGTTGGCAAGGCGTTTGGTAAACATAAACTTGCTGTACAAATTAGCCCAGGAAAATCGATTGAAGGCGCGGTAGGGGGCCTAGCACTTTGCTACCTATATACATTTTTGTGTGTAGTGTATTTACCGCTTGGCGATACATTATTTGGTGCGTGGGCTATTCGCTTTGGCTGGGTGCCCATGTTTTTGATGGTGACGGTATTAGTAGCATTTAGCGTCTTCGGTGATTTGTTTGAGTCTCAGTTCAAGCGCTTGGCTGGCGTCAAAGACAGTAGCCATTTATTGCCAGGGCACGGCGGGGTTTTGGATCGTGTTGACGCGCTCATTCCGACCATGCCCATAGCAGCATTACTTGCTGGATTGATTTAATGTCGGTAAGACAAGTTGCCATCTTAGGTTCTACGGGATCGATTGGTGTAAACACCCTCGATGTGATTCGTGCATATCCAGATCGTTTCAAAGTGGTAGCGCTGACCGCTGCAAAACAGATTGAGCGTTTAGCTGAACAATGCATCGAGTTCAAGCCTGCTATTGCCGTAGTATCTGACGCCGATGGCGCAGCTCAATTAAGTCGTCTCCTGCAAGATAAACCGATTTCTACTCAAGTGCTTTATGGGCCCGAAGCTTTGGTAAGCGCTGTGACCGAATCTGGGTGCGATACAGTAATGGCTGCCATTGTAGGGGCGGCAGGTCTCGTTCCAACCCTTGCGGCAGCAAAGGCGGGTAAGCGTGTATTGCTGGCCAATAAAGAAGCCTTAGTTATGTCGGGCAATTTATTTATGCAGGCCATGAAGCTTGGGGGTGGTGAGCTCTTACCGATCGATAGTGAACACAATGCTATTTTTCAATGTTTACCAGCCCAATTTACTAAGACGCCATCACACCATTTGGGGGTTGAGGAACTTTGGCTAACTGCTTCTGGTGGGCCGTTCAGAGATCGGTCAATTTCAGATTTGGCGGACATCACTCCTGAGCAGGCCTGCGCACATCCCAACTGGGTGATGGGTAGAAAGATTTCGGTTGATTCCGCAACGATGATGAACAAAGGCCTTGAAGTGATCGAGGCATTTTGGTTATTTGGATTGCCGCTAGAAAAAATCAAGGTCTTGATTCATCCGCAGAGCGTAGTTCACTCGATGGTGCGCTACCGAGATGGTTCTGTACTGGCGCAAATGGGTCAGCCTGATATGCGTACGCCTATTGCTTATGGATTAGCATGGCCCGAGCGAATTGATGCTGGAGTAGCTCAATTAAACCTAACGCAGTTATCCGGCTTAAGTTTCTCGGAGCCCAATTTCTCTCAATTTCCTTGTTTGAGCTTGGCTTTCGCAGCTGCAAAAGCAGGGGGTACTGCACCTGCTGTCTTAAATGCCGCTAATGAAATCGCTGTCGCAGCTTTTTTGGATGCAGGCTTGCCTTACCTGAAGATTGCAGAGGTAGTGGAGGGCACTCTAAGTGCATTGCCTTCAGCTTCTGCAGATTCGCTAGAGATGATTCTTGGTGCAGACGCTAGAGCGCGACAGATCGCCCGCGACTTCATTCTTGATATCAAACGATAGATTGCTATATTTGTGCAAACTTTAATTACCCTTGCTGCATTTTTAGTCACCCTCGGCGTGTTGGTGAGTTTTCATGAGTATGGCCATTTTTTGTCGGCACGCTTGTGCGGTGTGAAAGTCCTGCGCTTTGCCTTGGGGTTTGGAAAACCGATATTTACTTACCGAGCTAATAATGGGACTGAGTGGGTTATTGCTTCCATTCCACTAGGGGGCTACGTCAAATTATTGGATGGGCGCGATAGTCAGCAATCGATTAGCCCTGCAGAGCGCCCAGAATCCTTTGATGTAAAGCCACTCTGGCAGCGCTCCTTAATCGTCGCAGCAGGACCGTTTGCTAATTTCTTATTCGCTGTTATTTTGTTTTCGGTAATTTATGTGTCTGGTGTACCCCAGTTACCTGCTCGGCTCCAAGCACCCCCTGAGCAATCTGTAGCAGCAAAACTGGGAGTCGTAGCAGGTGACCAGGTGATTGGCTGGCAATCTCTATCCACTGATCGCAGCGGCGCTCCGATGTTGGGAGCATTTGATCCCGTTCCCAGTTGGAATGCTTTACGTTGGCTCCTATTGGATGCCATTACCGGTGAGCAGGGTTTTGCTCTCGAGCTTCAAGATACTTCCGGTAGCCGCCACATTAAATCCTTTAAACAGGCTGATTTACCGCAAATTGCACCAGAATCCGACCCATTTCAGGCTTTAGGGCTAATTCCGCAAGTCAGCGCACCCTCCGACTGGCAAGAGCTCAAACTAGGCCCTATTGACGCTCTTAGTTTTGCAAGTGAGCGGGTGTTCTTAATCACCAAGGTTTCCGTACGGCTAATGCTCGGTTTATTTACCGGAAAGGCCAGCTTAAAACAGCTTGGTGGACCTTTAAGTATTGCGGATATGGCGGGAAAGTCTGCCCAGGTGGGTTGGCAACCATTTGTCGCCTTTTTAGCGCTTATGAGTATCAGTATCGGACTCTTGAATTTAGTGCCTTTGCCAATGCTAGATGGGGGTCAGCTCCTGTATGATGCATGGGAGTTGGTTACAGGAAAGCGAATTTCTTTATCCGCGCAGGAATTGCTCCAAAAAGTGGGGTTTTTGCTACTGATATCCCTTTCCTTGCTAGCCTTGTTTAATGATTTGCAACGCTACTTTTCACCTTGAATTTTTTGATCCCTTCATTTCGCTCTGTACCCCGATTTCTTATCCAGGTCGCCCTGATTGTTGCTACCAGCTTCAGTGTTCATGCGCAAACGGCCGAATCCTTTGTTATTAAAGATATTCGTATCGAAGGTTTGCAGCGAGTAGAGCCAGGAACCGTATTTAGTTATTTGCCGGTTCAGGTAGGCGACACTTTTACCCAAGATAAGAGTGCTGAATCAATTAAAGCTTTGTATAGCACTGGCTTTTTCCGAGATGTACAGATCCAGGCGCAAGGTAATGTCTTAATTGTGATTGCGGAAGAGCGTCCAACTATTTCCCGGATTGAATTTACTGGGATGAAAGAGTTTGACCAAGAAGTAGTTCGTAAATCCTTGAGAGCCGTTGGGGTTGCCGAAGCCCGTTTTTACGACAAAGCCCTGATCGACAAGGCCGAGCAAGAGCTCAAGCGCCAATATGTCAGTAAAGGCATGTACGCAGCCGAGGTAGTCGCAACAGTGACTCCGGTGGAGCGAAACCAAGTGGCTATTTATTTCAATATCGATGAAGGTCCTGTAGCGAAAATTCAGGAAATAAACTTCATTGGTAATAGTGTCTTTAGCGAAAGCACTCTTAAAAGTGAGATGCAGCTTAAGACTGGTGGATGGCTATCTTGGTATAGCAAAGACAATCTATATTCTAAGCAAAAGCTGACTGCTGACTTAGAGAACATTCGCTCTTACTATCTCAACCGTGGTTACCTCGAGTTTGTGATTGAATCTACTCAGGTTTCCATCACCCCGGATAAAAAAGGAATTTTCCTCACAGTTAGTATTAGTGAGGGTAATAAGTTCACCGTTAAGAATGTGCGTTTAGCTGGTGATTTACTGGGCAAAGAGGCTGAACTGATTCAATTGGTGAAGCTCAAGGCGGGTGATACATTCTCGTCCGCGAAGTTAACTGAGAGCACCAAAGCCATTGCAGAAATTCTGGGATCTTATGGTTATGCTTTTGCAACCATTAACCCGCAGCCAGATATTCGCCGCGATCTGAGTGAGGTAGATTTAACACTCGTTATTGATCCGGGTCGCCGCGTCTATGTGCGTCAAGTGAATGTCACTGGCAATGCCAAGACCCGCGACATGGTGATTCGTCGCGAGATGCGTCAATTTGAAAGCTCTTGGTTCGATAGCGAAAAGATCGATTTATCCAAAAAACGCTTAGGCCGTTTGGGTTACTTTACTGAGACCGATGTGTCAACACAGGACGTTCCAGGATCCCCTGACCAGGTTGACGTGAACGTAAAGGTGAGTGAGAAGCCAACGGGCGCGATTACTATTGGCGCTGGTTTTTCATCTACTGAAAAGTTAATCTTGTCTGCCGGTATTAATCAGGAGAATGCTTTTGGTACTGGTACAGCGGTTGGCTTGAATTTCTCTCTCGGTAAGATCAACCAAAGCTTGGCTTTATCCAATTACGATCCCTACTTCACTGAGGACGGAATCAGTCGCTTCACTGATCTGTACTACCGCTCATCTAAGCCGCTGTACTACACCGGTGACCCTGATTATCAAATTAAGTCGGTTGGTTCTAACATCAAGTTTGGTGTTCCTTATACCGAGGTCGATAGGGTCTTCTTTGGTACTGGTTTTGAGGTTTTCCAGATCCAGTCTAGCGTGAATACACCTACTCCGTACCTAAATTACATGCAGGACTACGGCATTGCCGCGCCTGGTTATCCGGCGACTCTCAATACTTATAACGTCCCCATTACAGTAGGTTGGTCACGTGATGGTCGAGATAGCACTTTGGTTCCATCGACAGGATCCTTGCAACAACTCAGTGCTGAAGTGGGAACTCCGGTTGGTAACATGATGTTCTACCGATTGTTTGGTCAATATCAGAAGTATCACTCTTTCTCGAAGGGTAACATTCTGTCCTACAACGGCGAAGTGGGTTATGGCGAAGCTTACGGAAAGTATCCTTTCCCGATTACTAAAAACTACTATGTTGGCGGTATCGGATCGGTCCGTGGTTATGCGCCTGGATCGCTTGGTCCGACCTACGTTAACACTATTACCGGCCTAAATCAGCCCACAGGTGGACAGTCAAAAATCGTCAACAATGTGGAATATACCGTTCCCGTTCCAGGATCGGGTGTAGATAAAACCCTGCGTGTCTTCGGCTTCGTGGATGGCGGTAATGTGTACAACGAAAATATCAATCTTGTCTTGCGATATTCTTATGGCTTAGGTTTATCATGGATATCACCTTTGGGGCCGCTCAAATTCAGTTACGGTATTCCGATCAAATCGTTACCAACGGATAATATCCAGCGTTTGCAGTTCCAAGTAGGTACCGCGTTTTAATTGTTAAGGAAAGTGTTATGAAGCTCAATCAGTCTTCAAAATGGATTCAATACAGCTTAATTGCTGTCATATACGCAATTACATTACCGCAAGTATTTGCTCAAGATGCGGGTACTCGAGTGGCTGCCGTTAACGTTGAAAAAGTATTCAACGAGTCAAATATGGCAAAAGCAAGCCAGACTAAATTGCAGAATGAATTCATGAAGCGCCAGAATGAAATTCGTGACAGCGCTCAAAAAATTCAGTCTGCTGCTGAAAAATTAGATCGTGACTCTGCGGTAATGTCCGAGGCAGACCGTGTTCGTCGTCAACGTGAATTGGCTGACCAAGATCGTGATCTGCAACGTAAACAACGCGAATATACCGAAGAACTCAATCAGAGAAATTTTGAAGAGCGCGCCAAAATTGCTGAGAAAGCCAATCAAGCTCTCAAGCAAATTGCTGAGCAAAGAAAAATTGATGTCATTATTCAAGATCCAGCCTATGCAAATCCTAAGGTTGATGTGACTGATGATGTCATCAAGGCCTTGAATAGTCTCAAGTAAGTTTTATGCCGACCGCCATCGAGCTGGCCGAACAGTTTCAAGTTAGCTTGGTGGGGGATGGCACTCTTTCGCTGATGGGTTTGGCTCCTCTTGAGCGAGCCCAAGCGAGCCAAATCTCCTTTCTTTCCAACCCACTCTATCGCCAGCAGGCTAGCGATAGTGTTGCTGGCGGATTAATTGTTAGCCAAGCAGACCTGGATTTTCTGCAGTCAAATCCTGGTGTTCACTCTGGGCAACGGGTTTACTTTGTTGCCAAAAATCCCTATGCAACTTTTGCCAGAATAGCCCAGCACTTTGCAAAGACATCAGAGCCTATTTATCCACCGGGTGTGCATCCCAGTGCTGCAATAGATTCTTCTGTAATCATTCCTGCATCCTGTCATATTGGACCATTTGTACAAATTGGTCCTGGCGCAAAATTGGGTGAGCGTGTCATATTGCTAGGCAATACATCTGTTGCAAGCAATTCCAGTATTGGTAGTGATACTTTGATTTATCCCAATGTGTCTCTCTATTCAGACACGACTATTGGTGAGCGTTGCATTATTCATAGCGGGGCAGTGATCGGTGCCGATGGGTTTGGTTTTGCTCCTGACTTTTCTGCTACGGGTGGCGAGTGGGTCAAGATCCCGCAAACGGGTGCTGTTGTAATTGGCGATGATGTAGAAATTGGTGCATCCACCACCATTGATCGTGGGGCCATGAGTAATACCATCATTGGCAATGGAACTAAGATTGATAACCAAGTGCAAATTGCACATAACGTAGTGGTTGGCAATTGCTGTGTTATTGCCGGTTGTGCTGCCATCTCAGGTAGCACCAAAATTGGAAATTTTTGCATTATTGGCGGCGCAGCCAATTTTGCTGGGCATCTGACGATTGCTGATAGAACAACCGTATCTGGTAATACCTCGATTATTCGCTCTATCACCGAACCAGGGCAACATTACACCGGTGTATACCCATCAATGCTCCATAGTGCTTGGGAGAAAAATGCGGCTATTCTGCGAGGTCTCGATAAAATACGTCAACGCTTGCGGCTATTAGATCAGTCTAAATAGCTTTGTCATTACAAAAAACTAGTCACTTTATTCAGTAGGTATACACATGAGCAAACCCATCGCGATCGACATCAACCAAATTTTGAAGTTGTTGCCGCACCGTTATCCATTTTTATTGGTTGATCGCGTGTTGGAGCTTGAGCCACGCCAAAGTATTACAGCCCTCAAGAACGTCACCATGAATGAACCTTTTTTTCAGGGGCACTTTCCGGATTTTCCGGTAATGCCAGGCGTTTTAATTATTGAAGCACTTGCCCAAACTGCAGCCTTGCTGACGTTCTCTGAAGAGCGTGCTGAGGATGCTGTGTACTACTTTGCAGGTATCGATGGTGCTCGTTTTAAAAAGCCGGTATTACCTGGTGATCAGCTCATCATGACTGCTAAGCTAGAGCGTGAACGGGCTGGTATCTATAAATTTCAAGTACAAGCTACGGTGGATGGCGAGCTCGCTGCGGAAGCCAACATTACCTGCGCCGTTCGTACGAAAGGTGCGTAATGACTCGGATTCATGTATCTGCTGTAGTTGATAGCAAAGCTGAAATCGCCAGTGATGTGGAGATCGGTCCTTACTCTGTTATTGGACCCAATGTCAAAATCGGCGCTGGCAGCAAAATAGGTTCCCACACGGTGATTGAGGGTTACACCACGATTGGCAAGGAGAACACCTTCGCCCACTTTGCAGCTATTGGCGGCGCTCCGCAGGATATGAAATACCGTGGCGAACCTACCCAGCTCGTTATTGGGGATCGCAATACGATTCGTGAGTTCACCACCATTCATACGGGGACCTCCCAAGATGAAGGTATCACCCGTATTGGTAATGACAACTGGATCATGGCTTATGTTCATATTGCGCATGATTGTCAGATTGGCAATAACACCATTTTTTCAAGTAATGCGCAAATTGCGGGTCACGTGCAAGTGAGTGATTGGGCAATTATGGGCGGCATGTCTGGTGTGCATCAATTTGTTCGTATCGGCCAGCATGCGATGCTCGGTGGCGCTTCTGCATTAGTGCAGGATATTCCGCCGTTTGTGATTGCTGCTGGCGACAAAGCTTCTCCGCATGGTATCAATGTAGAGGGTCTGAAGCGTCGTGGTTTTTCGAGCGAGACAATTTCTGCATTACGTCAGGCTTACAAGGTTCTCTACAAAGATGGCTTGAGCTTTGAAGAAGCTAAGGTAGAAATTCAGAAGATGGCGCTGGCTAGTGCTGCCGATGCCGCTACTGCAGAAAAACTGACCGAGTTCCACGACTTCATTGCTGCCTCTACACGCGGCATTGTCCGATAAAGCAGGCCTAGTGTCTAAACTTGCTTGTGTTGCTGGAGAGCCTTCGGGTGATTTACTGGCTGCGCCAGTACTGAGTGCTCTCAAGCAGATACCAGATACCTCTAATTTGGAGGTCTACGGCATTGGTGGCCCACGCATGCAGGCGGAGGGTCTGCGTTCCGATTGGCCTATGGAAACGCTCAGTGTTCGCGGTTACGTTGAAGCAATCAAACAACTGCCCGCCATCCTCAAGCTTCGTAAGGGGTTGATTGCTAATCTGCTGGGTGATGATCGGCCCGATGTCTATCTGGGTATTGATGCACCTGATTTCAATCTCGGAGTTGAATTGGCTTTACGTAAAGCTGGCATTCCGACTCTGCATTTTGTGTCTCCTTCTATTTGGGCCTGGAGAGCAGGGCGCATTACTAAGATCAAGCAAGCTGTAGAAAGAATGCTCTGTATTTTTCCATTTGAAACTGAGATTTATGAGCGGGCTGGTATCAGTGCAACGTATGTTGGGCATCCCTTAGCGAGTGAAATTCCACTGGAGCCTAATCCCACTACTGCCAAACAGCGAATCGAGACAATACTTAATCTTCCTGGTAATGCGCTGGATGGAACTGTTGTCGCAGTATTGCCTGGTAGTCGCGGCTCTGAGATCGAACTGATCGCCCCCATCTTTTTTGAAACCATTGCCGAGCTTGTGAGCCGTTTGCCGGGACAGTTAATTCATTTTGTCATCCCGGTGGCAACCCCACGTTTGCGTATACCGCTGGAGGGTTTGCTTGAAGCCGCCCTAGAGAAAAATCCTGACCTGCATATTTATCTCATTGATGGCGAAGCAGATGCAGTGCTTGAAGCTGCTGATGTAGTGTTAATTGCCAGTGGCACCGCTACTTTACAAGCAGCGCTCTGGAAAAAGCCGATGGTGATTTCATATAAGGTGCCTTGGTTGACCGCCCAGATTATGAAGCGCCAAGGATATCTGCCTTATGTAGGGCTTCCTAATATTTTATGCGGAGAGTTCGTTGTCCCAGAGCTTCTACAGGACGATGCTACTCCGAGTAAGTTGGCAGATGCCTTATTGGCCTGGTTGAACAACCCCAATAAAGTGCATCAACTCAATACCCGCTTTGCTCAAATGCATGAGACTTTGCGTAGACCAACAGGTCTGTTAGTTGCTCAAGCGGTAGCACAAACGATTGCCGCGACTAAAAAACGGACTAACGTGTGAGCGTCATTTGGGTTTGCGGTGTTGACGAAGCAGGGCGTGGTCCATTGGCAGGGGCAGTTGTTGCTGGTGCAGTTGTCCTCGATCCTGAGAATCCTATTGCTGGTTTAAAAGATTCCAAAAAGTTATCCGCTGCAAGACGCGAGTTTTTATTTGGGGAGATCCAGCTAAAGGCAAAGGCGTGGGGCATTGGAGAGGCTAGTCCAATAGAGATCGACCAGATCAACATTCTGCAGGCAACTATGCTGGCTATGCGCCGGGCTATTGAGGATCTGACTACGCGTTTGGGTGGCTGGCCTGATAAGGCATTAATTGATGGTAATCGCTGTCCAGAACTTCCTATATCCGCTGAGGCTATCGTCAAAGGTGATGCCAAAGAGCCGGCTATTTCAGCAGCATCCATCTTGGCAAAGGTTACACGCGATCATCAAATGATAGCCCTGCATGATCTCCATCCGCAATATGGGTTTGCGCAACATATGGGTTATCCAACGGAGGCACATTTTGCCGCCTTAAAGAAATTTGGCGCCTGTGATCAACACCGCCGGAGCTTTTCGCCCGTTCGCAATGTGCTGGCCCTGCATAGTCGATAATCCAGACTATGAAAATTGAATTTATTACCTCAAAAGACAATGCTTTATTTAAAGAGATTCGTCAGTTGCAGGCTACAGGCCCTAAGGGCCAAAAGGCCAGATTTGCCTGTGGGCAAGCTTTGCTTGAGGGCATTCATTTAGTGCAAACTTGGGTTGGTGATCCAGCCCTCCAGTTTCTGATTACCTCCGAGATCGGCTTACAAAATCCAGAGATTGCCCAAGCTGTATATGACCATGTAGAGATTTGCCCGGAGACTCGTGTCTATCAGTTAGATAAAGGCTTATGGGATTTGCTATCTGATTTAGTCAACGCTCCGCATATTGCTGGACTTCTGAATTTACCTCAATCTGCTTTAGCACCTCAACAGTCTGTCGCTACTCTTGATGGTGATGTGGTTATTTTGGATCGTATACAAGATGCAGGTAATGTCGGCACTATTTTGCGTACTGCCGCTGCTGCTGGCTTTACTCAAGTTGTTGCACTTACCGGTTGTGCACACTTATGGTCTAGCAAGGTGTTGCGGGCCGGCATGGGCGCACACCGCTTACTCGATCTTTACGAAGGTTGGTCTACCCAACAAGTCCTTAGTGCAGTGACTGCGCCTTTACTTGCCGCTATCGCTGATGGGGAATTAGAGCTCTTCAATATGCGTAAGGAGTTGATTCATCCGGTAGCTTGGGTGATGGGTAGCGAGGGTCACGGCGTTTCTACAGATCTTATGGCCCAGGCAAAAAGCGTTTCGATTCCAATTGATCCACGCGTAGAGTCACTCAATGTTTCTACTGCAGCAGCAGTGTGTTTATTTGAAACTCTGCGGGTCAGACGTGCTTAGTGAGCGCTGATTTATCGAGCTAGTCTTGTTGTGGGAACACATTCACAGTCTCAGAAAGTTTCTTGTAGCTTTGGAATGGGAATGCATACTCACTTTTAAATGCTTCTAGATTTTTAGATTTAATTATTAACCACTAAAAATAATGATCACGATTATAAAAAATAAAACCCTAAAGACTCTTGCGCTTTGCTGCGCCTTAGGAGTAAATTTTGCATTGTCGGGATGTGGTGCAGGGGATAGCGTACAGGCTCAATCCAATCCATCAACGCTTGCAACAAAAGATTTATCTGCTTTTGTGAATACTTTCTGGTATGTGCCTCAAGCTTATACCTTGGCGTACTCTTACAGCTCTTCGACTAATCCAAAAACTACTGCAGTAAGTGATCAAACAATCTGGCACTTTACTTCTGCCAATGGAGGCTATCTTTTAGGGTGCTCTTTTACAAGTACAAATAATGGTGCTTCATGGACCTCAGCCACCATTGTTGGATCAGTGACTGCGAACAATACAGTTTCTTTAGGCTTTTTTGGCGGTCTTGTCACTGTTGGATCTGGGATATTGACAAGCTCTAGTGGTCAACCTGCTTTTTTAATGCAAATGTCATCTGGTATTGCCTCTACTGGATTAACTCACTGGGCCTATATGTTGCCAATCACTTCTTCTGATCCATCTTGGTCAAGTCTTCCAGCAACAAATAACGTCAGCGTACCGACGGCAACCGCATCTGGATGCTAGATCGCTAGCTTCCTTTATCTTCAGATGACTGCTTTGCATCCCTCGCTCCTAGATAGCGAATAACTCCTATCGATCAATTGGGTGGGGTAAGTTGTGCCATCTGAAGTTTTTGGAGTCAAGACTCAAGTCTTGCTGGGCCAGCTAGAAATGAAAAATACTAACCTTTAGAGTGGTATTTTTTGGACCCTCCTTTAACTGACGCTGATGTATTGGAGGTTTGATGAAGCCTATTGCAGGCTATTCATTTTGTTAGGTAAATTTTGCGTGTTATCTATTTTTCAAGTATAAAATGATTTAATTACATAAGGCACTAACCATGAATTTCAAATCACCTCTATCTTTTCGCCATATATCTATTGCATTAATATCTGCCCTATCCTTAGTTTTAGTGGCTTGTGGTGGAGGTAGTAGTAGCAATAGCGCCGTTAATACCCCACCAACTACCTATTATGTAGTTAGCACACTAAGCGATTCAGGCACCGGCTCTCTTAGGGCGGCCATCTCTTCTGTAAATAGCGCTCCATCGTCGCAGTATTCAGGAATCACTTTCTCCGTTAATGGTGTGATTACATTGGCAAGTAGTTTGCCAGCGATCACCAATAAAGTGCTTATTGATGGCACTACTGCACCTGGCTACACCGCTGGAAATACGACTACGGCACCACTTGTTGCGGTGAATTTTGCGAATGTGGGAACAGGTTTTAATTTCAATAGTGGCTCGGCTGGTTCTGGTATCTATGCACTATCTATTTATGGATCCACCTCAAACGGAGTTACCTTAAATGATGGCAGCAATAGCTTATTAAGTAACTACATTGGACTGAATTTGAATGGCGCTGCTGCCGGTAATGCAGGAAATGGAATTTATATTTCATCTACCTCTATTAATAATGTGATTGGTTCAAATCCTAAGAGTATTTCCGGTCTTTATTCCAATGTGATCTCAGGTAATACACAGAATGGCATTCAGATTTATGGTGGTGCAGGCAATAGGATTCAGGCCAATGCTATCGGGACTAATCCAGCTGGAACGGCGGCTATCGGCAATCAAAAGAATGGCATCTGGGTTACCTATTACGCTACTGAAAATACCATCGGCGGGACCGCTTATTACAATGCTGCCACTGGACAAACCAATAATCCTACTGGCAATAAAGGTACAGTTCCCATTGTTTCAATTGCGCCTCCATTAGGCAATCTGATTTCTGGTAACACTCAGAATGGGGTTCTGATTGACTCTTATGCCGAGTTAACCGTTCTCAGTGGCAACTTTATTGGTACAAACAATGTCGGAACTTCAGCGATAGGTAATGGTATTGATGGTGTAAATATTACCAATGCAAACAACAACCAACTCATTGGTTGTACATTTCAAGACAATCCATTTATTTATTACAACGTGTTGAGCGGCAATGGTAGGCATGGATTGTATGTGTACAACTCAAATGCTATTTTGGTGCAGGCTAATTTCTTCGGCGCTGGTGCAAATAATGCATCCATGGTTCCCAATGCAGTAGATGGAATTCATGTTAGTGGAACATCTGCGGGTGTCCAAGTTGGTGGCGTTATACCTTTAGGCAACGTATCGGCGGGCAATGGAAGGGATGGTATTCGAGTGGCAGGTACTGCTAGCGGCTTTACCACCTTTAATACCTTTGGCGGTCTTTACGCCTTTCAAGGAGCGGCGCCTAATCAGGGTAATGGTATTACTATTGACTCCACGGGCTTAAATAACCTCATTCGTACAAATGTGATGTCTGGCAATGTGGGCCATGGTATTGAGCTTACAGCGAATGCAACAGGTGTGACTGTAGATCCTAACGTAGTTGGTTTAAATACCGAAGGCACTGGGGTTCTAACCAATCCACCAGTAACCGGTTTCGGAAACGGCGGTAGCGGTATTAAAGTTAGTGGCAACAATAACAATATTGGAGGCTATAACGGCTCGGTGATTCCACAAAATACTTTCTCTGGAAATGCGCGTTACGGTATTGAAATTGCTTCTGGTGCTACTGGAAATTACGTTTTCAATGCCTCAGTCGGCCTTGCAACTACTCTTGTAAAAGGTACTGGCTTCGGAAATGGTTTAGGTGGAATATTGATTGCCGGTACTGGTAACTTTGTAGGACCAACACCCTCTACAGTGACCACTTCTAGCACAGTAACAGCTTATATCAGTGCAAATACTGGCAACGGAATCACATTAACTGGCATTAATAATACGGTTACTGGCAATTACTTTGGTTATGCAGCTCCATCCACTCTTACATCTCCAGTGCCCAATCAAGCATGCAATACTGGTGTTTCAATATTTGGTTCTGCGGGCAATTCAGTTAGTGCCAATAACACAGGAACTTGCGCTCCTTAAAAGCTTTATGCAAACTTTCCAAAAGAGATCCTGATCATGAGGGTGATCCCGCACCAGTAGCGCTCTCAGAAGTATATTTTTCTTAAAAAACTTACTAAAGTTAATGAATTCTCCAAAGCCACCTTTGTGAACTGACCCCCAAAAGTTGGACGTTATGTCCAACCAAGGGGGTTTTGTTTTATGAGCAAGTACAGCAAGCAGTTCAAGCTAAAGGTAGTTAAAGAGTTTCTAAAGTCAGGTGGTCTTAAGCGGGTAAGTCACTTATTTGAGATTAGTCACTCAGATGTCCGCAAATGGGCTTTAGCCTATCAAGCACGTGGCCATAGTGGTCTTAATCCTAGCTACCAACGCCACTCCCCGCAGTTCAAAGTACAGGTTCTAGAGTACATGGCACAGTATCAGATATCAGCTAGGCCAGCTGCTGCCCACTTTGGGATTGGTAGTATGACCACCATTTTGCAATGGCAAAAACTCTACAATGAAGGCGGTATTACAGCCCTTGCCAATCGACAGAGAGGACAACCGCCGATGTCCCAATTTAATATCAAAGCATTACTCAAAAAGCCTATCTCGGAGCTCACGCCGGCAGAGTTGCGAAGACGTTTGGGGTATGCCGAAGCACAGGCTGCCTACCTAAAAAAGTTAGAAGCCTTAGCTCAGAGCAAAGCAGTAAAAGAGAACAAGCCCAAGTAATTACTGAGCTAAGGCCGCATTACCGTTTACCAGACTTACTACTCATCGCCAAGATGGCTAAAAGCGTTTACTACTACTGGCGGGCAGCCAGTAGTAAAGCTGATCCTTATCAGGGGGCTAAAGAGCATATCACCCAGATCTTTAATGCCCATCGGGGTCGCTATGGCTATCGGCGGGTACATTTAGAGCTGCGTAATCAACAGCAATACCTAAACCACAAGACCGTGCAAAAGCTGATGGGCCAACTAGGACTGAAGTCCCTTGTGAGGCCCAAGCGCTATCAGTCTTATAAGGGGTCTGTGGGTAAGGCAGCCCCTAACTTGTTAGAGCGCAACTTTATAGCTAAAGCACCCAATCAAAAGTGGGTGACTGATGTGACTGAGTTCAATATCAAGGGCGAGCGAGTTTATCTCTCACCCATCCTGGATCTATATAACCAAGAGATCATCTCCTATGAGATTGCTGATCGACCACAGATTAGCTCAGTAATGCAGATGCTAAAGAGCGCCTTCAAACGACTCAAGAATGAAGACAGGCCAGTATTGCACTCAGACCAGGGCTGGCAATACCAAATGGGGCTGTATCAACAGGCCCTACACCAGCAAGGCATTACTCAAAGCATGTCTAGAAAAGGTAACTGCTTAGATAACGCAGTGATGGAAAACTGGTTCGGGATTATGAAAACAGAGTTCTTCTATCGGAGAAGGTTTGAAAGTATCGAATCATTTAAAACAGAACTTAAAGAATATATCCATTACTACAACCATGATCGAATCAAACAAAAACTAAAGGGATTAAGCCCGGTGAAATACCGAACTCAATCCCTCGTGCTAACCTAACTAAACTGTCCAACTACTGGGGGTCAGTTCATTCGGGTGGCTTTTCTTTGGCTACAAATAGCTTCTTGGTTCCTTAGTAGTCGCCCAGGACCAGCAGATACTTCTAAGAAATCAGGCCGCTTTCCCTGGCTCTACAGCGACTACTGCCGATACTGTCTATCAAAATAATTTATTGGGTGTTTATAGGCCCGGCGCTCAAACTCTTAATGGATATGTTGCGACTATCCCAACAAGTCTTTATTGATCTAGTTGTAGTCTTTGGTTTTTGACCTCAGGATAAGCCACTCTTCGGAGTGGCTTTTTTATACTGCTGTTGGTTCCTGGAGTACTTAAATTGATGACCTAGCGGATGAAGAATTGCTAGCGTGAAGGGCCGCGCTACAAAAACTGCTCTTTGTCGGGAAGCAGCTTTCACTAGGCTTTACCGCATGTTTGTTAAAGATCGAAACTAGTTATTACAAAGTACCTCTCTAGCCCAGAATTGTTTTATCCGACTTAATGGACTGCAACACCGTGGTGGCAATCTCTTCAATCGATTTACTAGTGGTGACTACCCAAGGAATGGATTCTTTTTTCATCATGGCAGTAGCTTCATTAATCTCATAACGGCAGTTTTCTAGCTTGGCATAGTTGCTGCCAGGGCGTCGCTCATTGCGGATTTCTGACAGGCGCTCGGCATCAATCATCAGGCCAAAAATCTTACTACGGTAGGGGATTAAATCTTTTGGCAATTGACCGCGCTCAAAATCCTCCGGAATGAGAGGGTAGTTAGCTGCCTTCATTCCGTACTGCATAGCAAGGTAGAGACTGGTTGGTGTTTTACCGACTCGAGAGATGCCTACCAGAATGACATCAGCCTCAGCTAGATTTTTATTGGATTGACCATCATCATGGGCCAATGAGTAGTTAATAGCCTCAATACGGTTTTTATAAGCCTCGGTATCTGCATTGTGATGAAGACGGTTCATCGCATGGGTGGATTTAACCCCGAGAGCCTGTTCCAATGGCGCCACAAAAGTCTGGAACATGTCCAAAATGAGGCCATTGGCTTTACCGACAATGGTATTCACTTCAGGATTTACCAGCGTGGTGAAAACGATGGGTGGAACCTCATATTTAGAAGCAGCCTGATTTATGCTAGAAACCGCATCATGGGCTTTTTCAGGGCTATCTACAAAAGGGACCCGAATATGCTTAAAAGTGGCCTCAAATTGAGCCAAAATCGACTGGCTGAAGTTCTCGGCAGTAATGCCAGTGCCATCAGAAACGATAAAAACAATGCGGGTTTGGGTACTCATGAGGGTGGCCTAACAGTCTGGGTCAGCACTACAATAGATGGTTAATAAAGTATGCCGTATTGTATTCGGCCGCTCGACCAGTTTCCTTATCTTTAGAGAGTATTTTATGTCCAACCCACAGCAAAAAAGTAATGATGTAGTAAATGCTTATGTTTTGCCTTTTGAGCAACTCCGTATGACTGACGTAGAGTCGGTCGGCGGTAAAAATGCTTCCTTAGGTGAAATGATTTCTCAGTTGTCCTCCACGGGTGTGCGAGTCCCCACTGGATTTGCCACTACCTCTTTGGCTTTTCGTGATTTCTTAGAGCACAACAATTTGACTGAGCGCATTCAGAAGCGTTTAGAAAATCTCAATATTGATGATGTTCGCGCTCTCGCTGAAGCTGGTAAAGAGATTCGTGGCTGGATTGAAGCGGCACCATTTCAGGCGCGGCTTGACGAAGAAATTCGCATTGCCTTCAAGAAGCTAGACGACTCCGGTAAGGGCTCATTTGCGGTACGCTCTTCTGCTACAGCAGAAGACTTGCCTGACGCTTCTTTTGCCGGCCAGCAAGAAACTTTCTTGAATGTTGAAGGCATTGATGATGTTCTGAAGAAGATTCGTGAAGTGTTTGCATCTTTGTATAACGATCGTGCGATTTCTTATCGTGTTCACAAGGGCTTTGCTCATGCTGAGGTGGCCTTGTCTGCCGGTATTCAGCGTATGGTGCGTTCTGACCTTGGCGCAGCCGGTGTGATGTTCACTTTAGATACTGAGTCAGGTTTTGAGGATGTCGTATTTATCACCTCAAGCTATGGCTTGGGCGAGACCGTAGTGCAGGGCGCTGTCAACCCTGACGAGTTCTATGTCTTCAAAACTACTTTAGCTTTAGACAAGAAGGCGATTATTCGTCGATCTTTAGGCTCTAAGTTAATCCAGATGCAATTTGCCCCAGCAGGTTCTGCTGAGAAGGTAATGACTGTGGATGTTGCCCCAGAAAAGCGTAATCGTTTTTCTTTGGAAGATGCGGACATTACAGAGTTGGCAAAATACGCTGTCATTATCGAGAAGCACTACGGTCGTCCAATGGATATCGAGTGGGGTAAAGATGGACAAGATGGCCATATCTATATTTTGCAAGCTCGTCCAGAGACGGTAAAGAGTCAGGCTGCAGGCCAAGTCGAGATGCGCTACAAGTTAAAAGGTAGCTCAAAAGTATTGGCTAAGGGTCGTGCGATTGGTCAAAAGATTGGTGCAGGTCCAGTTCGCATTATTCGTGATCCCAGTGAGATGGACCGTGTTCAGCCAGGTGACGTATTAGTTGCTGATATGACAGATCCCAACTGGGAACCAGTGATGAAGCGCGCTTCTGCGATCGTGACGAATCGTGGTGGCCGTACATGTCATGCAGCAATCATTGCGCGTGAGTTGGGTGTGCCTGCGGTAGTAGGCTGTGGCGATGCTACTGAGCATTTGCAGGACGGCATGATGGTGACTGTCTCTTGTGCAGAGGGCGATGAAGGCCATATTTATGATGGTTTGATCGAGACTGAAGTGACTGAAGTTTCTCGCGGTGTATTGCCAGAGATTCCAGTGAAGATCACCATGAATATTGGTAATCCCCAGTTGGCTTTTGATTTCTGCCAAATCCCCAATGCTGGTGTTGGCTTAGCTCGTCTCGAGTTCATTATTAATAACTACATCGGCGTGCACCCACGTGCAGTATTGGAATATCCCAATATTGATCCCGATCTCAAGCGTGCAGTAGAGAGCGTTGCGCGTGGCTATGCAAGTCCGCGTCAGTTCTATGAAGATAAATTGGTTGAGGGTGTTGCAACTATTGCTGCTGCCTTCTATCCAAAACCCGTGATCGTCCGTTTATCTGACTTCAAGTCAAATGAATATAAGAAGCTCATTGGTGGTTCACGCTATGAACCTGATGAAGAAAATCCAATGCTGGGTTTCCGTGGCGCATCCCGTTACGTATCAGCAGATTTCGGCGAAGCCTTTGCCTTAGAGTGCGCGGCAATGAAGCGTGTTCGTGAGGATATGGGTCTAGATAACGTCGAGATCATGGTGCCGTTTGTACGCACTATTAAGCAGGCAGAGCGCGTGATCGACATGATGGCAAATCTCGGCCTTAAGCGTGGCGTTAATGGCTTGCGTTTGATCATGATGTGCGAGATCCCATCGAATGCTATTTTGGCTGACCAATTCCTCGAGCATTTTGATGGATTCTCAATCGGCTCAAACGATATGACTCAATTAACCCTCGGTCTAGATCGCGACTCCGGTATGGAATTGTTGGCAATCGATTTTGATGAACGTGACCCAGCGGTGGAGTTCATGATTGCCCGTTCAATTGAGGCATGTCTTAAGCAAAATAAATACGTTGGTATTTGTGGTCAAGGCCCTTCAGATCATCCAGACTTCGCGCGTTGGTTGGTTGCCAAGGGAATTACTTCGATCTCCCTCAATCCAGATAGCGTAGTGGCTACTTGGGAAATGTTGGGTAAGAAAGAGGCTTAATACATTCTGACGGATGCACCCCTGGTAGCAATTAGTTTCTAGCTCTGGGGGTGGTCAGCTAATTAGGTGGATTTTTATCAGCCTTATCTAACTATTGCGCTGAATATTGGGGTTATCACCAATAGGGTCAACCCATTTCAAACTATTAGTACTAAATTATATTATCGTTATAGATATCTAATCTATATTGATGATGTGCTAATAGGGTCACCATGAAATCTATTTATTCCATTGGCATTTGTTTTAAAGCGACTACTCTTCTAGTATTGAGCATGGCCCTGATTTCTTGCGGCGGAGGTGGTGGTTCTTCAAGCTCCACAACTTCCTCAAATAGTAGTTTGTCAGGTACTGCGGCAACTGGAGCCCCCTTAGCTGGAGCAACCATTACTGTGTTTGATGCGAGTGGCGCTACCGTAGGTACCACCACTGCTGACTCAAATGGGGTTTATACGCTGCCTGTAGATACCGCAAAATACAAGGCGCCATTTACCGTTCAGGCCCAGGGCACTGTTGGTGAAGGCTCTACAACTATTTATTCTCTAGCGCCAACCGCTGGCACTGCAAACGTTAACCAAGTGACTAATGCGATCGCAGCTTCATTGAGTTCTTCTGGAGATCCTGCTGCATTAACATCAGGCACCACAAAGACAGCTGCAGATGTTAGTTCTGCTGATGCCGCTTTCTCGGCAGCTTTAGCTAATCTTGCAGATGCATTGGGCGTAACAGGCTCTTTTGTTAGTGGCACCTTTAATGCTGCATATGACAAATTACTAGACAACGTCACAATCGACGCTCGCTCTAATGGTGGAATCACAATTACTACTTCTGCGGGTATGCAGGGCGGCAGTAATGATTTGGTTGCGGGTGCTAATGCCACTGCTGCATACACCTCTTCTGCAATCAATTCGGGAGCCCTACCAAACGCTAGCAACGCCTCTAATTTGCCAGCATTTTCTGCAGCGAATATGTTGGCTATCTCCGATTTGGAATCACTCCGTAGCAAGTTACAAACTTGCTTTGCACTTTCTGCCTCTGCCCGCGGTACTGTAGCTTCCCCGGCAAGCGCATGCCAGGGATTTGATCCTCAAGGAACTTCGGATAGTTATTTGCATGATGGCTACTATTGGCGAGATGCTACTTCTAGCTGTTCTGCCAATAGTGTGGGCGTTTTTTGTCAGGGTTTATTTGGATACATGTTGACCCAAAGCACTTACGATAATTTAAAGTTCTTAAAACCCCAGATTATTCGCCCCTTAGATAGCACAGGCACACTTTGGGTGGTTAAATTCCCGATACAGTTTGCTGCTGATAATTCTTTGGCTGCCTTTGGTGAAGCCCATGGTAGCTCTTATATGGTTGTTAAAAAATATCCTGCCCTAGCTAGTGGTGGCGATGAAGGATGGCGTTTTTATGGCAATCAGAGAGAGGTGAACTCTTTCATAGAGGCTAACGTACAGAGAATTCAGAATGTCTTTACTGGCGGTGTACGTTACGAGACAGGCCTGAATATTTACGTTAATGCCAATGCACTAAGAACTCGTGGCTATAGTGCTAATGTCTATCCAACTAAAGTAGTTGTAAGTGATGCGAGCACTGTAAATCCTGTCTTGCCTTCCGCAGGTATTACTTTGTATAACAAAGGAAATCTTTCCAATGGGCAATGGCAGAGTGCGTGTTCTGGGTTTATGTCGATCTCTCAATCGGTATCACCTGCCGGATGTAATGCAGTACTTCGGCTTGCTTATGGCATGACAGGATCTTATGGCGTCAGCTCATCAAGCGATTCCTATTTGGCATTTTGGCCTGGAACGGTTGGAGCGGCTTCGATTAATGGCGTGCCGGGCTTTTTATCGGACGCCCAAATTAATGCCATCAAGCCTGGCCAACCATTTAGGTTTGTAATCACGCTGAGCGATAACAGCACTATCACCTACGTCAATCGCGTGCACTTTACCCCGCAAAACACGCAAGACGCACTCACTGCTAGTTATCCAATGTTCACTACTTCAAGCATTGACTCAATGAAAACCTATGTTGGTACTGGAGGTTCATTTGCTGTGAGTTGGCTACCCATTGCTACATCTCGTCCATACAGCTCTTCAATTTATTGGCAAAACGGCACCTATGTGAGAACTGCTTCATTAACCCAAACGGAGATTAGTGCAAATGCTGTCAATGTGCCATGCGTCGGCACTGGAGCGAATGCATGTGCTAATAGTGCCAATTGGGGAGGTAGTTCGCAATCCGCGCGAGGACTTGCGCAAATTCGGTCACGAGATGGCAGGGGCTTCCAATACTTCTCGCAAATAAGACAGTATTGAAGATGTTTTATTGAGGCTTGCATGATCTAGTGGGTCAGCCACATCATCTAGGTCATTTGCATTCTGGGGGGCGGGGTTTTTACCTTACCCCTACAGGAAACTGTTTCTTTGGACCGACATATAAATGGCCTCCCTTGCTGCAGGCAAAGGGGCGCACTGATCATTTTGTTGCTTTACGCGTTGAGATCGCCTCTAGCAATACGTCCTTTTTGGACCTCCCACTCACGCTCTTTGGTTGCTGCGCGCTTATCGTGCTGTTTCTTGCCTCGGGCTAGACCGATTTCGCATTTCACATTCCCTTTGGAGAAATGCAAATTCAGGGGTACTAAGGTGCAGCCCTTTTGCTCAACTTTGCCAATGAGTTTTTTAATCTCAATGGCATTGAGTAAAAGTTTGCGAGTGCGAGTGCTGTCGGGGACGATGTGGGTAGAGGCGGATAGTAAGGGGGTAATGTGGCAGCCGATCAGGAATAGCTCCGCCTGGCGGATGACGACATACGCTTCTTTGACGTGCACTCGACCAGCGCGGATGGCTTTTACCTCCCAGCCTTCCAGAACCAGTCCTGCCTCGAACCGTTCCTCGATAAAATAATCGAAGAAGGCTTTTTTGTTATCGACGATACTCATATTTATTTAGCTTCTCAAGATCGATTATGGCAGACGTCTACAAGACCGTTTTAATTGGCAAATCAGCCGACCGCATGTTCGGCTTAGTAACTGACGTTGCGCGCTACCCAGAATTCTTGCCCTGGTGCGGCGGGGTGGAAATTTTTGAGCAAACCGAGACTGTTTTGGATGCCAAAATTAATATCCACTTTAAGGGCATTAATCAGTACTTTCGGACTCGAAACATCAATCACCGCCCAGAAACCATTGATATGGTCTTTGTGGATGGCCCTTTTAAGCATTTTTCGGGTCAATGGAACTTTACTCCGCTTAAGGAAGATGCTTGCAAAATCGAGTTTAAGCTCCATTGGGAGTTCAAAAGCGTGATTTTGGATAAGATCATTGGGCCAGTGTTTGGTCATATTGCCGGTACTTTTGTGGATTGCTTTGTGAAGCGAGCTGAAGACCTGGATGGGCAGTAGACCCATGGCTAGCCTGAACCTGCTGATCTGCGATGCTAGGGCAGGGGAGCCTCAACTAACCCCATTTAGACTGGACTTCAGTCCAGATGAGAGTGCTACGGTTGGATTAGCGCTTCAAAAAGCTGGTATTGCAACAAGCTCTGAAGACCCAGTAATTGCTAGAAAAGGCTGTTTTGGGGTCTTTGGTAAACGTAAAGACTGGGATAGTCCTATTTATGATGGCGATCGTCTAGAGCTCTACTCACCACTGTTAGTGGACCCCAAGGCGGTACGGCGCAAGAAGGCCAACCAGAATCAAGATGCCAAATTCCAGGCTGCTGCAGCTAAAAGAAAGGCCAGGAGGCTATAATCGTCTTTTGTGACTAGGGGTTTTGCATGCGACTCATTCAAAAAGCACTCACTTTTGACGATGTGCTCCTCGTACCGGCTTATTCTTCGGTACTCCCTCGAGATGCCAGTCTGGCAAGTAAGTTAACTCGAGATATTTCACTCAATACGCCATTAGTTTCGGCTGCAATGGATACCGTGACCGAAGGTCGATTGGCAATTGCCATGGCCAGCGAGGGTGGTATTGGTATTGTTCATAAAAACCTTAAGCCCGCAGAGCAGGCTAGGGAAGTGGCCAAAGTAAAGCGCTATGAATCTGGTGTTCTACGTGATCCCATCACGATCAGCCCGGATGCCACGTTACGTCAAGTCATTCAACTATCTCGTGAATACGGTTTCTCTGGTTTTCCGGTTCTTACTGGCAAAGAGGTAGTCGGGATCATCACTAACCGCGACTTGCGCTTCGAAGAAGACTTGGATGCGCCAGTGAAAACGAAGATGACTCCGCGTGAACGGTTGATTACAGTTAAAGAAGGTTGCTCGCTAGAAGAGGCGAAGCGCTTGATGAGCCATCATCGCCTAGAGCGTGTGCTAGTGGTTAATGACAATTTTGAGTTACGCGGCTTAATTACAGTTAAAGATATTTTGAAAGCCACGGAGCATCCAAACGCTTGTAAAGATAGCGAAGGCAAGTTACGAGTTGGCGCCGCCGTTGGTGTTGGTCCTGATAATGATGAGCGTATCGAACTCTTGGTTCGTGCGGGCGTTGATGTCATTGTGGTTGATACTGCCCATGGCCATAGCCAAGGCGTATTAGATCGCGTGAAGTGGGTCAAGAAAAACTATCCCCAGATTCAAGTGATTGGTGGAAATATTGCGACTGGTGAGGCTGCCAAGGCCTTAGCTGATCATGGAGCTGATGGCGTTAAGGTGGGTATCGGCCCCGGCTCTATCTGTACTACCCGCATTGTTGCTGGTGTTGGCGTTCCACAAATCAGTGCCATTGTGAATGTTGCTGCTGCACTCAAGGGTACTGGCATTCCTTTAATTGCTGATGGCGGTGTGCGTTACTCCGGTGACGTTGCGAAAGCCTTAGCTGCTGGCGCAAGCTCCGTGATGATGGGCGGCATGTTTGCTGGTACTGAAGAAGCTCCTGGAGAAGTGTTCCTGTATCAAGGTCGCTCATATAAGAGTTATCGCGGTATGGGTTCTTTGGGTGCGATGGCTGATGGTTCTGCCGATCGTTATTTCCAAAGTGATATTAGCGCGGCAAACGCTGAGAAGCTGGTGCCAGAAGGCATTGAAGGTCAAGTTCCATACAAAGGTAGCGTATTGGCGATCTTGCATCAACTGACCGGCGGTATTCGTTCTTCAATGGGTTATCTCGGTTGCAAAACAATTGATGAGCTTCATGAGAAAGCGAATTTTGTGGAAATCACTTCGGCGGGTGTGCGCGAGTCGCATGTGCATGATGTGAAGATCACCAAGGAAGCGCCGAATTACCATATTGATTAACAAGTAAATAAAAGCTGAAATTAAGGCTGAATTAAAGACTGACCCTTTCGTGCACGACAAAATACTGATTCTCGACTTTGGTTCACAAGTCACCCAACTGATTGCCAGACGCGTGCGTGATGCACGTGTCTATTCAGAAATCCACCCCTACGATTGCGACCCAGAATTCATTCGTAAGTTCATTCAAGAGCAGGGTGGTAAGGGCATCATTCTTTCTGGCGGACCCAGTTCCGTTACAGAAGAGGGCAGTCCTCGCGCTCCGCAAATCGTATTTGAGTTAGGTGTTCCTGTTCTCGGGATTTGCTACGGTATGCAAACGATGGCAACCCAACTTGGCGGTGCAGTTGCTTCCGCAGAGTCCTTGGGTAAAGCACGTGAGTTTGGCTATTCTGAAGTGCGAGCGCACGGACATACCAATTTGCTAAAAGGCATACAAGACTTTTCTACTAGCGAAGGTCACGGCATTCTGAAAGTGTGGATGAGTCACGGCGATTCAGTAACGACGATGCCGCCCGCGTTTAAGTTAATGGCTTCAACAGCATCTTGCCCAATTGCCGGTATGGCTGACGAAGATCGTCGTTTCTACGCATTCCAGTTCCACCCTGAAGTGACTCATACTTTGCAAGGCGAGGCGATGCTGGGTCGCTTTGTGCATGAGATCTGTAGTTGCAAGCCAGACTGGGTCATGGGTGACTACATTAGCGAAGCAGTGGAGCATATTCGTAAGCAAGTGGGTGATGAAGAGGTCATTCTGGGTTTATCAGGCGGGGTAGATTCTAGTGTCGCCGCAGCATTGATCCACCGCGCTATTGGTGATCAGCTTACTTGTGTATTTGTTGATCATGGCTTACTTCGTTTAAACGAAGGCGATATGGTGATGGAGATGTTCGCTCGCAATCTCGGCGTCAAAGTAATCCGAGTCGATGCTAAAGATAAATTCATGTCAGAGCTCTCTGGTGTTGCTGATCCGGAAGCCAAGCGCAAAATCATCGGTAAAGAATTTGTGGAGATTTTCCAAGCTGAATCCAGCAAAATTGCAAATGCCCAGTGGCTTGCTCAAGGCACTATCTATCCTGATGTGATTGAGTCTGCTGGTAAAGGCAAAAAGGGCGCGCATACGATTAAGAGTCACCACAATGTAGGTGGTCTACCGGAAGATATGCACCTCAAGCTACTTGAGCCCTTGCGTGAATTGTTCAAAGATGAAGTGCGTGAACTGGGTGTTGCCTTAGGTTTGCCGCGCGAGATGGTCTATCGCCATCCATTCCCGGGGCCTGGTCTGGGTGTTCGTATTCTGGGCGAGGTTAAAGCAGAATTCGCAAGCCTATTACAACGTGCTGATGCCATTTTCATTGAAGAGTTACGTAATACGATTGATGAAGCCAGTCAGAAATCTTGGTATGACCTGACTAGCCAAGCCTTTGCTGTGTTCTTGCCAGTGAAGTCTGTTGGCGTAATGGGCGATGGCAGAACCTATGAGTATGTGGTCGCCTTGAGAGCAGTCCAAACTCAAGACTTTATGACTGCACATTGGGCTCACTTGCCATATGATTTACTTGGTAAGGTATCGAATCGCATTATTAATGAGGTGCGCGGTATCAATCGCGTGGTCTACGATATCAGCGGAAAACCGCCGGCAACAATCGAATGGGAATAAGACAAGCCACTGTAATTAAGCAAGTTACCGGCTAATAGCGAGGCTATATGATAAATATCAATAGACGTTTAAATAGACTCTTTTTAGTGCTAGCACCTTTAGTCCTCACTGCATGTGCCTCTCAGTCGGGCATATGGGTTAAGAGTGGCACAACACCCCTGCAATTTAATCAAGATAACTATGCTTGTCTCCAGGAGTCACAGCAACCTTTCGGATACGGTCAAGGTGGTTATGGTTGGGGTGGTGGTATTGGTGCTGGCTGGGGTCCAGGATGGGGTGGTTTTAACGGTTACTCGGGTGTCCAAACGAATCAAGAGCTCTATTCAGCTTGCATGAGGGCGCGCGACTATAGCTGGCAACCAGATACAGCTTCTAAGTAGTAAGTTGATGTTGAATTGGCCGCCGATTTGGGCTAAGTAATTATTCTTTTATTGCAATCATCTTACTAATAAAGGTACATATATGAATATGCTTCAATGGACGCGAACAATAGTGGTATTGGCCTGTTTACTGCACATTCCTCTGAGTTATTCACAGCAGGTTCTTCGGGTGACAACCATTCCAGAAGAGGCTGCTACTGAGCAAATGCGAAAGTTTGGACCGCTCAGTAATTATCTTGAAAAGAATCTTGGAATGAAGGTGGAGTTCACGCCGGTTAATGATTACCCAGCTGCAGTAGAGGCCATGGTGAATAAGCAAGTTGATTTGGTGTGGTTTGGCGGCTTTACCTATGTTCAAGCAAATATTCGCTCCGGTGGAAAAGTGGTTCCATTTGCACAGCGCGAAGAAGATACTAAGTTTCGTTCTGTTTTTATCACACAGAAAAATTCCGGAATTACGAAGTTAACGGATTTAAAAGGCAAGCAGGTTAGCTTCGGTTCTCAATCAAGCACCTCGGGACACCTCATGCCACGCACATACCTCCTAGAGGCTGGCATTAATCCAGAAACGGATTTCAAGCGCGTAGCTTATTCAGGTGCGCATGATGCGACGATTGCTTCTGTAGTAAGTGGTCGAGTCGATGCAGCGGCACTAGACATTACCGTTTGGAATAAATTTGTTAGTGAAGGTAAGGTAGACACGAGCAAAGTGGATGTTTTTTACACTACCCCTCCTTACTTTAATTACAACTGGTCTGTTCATGCAGACATGCCCGCAGCACAACGTGAGAAGATTGCCAAAGCTCTATTTGCACTGGACATGAACACACCTGAAGGCAAGGAAATCTTGACTTTAAATCGTGCTACTAAATATATCCCTACAAAAGCAGATAACTACAAAAATCTAGAACTTGCTGGTCGTAGCGCAGGCTTAATCAAATAGTCGTGGATTTAAATTTACAAAATATCATTGCCTATCATCCTGCTCGTGAGCAGGATGAAGTTTTTGCCTTAAAGAATGTTTCTTTCCAGGTGAAAGCTGGCGAGCATATCGCGATCATTGGGCCGTCCGGTTCCGGTAAGACCACCTTGCTGCAAATTATCGCGGCTGCAATGAAGCCTGCATCTGGGGTAGTCTCTTTAGGCAAGATCAATCCATGGTCAATTTCTGGCGGGGCACTACGTCAGCTGCGCCAACGCTTGTTTTACGCACCTCAGATTCCTCCGCTGCCCCCGCGACAACGTGTCGTCACTTCCTTGTCTGCAAGTCGGCTTGGGGAAATGGGATTTGGTAAAAGCATACTGAATTTGATTTATCCACAATATTCCCAAGATGCTTTTAATACGCTATCACTATTTGATCTCAGTGAAAAATTATGGAGTAGGGTAGATCGTCTATCTGGTGGAGAGCGTCAGCGAGTAGGTTTAGCAAAAATCTTGATGAGCCGTGCTAATCTTTGGTTAGTTGACGAGCCCTTATCCGCTTTGGATCCCAAAAGATCGAGGCAAGCAATACAGATGTTGATTGCAGAGGCAAATAAACGGGGAGTTACCTTAATTGTGACATTGCATCAAGTTGATGTGGCAACTAAAGAATTTCCTAGAGTGATTGGATTGCACGCTGGGAAGCTCGAATTTGATCTACCGTCAGCTGATATTACAAAGCATATTTTGCAGAATTTATACGCACAAAGTGAGCATGAAATAACTCAATTAGAAGCGCATGTCTTCAGTGCTGAGTGAAGTTTAATCGACTACTGCCTCAATATTTTCGATGACTTCTGCTTCCATACCTATGCATTTAAAAGATCCTGCATGGCATTCACGTCTTAGTCTTGCTATCCTTGCCTTTGTTTTATTGGTACCGGCTTTAATTTCAACAGAATTTAAGCCTTGGGTTTTTTTTGAGGAAGAGAATCTAAAAGTCACCCTGAAGTTTTTGGCAGACTTTATCCCGCCCAATACCAAGCCCGAATTTCTAAAATTAGTTGTTGTAGAGGCTTGGCGCACTGTTGCCATTGCTACTGCTGGAATGGTTTTGGCACTCGTTCTGGCTATCCCGCTGACCTTGGTGAGTACCAGGATCTTATCCATCTCTGCATTAACGGGTCGCATGGCAACTTTTCCGTTCCTGATCCGACAAATTATTCGAATCGTATTGATCTTGATGCGGAGTATTCCTGAAATAGTGTGGGCCCTGGTCTTTGTCAGGGTGGTGGGTCTTGGTCCAGCCGCAGGAGTATTGGCAATCGCATTAACCTATGCAGGCATGCTTGGGAAGATTTATGGTGAAATCCTTGAGAGTGGGAGTAACGAGGCAAGTCAAGCCCTTCTTCGCAATGGAGCGGGTCGCTTGCAAACGTTCTTTTATGCTGTCATACCGCAAAACTCGAGTGAGCTAACGAGTTACACGGTTTATCGTTGGGAGTGCGCCGTTCGCTCTTCCGCAGTACTTGGGTTTGTTGGTGCAGGTGGTTTAGGCCAGCAAATGGATAATTCCCTGAAAATGTTTAATGGCTCCGAGGTGGCGACTATTTTGCTCATGTTCATGATCTTAGTTGCTTTGGCTGATTGGTTTAGTGCCCAACTCAGAAAATTAATCAGCTGATATGCAATTAAAGTCTCGCCATATTTCATTGCATCCTTACATCGTACTGATGGGCATGGGCTTGCTCATCATCGCGAGCTTTTGGTCCCTAGATATACAGTTGTCGAAATTGCTTTCATTTCGCAGCTGGGAGTTAATGGGTAAATTTTTTGGAGAGCTGTTCGTACCCAATCTCAGTGGGAACTTCTTGAATAAAGTTTTCCAAGCTTCGCTAGAGACTTTAGCAATGTCGGCTTTGGGTACTCTGATTGCAGCCGTGTTTGGCATAGTCTTAGCGCTTCCTGCCAGTAAAACCTATGCCAATGACCCTATCTACACTCGAACGATTACTCGGTGGATATTAAATGCGCTGCGATCCATTCCAGAGCTAGTTTGGGCGGCATTGTTATTGATATCTGTTGGTCTCGGTCCATTTGCAGGAACATTGGCCCTGGCTTTGCACACCACGGGTGTGCTGGGGAGATTATTTGCTGATGCAATTGAAAATGCACCAACTGAGCCTGGAGATGTTTTGCGCATTATGGGAGCTGGTGAGTTAAAAATATTCCTCTACGCCACATTACCAGGCATTCTGCCGCAATTGATTTCGTACAGCTTATATCGCTGGGAAAATAATATTAGGGCTGCAACCGTTCTCGGAGTTGTTGGCGGCGGCGGCTTGGGGCAGATGCTCGCTTTTCATATGAGCCTCTTCCAAATGCAAGATACCAGTACGATCTTAATCACCATGATTGGCTTGGTATTGCTGGTAGATAGTTTTTCGTATTTCTTGAGAAGATATCTCGACAATTAAGGCTGGGTTAGCAATTTAACAATCTTCAGTGCGTCCCCAAGGAAAACTATTGGATTTTAGGTATATCTCCTTTATGGAATACCCAATCAATATCTGCGTACAATGTTGATATATAAGGTCTAAATCTAAGCCTAAAGCTACTGCCTTTCAGCCACAACACCAAATTAGCACTACAAGAGTGACACACATGAAATCAATCGATCTAACACCTGTTCTTGTAAGTATTTTTTGTAATGCCACAGGTCAGTGGAAATAGCTGGCTCTAGTCTGCTATTTCCATGCTCACAACCCCCCACCTGCCATTGCTATTTCTATGCCTGAGTTACGAAAAGCTGCTTTAGCGATACTGGCAAATACCAACGTGCAATCGAAGGTTGGTCAACTAACTCACTTGTTTGATGAATATCAAGCAGAACATATTGCTTTGGATGTTGCTGGAAAACTTGACAGCGACCATCTGATTCTTCCGGGGCGACCCGCTAAGCCGGATTTAGTCGCTCCAAAGTGGGTTCCCAAAAGAAGAATGGATACGGTTGAGGGGAAGATTATTCTTTGGCACTCACTGGCCCATATTGAATTTAATGCCATGAATCTGGCTTTAGATGCTCTCTGGCGTTTTCCGGATATGCCTAAAGAATATTACGAGGATTGGCTTAAGGTTGCTAAAGAAGAGTCTTATCATTTCAGCTTGGTCAATGCCCATATGCAATCCTTTGGATTTAGCTACGGTGATTTTCCAGCTCACAACAGTTTGTGGGAGATGGTTGAGAGAACGACGGATTCAGTCATAGCTAGGATGGCTTTAGTTCCCAGAACAATGGAAGCAAGAGGCTTGGATGCGGTTCCGGGAATTCGGGATCGCTTCAAGCAAATCAAAGATGAAAGAGCGGTTGAAATTTTAGAGATTATTCTCCGGGATGAAATTGGTCATGTATTGATTGGTAATCGTTGGTTTAACTTTTTATGCACCAATGAGGGCTTATCCCCAGTTGCGACTTATCGAGAACTGGCCGAAAAATACCATGCACCCACATTAAAGGGGCCATTCAACATTCCAGCGCGTGAGCAAGCAGGATTTACTTCTGAAGAGTTGAGCCTACTAGAATCGCTCGGCGAGAAGGGTACTCAAGTCGCATGAAGATTCTGAGTCTCATTCCGCCAATGACGCAGCTCAATACGCCCTACCCATCAACGGCGTATCTCACAGGGTTTTTGCGTTCACAAGGTATTGATTCGGTTCAAGAAGATTTAGCGCTGGCCTTGGTACTCGGATTCTTTAATCCAGCAGGTTTGGCTGAGATTAAAGAAGCGGCGTTACTGGTACCCGAAGAAAATCGCAGTGCTAGCGTGAATTTCTTTCTAGATTACTTTGCCGATTACCAAAGCACCATCGGATTAGCGATTGCATTTTTGCAAGGACGTGACAGCACTTTGGCTCATCGCATTAATAGCCGTACTCTATTGCCAGAGGGGCCACGTTTTGCATCTTTGGATTCTTACGATGAAGAAGAGGGTGGGGATTCATTGGCATGGGCCTTTGGTGCACTAGGTTCTCAAGATCGGGCACGCCATCTAGCCACACTCTATCTCAATGACTTATCGGATGTTCTGCGTGATGCTGTGGACGAGCGCTTTGAGTTTGTCCGCTATGCAGAATCATTGGCCGGTAGCCAGCCTACTTTCACGCCATTAGCCGATGCTTTGGCTGCAACCCCTACATTGATGGATTTGCATCTCCAGGAGCTGACAAAGTCGGCCATAGAAAAGCATCAGCCGACTTTGGTGCTGTTGTCGGTGCCATTTCCCGGGGCAATGTATGCCGCCTTGAGAATTGCCCAAACCATCAAACTGAATCATCCCAATATCAAAATTGGTCTTGGTGGCGGCTATGTCAATACGGAGTTGCGTGAACTCACTGATCCACGTTTATTTGATTTTGTAGATTACATCACCCTCGATTCTGGAGAGCGGCCTTTGCTTGCTCTGATTGATCATTTGAATGGCAAGCGCTCAGCCGAAAGATTGGTGCGGACATTTATTCGTAATAGTCATCATGAAGTTCGCTATATCAACTGGCAGGAGCCAGATGTGCCGTTTGAAGACGTTGGGACTGCCACTTGGGATGGTCTGCCACTCAATTCTTATTTGTCCTTGCTGGATATGCTCAACCCCATGCATCGCCTGTGGAGTGATGGACGTTGGAATAAGCTGACTGTTGCTCATGGCTGCTATTGGAAAAAATGCAGTTTCTGTGATGTGAGTCTTGATTACATCTCGCGTTATGAAACTGCTTCAGCCAGTCTGTTAGTTGATCGTATTGAAGCAATTGTTGCCGAGACGGGCCAGACTGGATTTCATTTTGTCGATGAGGCTGCGCCACCTAAAATATTGAAGGCACTAGCTCAGGAGTTGATACGTCGTAAGGTAGTCATTTCTTGGTGGGGCAATATTCGCTTTGAGAAAACCTTTACCCCTGAATTAAGTGAGTTGCTGGCACAAAGTGGCTGCATAGCGATATCGGGTGGTTTAGAGGTTGCTTCCGATCGATTGCTCGACCTCATGAAAAAAGGCGTTTCAGTAGAGCAGGTAGCTCAGGTGACTAAGGGCTTCTCTGATGCCGGAATTTTGGTACACGCTTATCTAATGTATGGTTTCCCAACGCAAACCGTCCAAGAGACAGTAGATGCCCTAGAGTATGTCCGCCAGTTTTTCGAGAATGGCTGTATCCAAAGTGGATTTTTTCACCGCTTTACTTGCACAGTGCATTCACCAGTCGGTAAAGACCCAGAGGCCTACGGTATCTCCCTGGTTCCATTACCAGACATTAGCTTTGCCAAGAATGATGTGTCGTTCATAGATCCAAGCGGCGTAGACCATGATCTTCTGGGGCTTGGTTTAAAGAAGGCTATTTACAATTTTATGCATGGCGTTGGCTTTGAGCAAGAGGCGCATACCTGGTTTGAGATGCCGGGGATTCCGAAGGCAAAGATTAGCCGTACTAAAATAGCCAAAATCTTGAGGCTTATATAAACTGTTGAATACTGATTAATCTAGTTCATCACCATGGATAGCAATATGAATCTATCTCGTCGCACATTCATCGTATCTGCCGCTTTAGCTCCAGTGGCTTGTGGAGGCCTTTCCTATGAGCGCGGTATTCCGGTCGCTCAACCAAAGCCACTTCCTACAGTACGCCCTCCTCAGATAGGACAAGAGTGGAGTTATATCAAGAAAAATGTCTTCGACGGAAAAACGCTCGATGTGATTAATGAGCGTGTCGCTAGTGTTGGCTCGACTATTGTCATTGAGCGCATGACAACGGATGGCGCTAGATTGCCTAGTGAGATCCAAACTAGTTGGGGCATGGTCGCTACAGATACTCAATGGTCACGTTTATTGAACTTCAATCCCTCATTGCCACTTTGGCCTGAGCAACTGTCCACTACTTGGGCAAAACAGTTCACTACTAAGTACAGCATTGCAGGCTACCCTGAGTCACGCTTGAGTTGGCAGGAATATATGAGCGTGCAAGGTTGGGAAAAAATCACTGTTCCGGCCGGTGAGTTTGTGGCTTTACGTTTTCAGACGCTCATTAATTATGAGAGTGATGATCCAAACAAGGTGGATTGCATCCGCAAAGAAACAGTTTGGTTTGCTCCGCAAATCGGTCGCTGGGTTGCACGTGAGGCATCGGGTTCATATCAACTTCAAGGACAAATTGGTGCTGTGATTTTAGAGGGTAGCTATCAATGGCAACTCAGCTCTTACAAGTAAGAATTTTGCAAAGACTGCTCATATTGTTATTGCCGGCTGTACTGGCAGCCTGTATTGCTTCGCAACCTTATCCCGTTACGACGCCCTTACCCCAGCCCGTCACTGCTCCCAAGATGAGGGCACCCCAAGTCGGTCAGCAGTGGGTGTACAACCTTCGTAATGTCTTTAACCAAGAGTTGGTAGATATTATTACTGAGGAGGTCGTCACGGTAGGTCCTCAAGTCCGCATTCAGCGAAGCGGACTAAAAGCGGGACCGCTCCCGGACGAAATCCAGCAACCCTGGGGATACATCCTTCAGGATTCGCATTGGAATCCCCCTCAAAAATTTCAACAGGCCTTACCTTTGTGGCCAGAGCAACTGGTTCCAGGGTGGTCCGGCTTTTATCGTGCTCGCTATGAAGTGGTGGGTTATCCGGATAACGACTACTACTGGGGTTTAAATGTAACTGCCGTCCAATGGGAGGGTGTTAATGTCCCAGCCGGTCAATTTCCTACGCTGAAGTATCAAAACGTGGCGCCTTATTTCACCAGTAACGACTTTTCAAGAGTGGCTAATATTCGTAATGATGATGTCTGGCTTTCCCCGGAAATTGGCCGCTGGGTCATCAGGCGAAGCTCAGGGCAGTATTTATGGGCGGGTATGTTTTGGGGAGAGGCGCTGTGGGAGGACTACCTAGAGTGGGAGCTCGTGTCCTGGAAGTGAGTAAAGGGCTTAAAATCAGTTCATCGCTATGTATACAGTAAAAGAACTCTTTCCAACCCTCCAGGGTGAGGGTGCCCACGCAGGTCGTGCGGCGGTATTTTGTCGTTTCGCTGGATGTAATCTCTGGAGTGGCCGCGAAGAAGATCGTGCTACCGCAATCTGCCAGTTTTGCGACACCGACTTTGTTGGGAGTGATGGTGCTGGTGGCGGTAAGTTTGAAACTGCTGCTCTGCTTGCTGACACTATCGAAGAGGTTTGGAGTAGTACTTCAGCAGGACCACAGCAACGTTATGTCGTTTTTACTGGCGGCGAGCCATTGTTGCAACTCGATACTGACTTAATTGATGCTTTGCATACCAAAGGCTTTACCGTTGCGATTGAGACTAATGGCACTATCAAGGTTCCCAAAGGAGTTGATTGGGTATGCGTAAGTCCTAAAGCAGGCTCCGATTTAATTGTGCTGCAAGCTGATGAGATGAAGCTAGTGATTCCTCAGGTAGGCCATACCTCTTTAGAATCTTTGCTAGCCCGATTTGAGAAGATGGATTACCGCAATCGCTTCTTGCAGGCGATGGATGGCCCAAATCTCCAAGAAAATCTTGCATTGGCAGTTAGCCTATGTCAAAAGCGGCCATTGTGGCGTTTGAGTATTCAGACTCATAAAATCATCGGTATTCGATAGTCGCTGTATCCAGTAATTTGAAGTATTTAGAAAAGCAAAATGACCACCAAGCAAGAAACCATCTCTATTACGCGCAGACTTGAGTTTGACTCAGGACATCGCATTCCAAACCATGATGGGCAGTGCCGACATTTGCATGGCCATCGTTATGCGATTGAGGTGACACTGACGGGTATGGTTGCAGATCATCCCGGCAAGGCAGACGATGGCATGGTCTTGGACTTTGGTGACATTAAGCGCCTTACGAATCAATATGTAGTCGAGCCTTGGGATCATGCATTCTTAGTGGCTAAGGAAGATACAGGTTTAGTTCAGTATTTAAACTCCATTCCCAACCACAAGACGGTAGTGATGGAGCATGTTCCTACTGTAGAGAATTTAGCGAGCGCCGCATTTGAAGTGCTACAACCTGTTTTTGAAAAAGCGTTTGAGGGGCGCCTGAAACTAGCATCCATTCGTCTTTATGAAACCCCCAATTGCTGGGCTGACGTTTCCCACTCATAAGCATTTATCAAATTGACCATGCAAGCAGAGCTTGATCGCCAATTTATGCAGCAAGCCTTGGATCAAGCCAAGCTCGCTGCGACTGCTGGCGAGGTTCCTGTGGGCGCTGTTCTGGTGAGAGACGGTAGGATCATCTCTACCGGCTTCAATCAGCCCATCACCAATAGCGATCCTAGCGCCCATGCGGAAATGATGGCCTTACGCACTGCAGCTCAGGCCGAATCGAATTACCGTCTACCGGGTACCACTCTGTATGTAACCCTAGAGCCCTGCACTATGTGTGCTGGAGCTATGCTGCATGCAAGAGTAGAGCGGGTTGTATTTGGCGCCGCCGATCCCAAAACAGGGGCTGCGGGTAGTGTGCTTAATGTATTCTCGGAGAAGCAGATTAACCACCAGACTCAAGTTGAGGGTGGCATTATGGGCGATGAGTGCGGTCAGGTGCTGCGCGATTTTTTTAAGGGGCGGCGTTGAAGCAAATACATTTGATTGCTCCTTCTGGGGCTAGCTTAGATCCTCATAGTCCATTGGCTGGTATCGAGTGGCTCAAGTTGCAAGGTGTTGAAATTCTGAATACTGCCTGTGTCAATCGAGTGGAGCAACGCTTTGCGGGCTCTGATCAAGAACGTCTAGCAGAGATCAATCAACTATCCAGTTTATCCCCCGAGAAGACTGTCGTAGCGATGCGTGGTGGCTATGGATTGCACCGCCTGCTTCCTAATATTGAGTGGAGCGCTATAGCCAAAGCAATTGGTAATGGCTTACAAATTTGTGGCCACAGTGATTTCACGGTCTTTCAGTTGGGCATGTTGGCAAAGACGGGTGCAATTACCTTGGCCGGACCTATGCTGAACTTTGACTTTGCTTGTCAGGGTAAGCAGAGTGAGGATGCGACCCCCAACGCATTCATGTGGGAACATTTTCAAAGAGCAGTTGATCAGCGCACAGTCGATTGCACCGTCAAACTACTCCAGCCTTATTTAAGTCACTCTGCTGCAGGTCAAGCTTCAGGCATGCTTTGGGGTGGAAACTTGACGGTATTAGCGGGCCTTGTTGGCACTCCTTATTTTCCAACCCAGCAGCAGACCCAAGGCGGTATTTTATTTCTGGAGGATGTGAACGAACATCCTTACCGTATTGAGCGCATGTTGATGCAATTGCTAGATGCAGGCATCTTGAGCAATCAAAGTGCGATTCTCCTGGGTGGATTTTCGGCCTATCGCTTGTATGAGAATGATCGTGGTTACGCCCTAGAAAGTGCCATCGAAACCATTGTTCAGCGCCTCCCCAAAAACCTTCCCGTATTAACAGGTCTACCCTTTGGGCATCAAGCCGAAAAACTCACCTTGCCAGTAGGTGCTCAAGCGCACATTCAATATGATGCGCAAGGTTTTACTATTCAATCTCAGTGGTAAACACCTCACATGAAGGACTCTGCCTTGCGAGTTTTAGTATTTCTCACCAGCATATTGATTGCGAGCGCTGCAATGGCAACCGAAGAGCCTAAGTACACTCTCTTAGAAAAATCTGAGCCCTTTGAATTGCGTGCTTATGCACCTCGCATCGTTGCTGAAGTGCAAGTGAGTGGTGATCTTGATGCAGCCTCAAGCCAAGGATTTCGCTTGATTGCCGCTTTTATATTTGGAAAAAATCAGGTCAGCGAAAAAATTGCTATGACTGCTCCCGTCGGAATCGAGTCAGGCGATCAAAGTAAAAGCGCAAAGATTGCAATGACGGCCCCAGTATTGACTGAGGGTAGCAAGTCACCCGATGTCAATGCGAAGAATGCATGGACGGTATCGTTTGTGATGCCGGCTGAGTACACCTTGGATAGCCTACCCAAACCATTGGACTCCCAAGTAAAAATTCGGCAAGTACCTGCAGAAAAGCGTGCAGTCATTACTTTCTCTGGTTTTTATAACGAAGAAAAAGTGCTTGAGAAAACCCAAGCGCTACGAGATTGGATGAAATCTCAGAATTTGAGGGCGATTGGTGAGCCCCAGTTTGCCCGCTACAACCCGCCGTGGACCTTGCCCTTCATGCGACGCAACGAGGTCATGATTCAAGTCCAAGAATAAGCCAAGATCCTTAAACTTCAAAACGCTTCAATACAAACCCAGCGCCACCATCCTGTCCCAAGGCTTTGACCAGCATGGGCAGGCTCTCAGCTAGCTGCTTTTCTAATGTCCATGGTGGATTGATGATGAACATGCCACTGGCCTGAAGGCGACGTTCTTTTGGGGCATTCTCAACCCGCAGCTCAGTATGAAGCCAAGAGCGTTGATGGGCTGTCGCAATCTTTTTCATGCGATCAGGTAGTGCGGCAGCCTCTCTTCTGGATAGGGCTGGGTACCAAATGGCATAACACCCTGTAGCGAAGCGTTGCAGGGCTTCTTCCAGCGCAGTTTCGAGGTAACGATAGTCTTGCTTATCCTCGTATGAGGGATCAATCAATACTAGCCCGCGCCTACTTGGCGGTGGCATCAATCCTTTGAGTCTTGCAAAGCTATCCTCTGCATATACATCAATTTGCTTTGCTTGCTTTAGCTCACTAACGTTATGACGCAAGATATCAATTTCTTTAGGGTGTAGTTCAAATAGCTTCAGGCGATCTTGGGGTCGTAATAAACGTGCCAAAATAAATGGAGAGCCTGGATAAATCGTGATGTCATCCGCGCCATTCTCAGCACGAATGCACTCTAGATAATTCGCAATCCCAGAGCTGAGAGTATTGGTTTTAGCAAACTTTTCAAGGCGATAAATGCCTTCATCCGCTTCTTTACTGACAGTGGCAAACCCATCAATCAGGCTATAGACTCCAGCACCTGCATGCGTATCTACGATTGTGAGTGCACCAGGTTTTTCTTGAAGATATTCCACCAAGTGAGTTAACACGAGATGCTTCAGGATATCCGCATGACTGCCCGCATGAAAAGCATGACGATAACTAAACATCTTTAAATTGCCTTTGATTTTTGCGCTTTAATAAACAAAGCGAGGGTGATGCTAATTAATGCCGCACAGGCATATTGCAAAGGTTGATTCAATGCAGAGTCTAAGGTCCGAGTCAGCATGACATAGATCGCGCCGAGTCCTCCTAGAGCGAGTAGACGGGGGCCAATACGGGTAGGTAATAGCTGAGCCTCTGGAATAAGTCGAACTAATACGGCACCGAGCATGCCTGACCAGACTCCAATCGCACTACCCACCAAGACGTCGGTAAGCCAGTGAGCACCTAGGGCATTGCGTGAGAGCCCTGCAAAACTAGAGATGATGAAGATCCACCACAAAGAGCTCCTCTTATCTCGATCGCTGGCGAAATAGATTCCGGCAGCGACTGCAAAAGCAGTAATCGTATGGCCAGAGGGCATTGCCCTGTGAAGCAGCGGCTCACCGACAATATACAAATCCTCTAAAGCAAGAATGCTCGCTGGCCTTGGCATTGCAAGTAGGGGTTTGATAATGAGGCTCACTATTCCACCTAATGACGCAGCGAATAATCCAGCAATCAGCAGTCGAGGCGATAGTAATAGCAAGGGGAAGCAGATTGCGTAGATACCCCAGCCATTGCCTAAAAAGGTGAACCAAGCCCAAATGACATCAGGCAGGATCTGGGTATTGCGATTGATCAACAAAAATGTTGGGGTCTGTAACTCACCAAAATAAATAGCGATTGCTAGACTCAGTGGGATGAGTGGGATGCACCAAACCCAAAGTGATGCAACGACTACAGCCGATTTTTGCTGCTCAGCCATCTAGCTTAGTGCACCCGAGCTTGATCAGCTTCATTTAGTTGATGCACCATTTTCTCTAGTACTTGAGTAACGGTAATGGCTTGCATACAGACATTGTCGTGACACGGTGTTTTGCGGTGATTGGCAGCGCTGACACAAGGGGAGCACGCCAAATTGGCTGTAATGGCAATCGACTTTCCAATGGAGCCATACAGTGCTGGGGTCTCAGGTCCAAAAAGAACCACAGTACGCAATGGTGTGACAGCAGAGAAATGGCCGGGGCCAGAGTCATTGGTCACCATGACATCGGAGAGTGTGTACAGAGGTGGCAGTTCTGCGAAGCTCACTTGACCAGCAAAGTTCAGAGCATGTTTGACATCGGCTACAACACGAACTTTTTCTACGTACTCAAATTCAGCAGGAGAGCCAGTGATCAAAATGAGATCATTGGGATAGTGTTGGTTGAGCCCTTGAATGAGCTCTGAAAAACGCTGTTGCGCCCAACGTCTTTGCGGCAGTAAATCACTTGCATTGGGGTTTACCAAGATTAAGCGTTGCTGACCTTGCTTAAAAGGAATACCAGCATCTACAGCCAGTTTCTCAATACGCTCACGGACCTTGCTCAACACTGAAGGGTCAATGATGGCCTGCTCTAAGCGTACTTCAGAATCCGCAATATGGATCTTGCTAAAAGGCACTTCAATCTCTTTAGCAAATGCTGCGTGGATGAGAGATAGAAAATTTTTGGTGATATGAATATGCGGGTTGTAGTGAACCTTGCGGGTCAGCATACAGCCGCGCCACAATCCTTCACCATGAAAAATGTGATAACCAACGCGACGACGCGCACCGCACAAGCCGGTCAACAGGGCGGTAAAGCGGGAGAACAGTTCCAAATCAATTACGGTATCAATACGGTGCTGACGTGCCACGATTAAGAATTTGATGGTGTCTTTAATTAAGCCACCCAGACTGGAGGAGTCGATCGTAAAAATATTCTCCGGCTTCACCGTATTTAATAAAGTTAAGCTGGCGCGATTACTTTTAAAGATCAGGAAAAATAACTCCGCACCACGGGCTTGCGCATTACGCATGGCCGGGTCAACCAAGATAGCGCTGCCCATTTCAGATAATTCAATAAAGAGTAATTTACGTGGCGCATCCGAACCTCGACTAAAGAGATTCTTAACTCCATCCATAAGAGCAACTATCGGGCTCGCTACTGCACAGAGTGGTACACCGACCCAATGATCGATGGCACGCATGGTGTTGACACTAATACTCATAGTGGGACTTTAAAAGAATTATTTTCGTTTTAATAAAAAGTAAGCGCCAGGCAATACGGATAGAACGGTAATGGCACCGTAGCTGATGGATGCTAATACCGTGATAGATGGGTTAACGCCCCATAGTGCTAGCACGGAGGAGAGTGTGGCTTCACGTAAGCCCCAGCCAGAGATGCTGATGGGTAACATCAACAATAGGCTAAGTGCAGGTAAACCAATCATCAGCGCCTCAATCGGGGCATCGACACCATAAGCCTTTAAACAAAATAAGAGCGTCAGAATCGTCAGAAAGTGAATGCCGATCGCAAATACAGCTTGACCCACATTCATGGGCCAAGAAAAGGCTAGCTTGATACCAGGTAAAGCATGTTTCATTTGGAAGCGATCAAGTAACTTTTGCAAGAGATTGCAAGCAGGGCCCCACGCCAAAATCACTGCAATGACTATTCCTGCAAAGATCATGATGCCGGTAACTGCATATCCCAAATCTTTTCCCCAGGCCGCTAAAGTAGCGCCTCCTAAAATGAGACCAATGCCGCCCAATAGATTATTACCGGCCAAGCCAAGCAAGCGATCAACCAACACCATCGAAAAGCTCAGACGTAATTTGGGGGTAGCATGCCCAAGATCAACCGAGTGATGGAGCTCTTCATTCAACGCTTTTTCTTCGGTGAGCTTGCCACTGCTATTGAGATGGGTGGCTGTAATAGCGCGATAGCTATCGCCGCCTAATGTGCTGGGCAATCCTTGGTTAATGAGACCACCAGCAAAGTAGAGGGCTACAAAATTGGCAAGACTTCCCTGAAAACCCACTTTGCGCATGAGGAAGCCCCAGCGAAGACCACCACAAATAAAGGCGCTAAGCATAGTCAAGCCAGCAGCTAAAAACCACCATGGCTGCATCTGAATCTCAGAATCTAACAACGCATGCCAATCAATTCCGCTAGTCGCTTTCCAGAGCAGAGCAATCGACAGCAAAATGCGAATAGTAGGCCAAGCCCGTTTTAGGATTGCTTTCCACCCGGAGGTTGCCTTTGTAGTGGCTTTGGGAGTAGCTTGGGGTTGTGAACTCATAGGCGTAAGGATAATGCCTTGAGCGTTGAAGAGTCCTAAAAAGCTCCTGAATTGAAAGAATTAACGCGTTGTGCCAGCATCCTGCCAATTTCGGCAAAGACTATAGTCAAATTTGGATAGCATCTGCCCAAATCGGATGACCTCCATGCTATCTAGGGGCGCACACTCCTCAAAAGCCAAATTACCCCCTACCGGCGGCTTAAATGCCATCCCTGACCAGTTAATGAGTAAGACATTCGCGCCAACAGGCAATTGCCCAAACCAGAGATCAAATTGATCCTGTCGCTGGTCTAGAACAAAGACGGGCAGGGGTTGGGCATACCAAGCTGCTCGACTGCCCAGTGTCCAGTTTTGCACGGCAATCCCATTAACTTTGTTTACCTGTGCTAACTGAGCTGCTTTTTGTCCGGCCAGTTTCCAGCCATAGAGATCAGCAATTGGGTTGGACTTGATACTTGAGCCGCCTGAGTTATTAACGCCTCCCGATAGCACATAGCCGAATCCGATTAAGCAGATGAGGATCTGCCCAATGACCAATATACGAATGCTGAGGCGGTGCTGCATTGACCATGCTTTGGCTAAACCAATCCCAGCAAAAGGTGCCAAGCAAAACCAGGCAGGAGTAGTCCAGTGAGGCAAGCTGCCGCCACCCGATAGCGCAGCAAAAATAGCGAAAGGAATTGCGAAGAAGCTGAGCAATGCAATGAGAACCCGCTTCTGTCCATGCAGGCAATGCTTCAAAAACCCAAATGCTCCCCAGATTAATAACGGCCCAAAGCACGCAATCTGGATCCCCATAAAAGCCGCTACTCTGCGCCATGCCCAAGTGCCACCGCTACCATGAGCAATTTGGTACTTGAATGAGATCCAGTCATTGATCCCATTCCAGTAAAGCACTGGACTGATGACAATCAAGGCGATCGCCACAGCAATCCAGAAACCCGATTTGGTGATCCATGATTTTTTGGGTGATGCTAGCAACACTAAGAGCAAGGCAAAGGCAGTAAACACGGCGGTGTACTTGCTAAGACCTGCTAAGCCCAGCAGCAAGCCGGTTACTATCCAATCGGCCAGAGAAAAAGAATCCTTGCGTGTCCAGCGCAGCGCCATCAACATCAATCCAAGACTAAGGGGGGCAAGTAAAGTATCCGGCAAGAGACCGATGGCTAAAACATGAGGTAATGGTGCCGCAATAATGGCTAGCACTGCCATGAGGCCACATAAGTTGGCAGAGGGAAGTGCGGTGGTTAAGTAGCCAGCATTGCGCCCCTGTATGAGGCGATGGATCTCTAAGGTAACTTGATAGACTAAGTAGACTGAGATTATCCAGAGCAATTCTGGTATCAGTCGAATGACGCCTTCGGAGGATGTCAGTGAAATGAGGGGCCACTGAATCCAGCCGACTAGCGGCGGATGATCAAAATAACTCCAAGCGAGGTGTTTTGCGTATAAAGCGTAATGCGCTTCATCGACCGAGAATTCAATCGAAAACCCGAGAGCAAAATGCACTAGCGCAGCAATGCAGATGCTAATGGCGGCCCAACTTGAGGGTGATTGATGGCGCATGCCATGATTTTAGACTTACTAAGCCCATTCTTTGGGACAATTGAGGATATGTTGACTACAAGCCTCTACCGAACTCTGCTGGTTTTGATTGCCACAAGCAGTCTATTAATGGGGTGCGCTGGCTTGACTGGGAATTCTATCGAGAATGAGGCAGGCCAAGCATTTAATGCTGACCAGTTGCCAGCCCAAGAAGATTTGCCGAAGTTCTCTGCTCAAAAGGCCCGCAATGGTATGCCGGAGGGATGGCATTTCTATCGAATAGCACCTTATAAGAAAAATACGATTTATCGCCTCGAGAATTATCAAGGCCGTACAGTACTTGCCGCCAATTCGAAAACTTCAGCTTCGGGACTAGCAGTCAAACTCCGTCCACGTGCAGCTCAAAACTTATGGCTACAGTGGGAGTGGAAGGCAGTGGGGGCGATACCGCAAGCCGATAATGCAGAGAGTCAACATGATGACGCCCCACTTCGCATCTTGGTTGCCTTTGACGGTAATAAATCAAAACTGCCCTTAAAAGAAAAGCTGACCTTTGAGATGGCTAGCTTGATCAGTGGCCAAGAGATGCCATACGCCACGGTGATGTATATCTGGTCCGGTAAAAATACTGTCAATACGGTATTAAATAATGCACACACTTCTCGAGTCAAAATGATTGTGGTGGATTCTGGGTGGGATAACTTAGGCGAGTGGCGTCAGCATGAGCGTGATCTTGCAGCAGACTATAAGTTAGCCTATGGAGAGGCTCCAGGTAATGTCATCGGTATTGCGCTGTTGACTGACACGGACAACACTAAATCGGAAGCGCGCGCACTGTATGGTGATATCGAGCTACTGCGTAAGTATGTCAAATGAGTCTGTCTAATATCAGCTGAACAAATGCCTAGTGATGTCGCGGGCGCCAACGTTTCAATAGTAGAGCATTACTTAATACGCAGAAACTAGAAAGTGCCATTGCGCTGCCAGCCAGCATGGGAGATAAATAACCTAGCGCCGCCAGCGGAATGCCGATGGTATTAAAGGCAAAAGCCCAAAATAAATTTTGACGAATCTTATTCCAGGTTTTTTGGGAAATGTCGATTGCATCTCCAACTAAAGTGGGATCGCCGCGCATGAGGGTAATGCCAGCAGCCTGCATTGCCACATCGGTTCCGGTAGACATTGCCATACCCACATCGGCTATCACCAATGCTGGTGCATCGTTTACGCCATCCCCCACCATTGCTACATAATGTTTTTTCCCATCTGGGGCACTTTGTAGTTTCTGAATAATTTCTGCTTTGTTGATTGGAAGAACTTGTGCAAAGACTTCGTTGATACCAATTGTTTTGCCTACGCGGTTTGCTGCCGCTACATTATCGCCAGATAACATCACCGTCCGAATGCCTAATGTATTGAGCGCGTTGATTACTTCTTGAGAATTCGGTTTGAGCTCATCCCCAAAAGCAATCGCCGCAATGGGAGTCTCTGTCATTGCATTCATGAGTATGGAAACGGTTTGACCTTGATCAAAGCAGCTTTGTGCTTTTTCTAAGATAAGGGGATATGCCAAAGCGTCTTTTAGGGAGGCGACGCTTTGCAATCGCAAAGTAAAGCCGGCAAAAGGACCGGCACTGGGAATACCTTCAATCCCAATACCGGGAAGTGCCTTGCTGGCCGTTGTCATCATCGGTGATAGAGTTTTTTCTTTAGCTGCATCAATTAGCGCTTTGGCCAAAGGATGCTCGCTCCCCAATTGCAAGCCTGCAGTGGCGGCAAGTATTTGATCGATATTGACGGAAGATTCATCAAAGGGAAGTAGGGCCAACATACGTGGTTTGCCCATCGTCAGTGTGCCTGTCTTGTCAAAGGCAACAATATCGATTTTGTGTGCCAGCTCTAATACCTGTGGATCCTTAATCAAAATACCAAAGCGTGCAGCCACGCCAGTACCTGCCATGATTGCCGCTGGAGTGGCTAATCCTAATGCGCAAGGGCAGGCGATGACTAGAACAGAGACGGCACGCAGAATTGCAATAGCGGTCGAATCAAAGTAAAGCCAATTGCCGATACCGGTAAGGATCGCAAGGACAATCACTGTAGGCACAAAGATGGCGCTGACTTGATCAACCAGCTTCTGAATAGGTGCCTTTTGGGTTTGCGCATCCTCAACTAGACTGATGATTTTTGACAGCACACTTTCAACCCCAACTGCTTCGGCCATTACTACCAGAACACCCTCCCCATTTAATGCACCCCCGATGACTTTAGAGTCAATCACTTTTTTAACAGGCTCACTTTCACCGGTAAGCAGGGATTCATCGACATGGCTAGACCCAAAATTAATATTGCCATCTACTGGAATACGTTCACCAGGCAGGACTAAGACTTTATCCCCGGGAAGTACTTGTTCTAGAGGTAAGTCGCGATAGTGCTCTGCACTCACCGCAGTATTGCCATTGAGCTCAAGGCCCACATCCAGCACCTTTGCATGCTCAGGCCAGAGTTTTTGCAGGGCGCGAATGGCTTCACTGGTTTGTTGCTTGGCGCGAGCCTCTAGCCATTTACCCAATAAGACCATGCAGATGATGACGGCTGAGCCCTCAAAGTACAGCTCATGCGCATGGCTAGAGGTGAGAAGTAGGTAGAGACTGAGCCCATAGGCAGCACTAGTGCCCAGCGCCACCAATAAATCCATATTGCCAGCACCAGCCAAGAGTGACTTGTAGCCAGCCTGATAAAAACGCCATCCCAATACAAATTGCACTGGAGTGGCTAATGCCAGTTGCCACCAGCCAGATAACGACCAGTGAATACCAAAAGGCATGAAAAGCATCGGCAAAAATAGTGGGGCAGAGAGCAGAAAGCTGAGAATGACTCGGCCCAAGCCATCTGGCGCCCAAAAAGACTTAGCGATATTGTGATCAGGATTACCGCGAACGGCGCTAGCTTGGGCTTCATAGCCGATCTTTTTGACGAGATTAATCAGATCAGTAAGACTGATTGAGCCGGTCTTAACGCGAATTTTTGCTTGCTCAGTAGCTAGATTGACGCTAGCGGCTTCCACGCCGGGAATCTTGTTTAAGGCCTTCTCTATGCGACTGACGCAAGATGCGCAGGTCATTCCGCCAATATCTAGGGTAAAAAACTCGGAATTAGTCAGTTCTTTAGCGCTCATGTAGAAGATAATCTACCGTAAGGTGAAAAAATACCACTAACAATAGTATTTTCACGATTTAGAAGGAGTTCTTATGTTTACTCTCCAGGTTTCGGGCATGACTTGTGGCGGCTGTATTAACGCAGTGACTCGTGCCATTCAGGCGCAGGACCCTCAAGCTAAAGTGCAGGCAGACCTGCCAACGCAGGTGGTGAGCCTTGAAACCAGCCTCAGTCCAGAGTTGGCCGCAGAGCTCATAACAGATGCTGGTTTTCCAGTTTCTCAATAGCCCTAAAGTTCGCTTTAGCAATTTTTTGCATGTGCGGTTAAATTACCCACTATTCCATTTGTTGCAATAACACTAAATAAGAGAGACGGATCATCCCGCAAAAAGGATGTTCCTTATAGGAGAAAGTTGTGTCGCTTACTGTAGAAGCTGTGCAAGCAGCATTAAAGGGTTTAATTGACCCAAATACCCAAATTGATTTTGTATCAGCAAAGAGCGTGAAGAATTTACGAGTAGATGGTGGGGAGATCAGTCTCGATATCGTGCTGGGTTATCCCGCTAAGAGTCAATTTGATTCCATTCGCAAATCAGTCATCGGGGTTCTCCGTGAATTGCCTGGAGCCAAAAATGTGAGCGTGAATGTCAGCAGTCAAATCGTTGCGCATACTGTGCAACGTGGTGTCAAATTATTGCCCGGTGTTAAAAATATTATTGCTGTAGCCAGCGGTAAAGGTGGCGTGGGAAAATCGACCACTGCCGTCAACTTAGCATTAGCTTTGGCTGCTGAGGGTGCACAAGTGGGCATGTTGGATGCGGATATTTATGGCCCCAGCCAACCCATGATGCTTGGTATTACCGGTAGACCAGAATCGATTGAAGAAAATACGATGGAGCCGATGGTGGGCCATGGTATTCAAGCGAGCTCGATTGGTTTCTTAATTGATGATGATGCGCCGATGGTATGGCGTGGCCCCATGGTGACATCTGCATTAGAGCAGTTGCTACGTCAGACTCGTTGGCGTGATCTCGATTACCTTATTGTGGATATGCCGCCAGGTACTGGTGATATTCAATTGACGCTTGCGCAAAAGGTGCCTGTGACGGGCGCGGTGATCGTGACTACGCCACAAGATATTGCGCTATTGGATGCACGTAAGGGCCTCAAAATGTTTGACAAGGTCGGCGTACCGATTGTGGGCATTATCGAAAATATGAGCACGTATATTTGCCCAAGCTGTGGACATGAAGAGCATGTATTTGGTACGGGCGGCGGCCAGAAGATGTGCAAAGAATATGGCGTTGATTTCTTAGGTGACTTGCCACTGAATTTATCGATTCGTGAGCAGGCAGATGCAGGTCGCCCTACGGTAGTAGCGGATCCTGATGGAGCCATCAGCGCTATTTATAAAACGATTGCTCGAAGAGTTGCTATTAAGGTAGCTAGCTTGTCAAAAGACATGAGCAGTAAATTTCCTAACATCGTGGTTCAGAATACCTAAGGCCTTATGCGTTTTGCTGTGATCATGCGTAAGCAGTTTGTCGATAATCCGTGGATCTCATTTCGGTGGGCTCCCACGGAGATATTGCCTGATTTTGGCCAATTCACCAGCACATCTATCCCAGCCAACAAAATCGCTGGGCAGTTTCTAGGGCGCGATGAACAGGGTGAATCCTGGCTATTTACTGGTTATGAGCTCAATCTCTTTCCAGATGAAGCTGAAGGGTATTACCTCAACTTGTCCGCGACGCTCCCCGCGTGGTTTGTGATGTGGCGCTTGGAGGAGGATGTCGAGCGCTATATTGATGCACAGTCTATTGAGCTAGCAAAATCTGAAACGACGATGGCCGTTCCACACCGTATTAGTGTCAGCTATAACGAAGCAGGGCGCTTATTGGATGGTGGCGAGTCGGTTGATAGCGTTCTCTTAACGACGGAGCATGCCTCCTGGTTGCAGGAGTACGTGAACGAGCATTACCGTCCGGAGCCAAAAAAGCGCCATCGCCCCGAATCATTTAAGGGCGCAAATCGCCCAACGGAGGACTGATGGCTGGAGGTTTTTTAGACCGTTGGTCACGTCGCAAGGCTGGGGAGCAGCTTGAGCCTGAGAAAAAATTAGTTGAGCCGACTAAGCAAGCTTTAGTAAGTGACGCTGAAGTCAAAGTCCCGGCTGAAGATGTTCAAGATGCTCTCCCGACGATGACTTTGGATGATGTGGAGAAGATAGATCGCTTTGCACCAGACTTCTCAGCCTTTATGCAGCCCGGAGTTGATCCGGCTGTACAGCAAGCCGCAATGAAGAAGATGTTTTCAGATCCGCACTTCAACATCATGGATGGCTTGGACATTTACATTGATGACTACTCAAAGCCCGATCCCATACCCCTGGAGATGCTCAAGCGCATGGTTCAGTCCGATATGCTCAATATCTTCCGCAAGGACAATGTTGATGAACCTGAGGCTAATACCATTGCCAGTACCGATATTTCAGCATCAAAAGAGCCAACTTTGCCAGCTCCCGTTCAGACTGATTTAACATCCACACCTATACCTATTCAGGAAGCAGGGGATCAAGACCCTTTGTCCGTGGATAAAAAAACCAGTTAAGAAGAAATCGATGAGTCAAAAATTAGTTTGTAATTGCAATGGAACCATGTCTTTAGATGCCAAGACATTGGGCGTAAAGGTACACACTTCTTTATGTAGGCAAGAAGTCGGTCTCGCCATGCAGGCCATGAATGGCAACGACTCCATCGTTATTGCCTGTACCCAAGAGGGCGCCTTATTTAATGAGTTAGCAGAGCAATCAGAGAAGCCTTTGGTAGCACCGTTACGCTTTGTCAATATTCGTGAAGTAGCTGGCTGGACTCAGGAAGCTAAAACTTCTGGACCCAAGATTGCGGCTTTACTTGCCTTAGCGGATATGCCGGAAGCCGAGCCTGTCCCAATAGTGAATTATGAAAGTCAGGGGCGCTTGCTCATTGTTGGGGCTGGAAAACAAGCTTTGCCTTGGGCCGAAAAGCTCAGCGATTCTCTTGACGTCTCGGTGCTGTGTACCGAGCCAGGCGCATTACCGATCGCTAGAAATTTCCCGGTTTATACAGGTGAAGTGACTAAGCTAGATGGTTATCTTGGCCACTTTAGTGTTGACTGGAATCTGCAAAACCCAATTGATCCGGAAATGTGTACTCGTTGTGGCGCATGTGTTGAGGTTTGTCCAGAAGGCGCCATTGATGACTCTTTCCAAATCGATTTAGATAAATGTAAATCCAATCGCGATTGCATTACAGCCTGTGCCGGTATTGGTGCTATCAATTTTGATCGAGTAGAGCGTCAGCGCAGTTCTGAGTTCGACTTGATTATGGATTTACGTGCAGATCCTCAGATGCGGATGAGTCAGACTCCGCAAGGCTACTTTGCCCCAGGTCAGGATCCGTTCGAACAGTCTTTAGTGGCAAATCAATTACTCGGATTAGTTGGCGAGTTTGAGAAGCCTAAATACTTTGCTTATAACGAGAAGGTTTGTGCCCATGGCCGTAACGGCAAAGTCGGGTGCAATGCTTGTATCGATGTGTGCTCTACCGGCGCCATATCCTCCTTGTTCAAGAATGGACAAGGTACTGTTGAGGTGAATCCCAATCTCTGCATGGGTTGTGGAGCTTGTTCGACAGTCTGCCCCTCTGGTGCAATGCGCTATAACTATCCAAGCGTGCCGCACCAGGGTAAAGAAATTAAAACTTTGGCTAATGTATTTATTGCGGAGAGCGCTAAAGCCAAGCAGTCCTCTGCGCCAGCATTGTTGTTGCATACGCTCAATGCGGGAACTCAGCTACTGGATTCTCTTGGGCGATCTGCTCACTTAAGGCCAAAACAGTTTGAAGGCTTACCATCCTCTGTATTGCCTTACGGTATTGAACACATTGCCTCTACCGGTTTAGATTTATGGCTTGGTGCATTGAGCTATGGTTTTGGCGAAGTGATTCTGCTATTAACCGGAGATGAGGATCCGAGCTATCGTACCGCGCTAGAAACTCAAGTGGATTTAGGTAATGCCATTTTGGCTGTTTATGGATTTGATGCCAGACTGTCGCTAATACAACTTGAGTCTTCGAGTGATCTGCAGGCAGCCTCGACAGCGATGGGTAAACTTCGTCAGCGTGGCGCCTTATCTGCTATCTGCTCCCCAGCTACCTTTGGTTTGAGCAATCAAAAACGCGAAACCATTGAGACTGTAATAGAGCATTTACAAAAGCAGGCCAAAATGGCTTTGCCGGCGGGCGGAGCTGCTTTGCCGAAGTCCTCCTTCTTGGGTGGCCTCAATATCAATCAGGACGCCTGCACGCTGTGTATGTCTTGTGTGGGCAGCTGTCCTGAAGGGGCCTTGCTGGATAACTTGGATGAACCCAAACTTTCCTTTATTGAAAAGCAGTGTGTCCAATGCGGCATTTGTGTCCAAACTTGCCCAGAGCAAGCCTTAGCTTTAGCCCCCCGCTTACAGACAGTTGAGAAGCGCAAGGAGAGAGTAGAGCTGAACGAGACCAAGCCTTTTCATTGCATTAGCTGTGGCAAGGTGTTCGGTACCGCGAAGATGGTGGACTTGATGCTAATTAAGCTGGGTGTTCATGAAGCATTTGCTGGAGCGGCCCTAGAAAGACTCAAGATGTGCAGTGATTGTCGTGTTGTAGATATGGTGAACAAACAATTATGAGTGAAACAATGAAAGAAACGCCCTCGACAGAGGTAGGTGATGTGGGTTTGCCAGAGGATTTGGCGCGGGCTGATTTATACGGCTTGATCGCTAGACTCTTTCATGAGGCGCCTGATCAAGAGTTATTGGATCAAATAGCCGCTTCCATCCCAGACGGTCAGGAAGTTCAGGCTGAAGACGCACCCCTGGGCAAAGTTTGGCATACCGTGGTGGAGTTGGCTAAATCCAACCCTGCCAAAGCTTGGCAAGATGAGTTTGATCTCAATTTCATCAGCGTTGGCAGGCCCAATATTATTCTCAATGGCTCTTTCTATATGGCCGGCTACTTGAATGAGCGGCCATTGGTAGAAATTCGTCGCGCCTTAGATGCCTTTGGTTTGGAGTCCGCAGAAGAGATTTCAGAAACCGAGGACCATATTTCTGCAGTTTGTGAAGTGATGCGCTATCTCATCGCAGGTGATGATGTAGAGGTCTCTAATCTCACCAATGAAAGAGTCTTTTTCAATGACCACATTCGACCATGGTATGGAGATTTATGCGATGCCATCGACGATATTCCAGAGATGCGTCTGTATCAATCGGTGGGGGCGCTTACGCGGGAGTTTTTGGATATCGAAGGCCAAAGTTTTGACATGATTTAATGTTGCATTGCAATATAAAAAGTATTGGTATTGGTATTTGTACCTAGTAAATTTTTCTGTAACAAATATGTCAAAAATGCAATTACCAATTAAACTATCAGCAAATAAATTCGTACTTAATAGGAATATTCAATGAACACTAAATCCACTACTGCAGTTGCTGAAGAAAATAAGCCAGCTCGCAGAAAGTTTTTCATTGGAGCAGGCGCTGCTGTTGGCGCTGTAGCGGTAGCCTCCCAAACCAGCATTGGCAAAGCGGTAATTCAAGAAGTTGGAAGCACAGTCAAAGCGAAAGATGAGGGTTATCACTTGTCTGCACACATTCGCAAGTATTACGAAACCACCATGCTTTAAACCAAGTTGTAGATCTAGTCATTTCCAAATAATTAAAAAAACATTTCTCAGGAACAACATATGAGTCTGACTCGTAAACCTAGTACCTCACAAAGCAGTCGTTCTACGCCTGCATCACGCCTCATCGGCAGCCTTTCACGCGGACTCCAATCTGCGGTGCCAACGATGGATCGTCGAACCTTTTTGAAACGCTCTGGTGTTGGTGTTGGAGCAGGAATTGCCGCTAGTCAGCTTAATTTCGTTCAAAAAGCCATTGCTGAGCCAAATAGAGCGATGTTGGATGGTAAAGGTAAGATTGAAGTCAAGAGAACAGTTTGTTCCCACTGTTCAGTAGGTTGTTCAACCGACGCCACTGTTGAGAATGGTGTTTGGGTTCGTCAAGACTCCGCTTTTGATTCCCCGATCAACATGGGTGCTTATTGCGCCAAGGGTGCTTCATTGCGTGAGCACGGCCATGGTGAATTCCGCCTCCGCTATCCAATGAAGCTGGTTGATGGCAAGTATCAAAAGATTTCTTGGGATCAGGCTTTAACTGAAATTACTGCGCAGATGAAAGATCTCCGCACAAAATACAGTCCTGATTCATTGTTCTTTATCGGCTCCTCTAAGCAGAGTAACGAGCAGGCTTATTTGTTGCGTAAGTGGGTTTCCTTCTTCGGAACGAATAACACAGACCACCAGGCTCGTATTTGTCACTCAACCACAGTTGCCGGTGTTGCTAACACCTGGGGCTATGGTGCAATGACCAATAGCTACAACGATATGATGAACTCCAAGGCTGCCATGTACATCGGCTCCAACGCAGCTGAGGCTCATCCGGTATCGATGTTGAGCTTGCTCAATGCAAAGGAAAATGGCTGTAAGGTTATCGTAGTTGATCCCCGCTACACAAGAACAGCTGCTAAGTCTGATCAATACGTACGTATTCGTTCAGGTACAGATATTCCTTTCGTCTTTGGTGTCCTGTACCATATTTTCAATAACGGCTGGGAAGATAAAAAGTACATCAATGACCGTGTCTACGGTATGGACGAGATCCGCAAAGAAGTGATGGAAAAGTGGACCCCAAAGAATGTTGAAGAGGCTTGCGGCGTCCCAGAAGCGGAAGTATATAAAGTGGCCGAAACGATGGCTAAGAATCGCCCGAGCACTGTTGTTTGGTGTATGGGTCAAACTCAGCACACCATTGGTAATGCCATGGTGCGCGCCTCCTGTATTTTGCAATTGGCATTAGGTAACATTGGTAAGTCTGGCGGCGGAACAAACATTTTCCGTGGCCACTGTAACGTTCAAGGTGCTACTGACGTAGGTCCTAACCCAGATTCATTGCCTGGCTACTACGGCCTTGCAGCGGGTTCATGGAAGCACTTTGCCACTGTTTGGGATGTTGATTACGAGTGGATCAAAGGTCGCTACGCACCAGACATGATGGAGAAGTCAGGTACTACCGTTTCTCGTTGGGTTGATGCGGTGTTGGAAAAGAATGACATGATTGATCAGCAAACCAATGTAAAAGGTTTGTTCTTCTGGGGTCACGCAGCCAACTCCCAAACTCGCGGCTTAGATATGAAGCGCGCGATGGATAAATTAGATTTACTCGTTGTAGTAGATCCATATCCAACAGCAGTAGCTGCGATGGCTGCAATGCCTCCTGCAGAAAGCAATACTGTTAATAAAAACCGCAATGTTTATTTGCTCCCGGCTACAACTCAGTTTGAAACAAACGGAACTGCTACAGCATCGAACCGTTCGATTCAGTGGCGCGAGAAAGTCATAGATCCATTGTTTGAATCTGTTCCTGACCACGTGATCATGCAAGCTTTTGCCGATCGCCTTGGTTTCGGTCAAGAGCTGTCCAAGAATTTCAAGATGCAGAGCTCCAAGTTTGCTGGTAAGCAATGGAAAGAGCCGCTAATCGAAGACATCCTTAGGGAAATCAACCGCTCTTGCTGGACAATTGGTTACACAGGACAAACTCCTGAGCGTATCAAAGCGCACATGAGAATGGCTGGCACTTTTGATCCGAAGACATTGAAATCTAGAGGTGGTGTTGATCCGGTAACCGGCTACGACACAACAGGTGATTACTACGGATTGCCTTGGCCTTGCTACGGCACGGCAGCTATTAAGCACCCAGGCTCACCAAATCTGTATGACACCAGTAAGTCTGTCATGGAGGGTGGTGGTAACTTCCGCGCTAACTTTGGTGTTGAGAAGGATGGCAAGACTTTATTGGCTGAAGATGGTTCTTATTCCAAGGGCTCTGCAATCAAGACGGGTTACCCTGAGTTTGACCACGTCATGGTCAAGAAGCTTGGTTGGTGGAATCAGTTGACTGAAGATGAGCAAAAAGCTGCTGAAGGTAAGAACTGGAAGACTGACTTGTCAGGTGGTATTCAGCGCGTTGTCATGAAAAACGGCTGCCATCCATTTGGTAACGCAAAAGCGCGTGCAGTAGTTTGGAACTTCCCTGATCCGATCCCAGTTCACCGCGAGGCTTTGTATAGTACTAACGAGCCAATGATGCGCAAATACCCAACATCTGCGGATAAGAAGAATTTCTGGCGCTTGCCAACTCTTTACAAGACTCTGCAAGATCAGAACTTGAATGAGAAGTTTTATGAGAAATTCCCAATCATTCTGACTTCAGGTCGTTTGGTTGAGTATGAGGGTGGTGGTGAGGAAACCCGTTCTAATCCTTGGTTGGCTGAGCTACAGCAAGAGAACTTTGTGGAAATTAATCCAAAAGCTGCTCAAGCTCGTGGCATCAAAAATTGGGATTATGTTTGGGTTAAATCACCAACAGGTGCCAAGATCAAAGTTCGCGCGATGGTTACAGAGCGCGTTGATCAAGGAACCGCTTTTGTACCGTTCCACTTCTCTGGTTGGTGGCAAGGCGCTGACTTGCGTAAGTACTATCCAGAAGGTGCGTCACCAATCGTTCTGGGTGAGTCGGTTAACACCGCAACCACTTATGGATATGACCAAGTGACGATGATGCAAGAGACCAAAACCACCATGTGCCAAATCGAAAAATTTGCCTAAGTTAAAAAATAAAGTCAGGAGAACACAATGGCAAGAATGAAATTTATTTGTGATACAGAGCGTTGCATCGAGTGCAATGGCTGTGTGACAGCTTGTAAAAATGATAATGAGGTACCTTGGGGCGTTAATCGTCGCCGTGTGGTTACTGTGAATGATGGAATTATTGGTAAAGAGAAATCAATCTCTGTAGCCTGTATGCATTGTTCAGATGCACCTTGTATGGCTGTATGTCCAGTCGACTGCTTCTATCGCACTGATGAAGGTGTTGTTTTGCATGACAAAGACATCTGTATCGGTTGTGGTTACTGTTCTTTTGCTTGCCCATTTGGCGCTCCTCAGTTCTTGAGTTCAGGTGCCTTTGGTGTGCGCAGCAAGATGGACAAGTGCACATTCTGTAGTGGTGGACCTGAAGCCAATGGTAGCGTTGCTGAATTCGAGAAATATGGTCGCAATCGTTTAGCAGAAGGTAAGTTGCCTTTATGTGCTGAGATGTGTTCTACGAAAGCTTTGATTGGTGGAGACGGCGATGTGATCTCATCCATCTATGAAAAACGCGTATCCATCCGCGAAGCGAACGGTAGATATCCAAGTAGAGATATTTTCGGTTGGTCAACTGCTTACGGCCCAATGGATTCACCTGCGCCAAAACCAACACCTGCTGACAAAATCCCAGGAGCAAAATCATGAGATTTAATTTGAAGACCATTGGTTTGTGTCTGGCTGCAGGCGCGATGTTGGCTGCTTGCTCTGAGCCTCCTGAAATTGCAGCCAAGGCTGCAAAGCGTCCAGACGTTGCACCATACATGGGGGCTGATAACGGCTTCATGACTAAAGGCTGGACTCCGGGCAATCAGGCTAGTTGGACCGAATCGGTTGATAAGCGTAATCAGAATCAGTCTGAGTATTCACGCTTTAAGTCATCAGTTAAACAACAATAAATAAAACGAAAACGTTTAAGGATATTTGTATGAATCGATCATTCTCTAGTGTTAGTCGCTCTTGGGTATTGGCCCTTGGCGTATCGCTAAGTTTGCTTAGCGGTGTGTCTATGGCAGAGCGCGCGCCAATGCCGCCATTGCCATCACCAAGTGGCATTGACTATCCGAAGGACCTTAGCAACATTCCTAATGGCACTCAAGCTCAGTCACAACCTGCGAATTCACCACAGGTCGGCGAGAAGTTCCTTTGGAATTCTGCTAACAGCGACCCTTACAACACTGTCAGTATTCCAGACAAAGAGGCCAGCGTGTTGATTCAGCGTGCTGGACAGCAGTGGCGCTTTATTCGTAATGGTGTCATTACGGTTTACGGCGGCTGGTTATTAGCTCTCGCTTTCTTTGGTATTGCGGCTTTGTTCATTATTAAAGGCCCAATTAAGCTACATGCACCAATGTCTGGTCAAAAGATCAAACGGTTTAATGGCTTTGAGCGCTTCACCCACTGGGTGATGGCCTTTAGTTTTATTGGCCTTGCAATCACTGGCTTATTAATTTTGTACGGCAAGTATTTTGCAATGCCACTCATGGGTGGTGTCGCCTACGGTACTTTCTTGAACATTTGCAAAAATATTCATAACTACTCCGGCCCACTCTTTACTCTGAGCGTAGTGATTTTCTTCTTGTTGTTTGCAACTAGAAATATCCCAGGTGAAGGCGATCTGACTTGGATTAAGTCATTTGGCGGAATGTTTGGCGGAAAGCATCCTCCTGCAGGCTTCTTTAACTTCGGTGAGAAAATCTGGTTTTGGTTTGGTATGACTTTCCTTGGCTTGGTGATTTCAGCTTCTGGTTTTGTGCTCGACATGATTGTTCCTTTCATGGAAATCCAATACATCCGTGGAACCATGCAGTTAGCAAATATCATTCATAGTTCAGCTTCCATCTTGATGACAACTATGGCGATGGGTCATATTTATATCGGCTCGATCGGTATGCAAGGCTCTCTTGATGGTATGAAGACAGGTTACGTAGACGGAACTTGGGCTAAAGAACATCATGAAATTTGGTACAACAAGGTTAATAAATAAGGTCAAGCCATGAAAAAACTCATTGCTTTTACTCTCTGTACATTCGCAACGGCTTCAGCGTTTGCGACTCTGCCACCACTCTCACCAGAAGCCAAGGCTGCTGATGATCTTGCAAAAGCTAAAACAGCTTATGCCGGTCGGGTAGGTGCTTTTCAGCTTTGTCAGGCAATCAACAAGGTTGCAGATCAGTACAGGGTTCCTGGTACTCCGGCTCCAGCAGCTTGTGTAGCTCCGCCACCATTTGTTGCTCCAGGAACTGTTGCTGCAGCTCCTGCTCCAGCTCCTGCTCCTGCTCCTGCAGTAGCACCGGCAGCAGCTAAGTAATTAGTCTGCTACGAGCTCTTGATGTAGGTAGCGTTTAGCTGCCTGTGTTTGGGGATTGGAAAAGAAAGGACCTACGGGTCCTTTTTCTTTGATCTCGCCCTGATCAATGAAGACGATGTACTCTGCAAGTCTTTGTACTTGTGCAAGCTGATGGGATGTAAAGATGACATCTGATCCTTGAAGCTTAAACTGGCGAATGATTTCTTCAACTTGGTCAGTCGTATTTGGATCCAGATTAGCTGTTGGCTCATCCAGTAAAACTAAATTGGGTTTCTGGAGAATGGCGCGACCCAAACACAGCTTTTGTCTTTCTCCTGCTGAGAGTTTGTGGGCTGGACTATTGGCAAGATGGCTTAAGCCAATTTGCTTCATCACTGCTTCAATAGCAACCAAGCCAATTGAAGAATCTGCATCTCTCACCATCGCGATATTGATTCTTGCGGAGGCTTTAATCATTGGCGTATGGTGTAGCACCAGTGAAGACTTAATAGGGCTATTTGAGTAGGTAATGCTGCCAGAATCTGGCTTGATTAATCCATCAATCAATTTCAAGAAGGTGGTTTTTCCTGCTCCATTTGGACCAATGCAGGCGCAAATCCGATCGGTGGGAATTACGGCATGTGGAATGTTTAAGATAGTTCGCCCATCACTTTTTACGATGACATCATTCAGCTCGATAAAGCGTTGAAACTGTGTTGACGAGTCGAGTGAATTCTGTGGATTAACCATAGCGTCTCTCAGCAATTTGCCGAACGGCAAAGGTAAATAGATTAGCAAGCAACACAATCCCCAACAAAACAATCCCTAGCGCCAGAGCGAGGGGTAGATCACCCTTGCTCGTTTCTAGGGCAATTGCCGTAGTCATGGTTCGCGTTGAGCGATCAATATTACCGCCCACGATCATGACGGCACCCACTTCCGAGATCGCTCTGGCCAGTCCAGCCAGGATGGCGATAGTTAGGGAAAAACGGCAATCCCAAATAAGCCACTTGAGGGCGGAAAGTCTGGGTAGGCGTAGCGCTCTAAATGAGTCCCGATGAATCCTCCAGGAATCCTCCAGAATTTGACGGCTTAGGGCTGCAATTAAGGGGGTTGTGAGCAGGGTTTGGGCCACGATCATGCCCTTGGGTGTAAAAAGCCATCCCCAGGTCCCTAAAGGCCCTGTTCTTGAGAGCATCAGGTACACCACCACGCCAACGATGACCGTGGGGACACCCATGAGGGTGTTGAGGGTGACTGTAATGGTCTTTTTTCCACGAAATTCTTCGGTAGCCAGTAGTGCTCCGAGGGGGAGGCCGATGAGGGTGCCAAAGAGTAATGCTGTCAGACTTACCTGAAGCGAGACCAGCACAATGCCCAATACCCCAGCGTCTAACTGCGCTAAAAGTTTAAAAGCGTCCTGAAAGGTCGTAAACATGGCCTATATTCTAGCAAGGGGATGGCAAAATGGGACAAATGCAAACAATTCTCTTATTTTTGACCCATGGCTGAAGTCATTTGCCTGTGTAATGAGGTCCTCGATATCGATCTTCGTGAATATCTCGATAACAATCCAATTGGGTCAATTGATGAGTTGCGCGATCAGGCCGCTATATGCAATAAATGCATGCAATGCCAGGATCTGGTGGAGGGCGAGATTTATCAAGCCCGTATGCGCCGACAAAGTGCGCCAGGACAATCTGAATGACGCAAAGTGTATTAGGGCGCTTTAGTGTCATGACCATCAATGTGCATAAGGGTGTTTCTCCTTTGCATAGGAAATCAACGATTTATGAGCTTCGCCAGAAGATGCGTAACCATCATCCGGACTTGCTGTTCTTGCAGGAACTTCAGCAAGAGCATCGTGGGCGGATTAGACGATTTGGTCAATGGCCGTTGACCGAACTCACTCACTTCTTATCTGAAGATTTTTGGCACGATTGGCATTACGGAAAAAATGTTGAATATCCTGATGGACATCATGGCAATGCAATTCTGTCTAAGCGACCCTTGCAAAAGGGTCAGAACTATGACATTTCAGCATACCGTTTTGAGAAGCGTGGATTACTTCATAGCGTCACCAAGCTAGAGGGAGTTGCCACTCCCATTCATTGCTTTTGTGTCCATCTGGCTTTATTTGAAAGAGGGCGTGAGCGTCAATTGGATGAGATTATTCGTTACATTGACTCATTGGCGGAGGGCGGCCCAACGATTGTTGCGGGTGACTTTAACGATTGGCGTAATCGCGCGAGTGCACCGATGCGAGCGGCTGGTTTTAGTGAGGTCTTTGAGGAGCTTACGGGCGCCCCCGCAAAAACTTTTCCAAGCGTGAAGCCCATGCTGTCGATGGATCGAATTTATGTCAGGGGTTTAAAGATTCATTCTGCAGAAATTTTGCATGAATGGTTGAGATTGTCTGACCACTTAGGTATTACTGCGGAACTGGAAGTCTTATGAATATATTGAATTATCTTTTAGGCTCTCTTTTTGGATTCTCTTTTATTTGGGTTCCAATAGCGCATGCCCTCATTGTGATTCTATTTGGGTTCCGCATGATTTCAGTGAGGAGGCCTGTAGCAGTAGCAATCGCCTGGTTTTTAATTGTGGTCCTATTTCCATTGATTGGGGTCAGCCTATACATCTTGATTGGCGAGCGCCCAGTGGGCCGCAAGCTCACTCGAAAAATCATTCGAATGGATAAGGAATATGCCGCCATTACGGAGGATATGCGTAAGCGCTATTCGGCGGATAAACAGCTGCTACCAGTCGAAGGAAGGGCGCTGAGCTTATTGGCAGAGTCCAAGAATGGCTCCCCAGTGATAGCTGGCAACCAGATTGAGTTGTTTACGAGCTCACTAGAGATATTGCAATTGTTCATTGATGAAATTGGACAAGCTAAAAAGACTTTGCATCTAGAGTTTTATATTTGGGCCTTGGGCGGTGATGCTGATCGTGTTTGTGAGGCCTTAATTGCGGCAGCTAAACGCGGAGTAGCTTGCAAGGTATTGCTCGATTCCTTGGGCAGTAAAGACTGGTTTAAATCTGATTGGCCTCACCGTTTTAGAAATGCGGGAATTCAAGTAACTGAGGCGCTACCAATTCAAATTGGTCGCTTTCAATTTCGTCGTGCGGACTTAAGACTCCATCGCAAGATCTTTGTAATTGATAACGCAATTGTGTGGACCGGTAGCATGAATTTGGTTGATCCACGTACCTTTAAGCAAGACTCCGGTGTGGGTGAGTGGGTCGATGCTATGGTCAGAATTGAAGGACCAGTTGCATCCCAGTTTGAGCTGACTTTTGCCTTCGATTGGAGTGTGGATAATCCCAAGATCAATCATTTCAAGGCTGTAGCACCAGCCGCTACTCCAGTAGAGGGGCAGGTGTTAGCCCAGGAGTTTTCTTCCGGTCCAGTGTATCGCGATGATATTTTGTATCAAGTGTTGCTCTCTGCGATTATGGATGCACGTGAAGAGCTTGTGATCACGACGCCTTACTTTGGTCCAGATGATGGCTTGATTCAGGGGTTGATGGCAGCGGCAGGTCGTGGCGTCAGAGTGACTTTAATTGTCCCTAAGTTAAATGACTCCACTTTGGTAGCATGGAGTAGCCGCAGTTTTTATGCTGATCTCATGAGCGCGGGTGTCAACATCGCAGAATTTCATGGCGGACTTTTACATACGAAGAGTTTGTTGATAGATAGAAAAGTCGCTATTTTTGGTTCGGTGAATTTTGATCAACGTAGTCTGCGTTTGAACTTTGAGATTAGTTTGATTGTGTACAACCTAGATTTCTGCGCCAAGCTCGAGAACTTAATTGAGTCTTACTTAGCTCAGTCTGATCTAGTGAATCGAGTAGCTTGGGCTAAGCGGCCGCGCTGGCGTGTCCTTCTTGAGAACGCAGCACACTTGGCCTCTCCGTTACTTTAAATAGCGCCTCGTGCTCGTAGAGCCTCAATTTCAGAAGAGGCTATTCCTAATTCTGCAAGAATCGCATCGGTGTGTTCCCCAACGGCAGGAACGGGGTCCATACGATAGTCATAACTATCATTTACACCCGGTGGGAGCAGGGCTGCAATCGTGCCATTCGGTGTTCCAACTTCCGTGAAACGATTGCGTGCCTTCAGTTGCTCATGCTTCCAAAGGCCTTCCATGTCATTGAGGTGCGCATTGGCAATCTGGGCTTTTTCTAATCGGGCAATCAATTCTTCAGATGTAATCTGACAAAAGCAAGCGTTAATGATTTGCAGTAGTTCAACTCGTTTTTCATTGCGTTTAAAGTTTTTATCAAAGCGCTCGTCTTGGGCGAGAGCGGGATTTTCTAAAACAATCTCACAAAACTTCGCCCATTCACGTTCATTTTGAAGTCCGAGCATCACTGTTTTTCCATCACCAGCTTTGAACGGGCCATAGGGGTAGATAGTGGCATGAGAGGCGCCATTTCTCGATGGTGGGTTTGCACCTTTGTATGCGTAATACATCGGAAAGCTCATCCATTCACTTAAGGCTTCAAGCATCGAAATGTCAATGACCGTTCCTTTGCCAGTCTTTCCTCTTTGTAATAGTGCAGCCAAAATATTGCTGTAGGCATACATCCCTGCGGCAATATCCGCAATCGAGTTACCGGCCTTGCTGGGCGTCTCCGGTGTACCCGTGATAGATAAGAAGCCCGCCTCACTCTGAATCAATAGGTCATAGGCTTTTTTATCGCGATAGGGGCCATCGTTTCCATAACCAGAGATAGAGCACAGAATGAGTCCAGGATTTTCTTTTTGTAGTTCCTCAGCAGTCAGGCCCATGCGTGCAGCTGCACCAGGAGCTAGATTTTGGATAAAGACATCAGCAGTTTTTAACAAGCTCTTCAGTATTGCTAATGCAGCCTCATGCTTAAGGTCGAGCGTCAAACTCTCTTTTGAGCGATTGACCCAGACAAAGTGCGAGGAGAGTCCCTCTACTTGGGTGTCGTAACCCCTGGCAAAATCTCCACCACCAGGACGCTCGATCTTGACAACGCGCGCCCCTAAGTCAGCAAGTTGACGAGTACAGAAGGGTGCAGCAATGACATGCTCTAATGCGATCACGGTAATGCCATCCAATGGACGAATGCTCATATTGAGGTCTATTAGAAGGATCGTGGAAGACCGAGGATATGCTCGGCGACGTAGGAATAGATTAAGTTGGTTGAAATAGGCGCGACTTGGTAGAGGCGGGTTTCACGGAACTTACGTTCGACATCATATTCATTGGCAAAGCCAAAACCACCATGGGTCTGCAGGCAAACGTTGGCCGCCTCCCACGAAGCTTTTGCGGCAAGGTACTTTGCCATATTCGATTCGGCACCACAGGGCTGATTCGCATCAAAGAGTTCGCACGCCTTAAAGCGCATCAGATTAGCTGCCTCAGTTTCAATAAAAGAGTCTGCAATCGGAAATTGGATACCTTGATTCTTGCCAATAGGGCGATCAAAGACCACGCGTTCATTAGCATAACGTCGCGCCTTATCGACAAACCAATAGGCATCACCAATACATTCCGCAGCGATCAAAACGCGCTCCGCATTGAGGCCATCAAGGATGTACTTAAATCCTTGACCTTCTTCACCGATCAAATTCTCGGCAGGGATCTCTAAGTTGTCAAAGAACACTTCATTAGTTTCATGATTCACCATGTTGGCAATCGGTTGAATAGCCATGCCTTTGCCAATCGCATCTTTTAGGTTGACGATAAAGATCGACATGCCCTCGGATTTTTTCTTTACTTCTGCAAGCGGGGTAGTGCGGGCCAGCAAAATCATTAAATCGGAATGTTGAATACGCGAGATCCAGACTTTCTGCCCATTCACAACATACTTATCACCTTTTTTGACGGCAGTAGTTTTGAGTTTGGTCGTATCTGTGCCAGTACTGGGTTCGGTCACTGCCATTGACTGTAGGCGCAACTCACCAGTAGCAATCTTGGGTAGGTAAAGTTTCTTCTGGGCAGCCGAGCCATGACGTAGCAAAGTACCCATGTTGTACATCTGCCCATGACAAGATCCCGCATTGCCGCCGGAGAAATTAATTTCCTCCATGATTACTGAAGCCTCCGCAAGACCTAAGCCAGAGCCGCCATATTCTTCCGGAATTAATGCAGCTAACCAGCCTGCTTGTGCCATGGCATCAACAAAGGCCTCAGGGTAAGCGCGCTCATGATCCACCTTTTGCCAGTAAGCGGAGTCAAAACTCCCGCAAAGGTCGCGTAGGGCTTCACGCATATCTTGGTATTGGTCTGGCTTTGGGATGGGATGATTCATAGATTAAAGAGTGAGTAAATAGAGTGAATGAATATGCAATACCTGTAGTTTAAGCAAGATTTCAGAATGGTGGGTGGCCAAGGATGGGGCATACTGAACTTATGATTCAACCTTCCAATAACTGCTCATCTGGAATCTTTGCCTAATGGAGCAATTGCTAAGCCATTTTTTTGACTTCTTTGGGATGCCATCGATTGGCTTGCCGGCTGTATTTTTTAGCGCCTTTATTTCTGCCACTTTGCTGCCGGTAGGTTCTGAGCCCATACTCTTTGGGTATGTGTCTATCAATCCTCACTTGTATTGGGTTGCCATTATGGTTGCCACAATCGGCAATACCTTGGGCGGTATGCTGGATTGGTTGCTTGGCTTAATTAGTCGCAATAGCTTTGAGTCACTTAAGGGCCCTACCAATAGCAGAATGCAACGCTGGCTTGCTGAGCGAGGCCCTAAGATGCTTCTGTTGTCGTGGCTGCCTGGATTCGGTGATCCTCTGTGTGTAGCAGCGGGGTGGTTACGGTTACCCTGGCTGCCGTGCTTGGGCTATATGTTCGTTGGTAAGCTGCTGCGCTACCTCACCATGACTTGGCTTCTCACCCTAGTGCCCAACAGCGTATGGCACCAACTGGGGCACTGGCTGCACCTGATCTAAATTCTTCCGTTGTATCCTCTACCTTTAATGTCAATATCTCGCGAGGTCAGTCATGTCCCATCTAAAAGGTAAAACAGCACTTGTCACAGGCTCGACTAGCGGCATCGGTTTAGCAATCGCTATTGGCTTGGCAAAGCAGGGTGCCAATATGATGGTGAACGGATTTGGTGAAAAAGATGCCGCTATTGCTGCAATAAAAGCTTGCGGCGTAGAAGTGGAATATCACGGTGCTGATATGAGTAAGCCTGCTGAAATTCAGGACATGATTGAGCAAACTGAAAAGCGTTTTGGCGCACTCGATATTTTGGTAAACAATGCTGGAATTCAGTACACAGCAAATGTGGAAGATTTTCCCGCTGATAAATGGGAATCGATTATTGCCATTAATTTAAGCTCTGCTTTTTATACCTCGCATCATGCACTTCCCGGTATGAAAAAACGTAACTGGGGTCGTATTATTAATATTGCCTCTGTTCATGGATTGGTTGGATCTACCCAAAAGTCTGCCTATGTTGCAGCTAAACATGGCATTGTTGGCTTAACCAAGGTGACTGCCTTAGAGAATGCAAAAACGGGCATTACTTGTAATGCAATTTGTCCGGGTTGGGTCTTAACTCCACTCGTTCAAAAGCAAGTAGACGCTCGTGCAGAGCGTGAGGGAATTTCAAATGAAGCAGCTAAAAAGGCCCTGGTCTCTGAAAAGCAACCATCAGGTGAATTTGTCGCTCCAGAGCAATTAGCAGCATTGGCTGTTTTCCTCTGTGGTCCGGACGCCTCTGAGGTGCGTGGAGTAGCTTGGAATATGGATGGTGGCTGGACAGCTCAGTAGTCTGAGGGTAGTTCAGACGTCCCCAACTTTCATTGTCAAACAAAAATGCCATAATCGACTATAGTAAAGCCAGCATGGCTACTTTAGCTCCCTATTCATCTGTTTTATAAGGAAAAAATGATGGAACATACATTACCTCAACTGCCTTACGCATTAGATGCGCTCTCACCATTTATCTCAAAAGAAACGCTCGAGTTTCACTACGGTAAACATCATCAAACTTACGTTACGAATTTAAATAATTTAATCAAGGGCACTGAGTTTGAAGCTGCCTCCCTAGAAGATATTGTTAAAAAATCCGCTGGCGGTGTTTTCAATAATGCAGCCCAAGTATGGAATCACACTTTCTATTGGAACAGTATGAAGCCCAATGGCGGTGGTGCACCGACTGGCGCTTTGGCCGATGCGATCAATGCAAAGTGGGGCTCTTTTGATAAGTTCAAGGAAGAGTTCACGAAGTGTGCAGTAGGCACCTTCGGATCTGGCTGGGCTTGGTTAGTTAAAAAAGCTGACGGTACTTTGGATTTGGTATCCACTAGTAACGCAGGTACTCCGTTAACGACGGATGTCACTCCACTCATGACTTGTGATGTGTGGGAGCATGCTTACTATGTCGATACTCGCAATGCCCGTCCAAAGTATGTAGAAAATTTCTGGAATGTAGTGAATTGGGACTTTGCGAGCAAGAATTTTGCTTAATTCTGATTTAGCGGTTGATTTCAGTTCATAGGGCGTAGATGACATCGATTCTTACTTCATTGGGGCGCACAGTTTTAGCGGGTTTTGTGCTCCTCATTTTGATCATCTTCGCCCTAGGCGGAAATTTCAACTCACTTGAGTTGCCTTTCTTGTTCCGCTGGATTCATGTGATGGTTGGCATTATGTGGGTTGGTCTGCTCTGGTATTTCAACTTTGTGCAGATTCCATCCATGCCAAAAATCCCTGATGAACAAAAGCCTGCGATTGTAAAAGTCATTGCTCCAACAGCTCTATTTTGGTTTCGCTGGGCTGCCTTGTTCACCGTAGTTAGCGGTTTAATCCTGGCAGTATTGAATGGTTATGCTCACCAAGCATTCACACTCCAGGCCCCATTTCGCGCTATCGGATTAGGTATGTGGATTGCTTTAATAATGGCCTTCAATGTTTGGTTCATCATTTGGCCAAATCAGAAGCGTGCTCTTGGTATTGTTGCTGTTGAGCCAGATGTCAAAGCGAAATCCGCACGTGTGGCGATGTTGATTTCGCGCTTCAACACGATACTTTCAGTGCCAATGTTGTTCTTGATGAGTGCACAGTCACACAACACTAGCTGGTTTGTGATCGTTTCATAATCATGCTGTAGTTCATCATGTAAAAGGCCCGCATTGCGGGCCTTTTCTTTTGCAACTTCGCTTTAGCTAGCTGGCTAGACATTCTTATTGCAGGATGGGTGGAAGCTCTTTAGTAAGCGCACCACGCTGAGCAGTTGCAGATCCTAGCAAGGCAAAGCCGAGTAGCTTGCCATCACTTGATTCAAAGCGGGCCTCGAGACCATCCTCAAGCGTATGGATTTTCCATTCGCCCACTGCGCCTTTAGCTGGTGGCGAGACGATAGTGGGAAGTGCAGGCGTTTTCACCATAACAGGCATAGCAGGGTAGCTCAGGGTAATTTCCTGCCCAAGTAAATTAGGGGCTAAAGCCCGTGCCGCCTGCATGATTGGCATGACGTAAGGCAAAACTAAGCCATCTACTTCAGCGCAGTCACCAATGGCATAGACATTCTTCGCGCTGGTTTCTAATTGGCGATTAATGGTGATGCCATTACCCGTTGCAATTCCAGCAGCTTTGGCTAAATCTAGGCGTGGCCTTAAGCCTACTGCAGACAGAAATACATCACTGTTAATTACTGAGCCGTTTGCAAGGGTGATCGAAAGACAATCACCGTTACGATCAACAGATTGCACAGTAGTAGCAAAGTGCCAGCGGACTCCAGCCTCGCTTAATTTTGATTGCAGTGCCAAAGCTGCCGCTTCAGGGAGCAATCTGCCTAAAGATTGTGGCGCTAAATCAATGACATCTACTTCGTAAGATCCTAGTACTAAATCATTTGCAAATTCACAACCAATTAGGCCGGCACCTAAAATCACAATTCGCTTTTTACCTGCAATGGCCTGACGAAACTGCGCATACTCTTCAAGGTCATTTACGGTGATCACTTCGTTGGCGGCGTTACCTTGCAAGGGTAGTCGAATTTGATCAGCTCCCAAACCGAGTACCAGCTTTCCATAGGCAATACTTCCCTTGGAAGTTTCAATGGTTTGGGATGCGGTATCAATAGCAGATACATCAGCGTCACCCAAAATCGTTACTTCTAGTTGCGCCGCCATGCCTTCGGCATTAGTGGAGACCAGTTGTTCTGTAGTCTTATTGCTTGCCAATGCCGTAGAGAGCATCGGCTTTGAATAAAAATAGCCTGATTCGCGACTGATCAAAGTAATTGGCACTGTCTTATCGAGCTTGCGAAGCTCACGAATAACGGTATATCCGGCTAATCCGCTGCCGATGATGACGATGCCCGATTGGGTAGATTGATTTTGATGATCCACAGTTGGGCCTTTAATAATGCGGTTAAATACTTTTTGGTAAGTGAGTTACTTAAATCAGTTGCAGGAACTGAAGTGCGCTCGACTCAATTAAGACATTTGAACCATTTCAAAGTCCGATTTTGCTACGCCGCAGTCTGGGCATTCCCAGTCTTCTGGTATGTCAGCCCAAGCGGTGCCCGCGGGGATGCCGTCTTCCGGTAAACCATTGGCTTCATCATAGATAAAGCCGCACACAATGCATTGCCAAGATTTCATTTTAATTCCTTAAGATAATTCGATCAGTTTAAATTTAATTTCGTTTTATTTCCAAATCTACTTACGCCGCAGCAAACTCGTTGGCCTTTTCTAGGGCTTTCTTATAGTGGTTAGCATGACGCTCCTCTACATTAGCAAGGGCTGCAAAGCGTTTTGCTGCCTTTACTAGCATCGCCTGGAATTGCTCGGCATGTTCCTTTGATTCGGCAATTTGCTCATCCATTTCTGCTGCCGCCGCCATATTGCCTTCCTCTACCGCTGTTTTGCGAAAACCAGGATACATTTCGGTGTACTCATAGGTTTCACCCTCAATGGCAATCTCTAAAGCGCGGCTTGGGGTAATGGTGCTAGCGGGGTAGAGTAAATCGAGGTGGCCAAAGGCATGCATGACTTCTTGATCTGCGGTTGCCTCAAAGATTTCAGCAGTTTCAACATCACCGGCGGCGCGAGCCAATTTGGCAAAATAGCGATATTTAATATGTGCCATGGACTCGCCAGCAAAGGCGGATTCTAAATTTTGGATTGTTTTGATTTCGGGGCGTGCCATTTTCATTCCTTTTGGGTTGGTTGTTAGGCGATGTACGAACACCATGGAATGGATTCTGGACCTCAAAATGTAATCAGTCCAATAAATAATAATGATACTATTGATCTATTAAATTGATTATATGGATTTTTACAAACCATGGCTGCTCTACCTTCATTGCGTCAGCTTCGCTATTTTGTAGCAATTGCCCAGGAGCTGAACTTCACGCGGGCTGCAGAAGCCTGTTTTGTCGGTCAATCTACTTTGAGTACGGGTTTAAAAGAACTTGAGGATGGTCTTGGAGTCCGCTTAGTGGAGCGGGACCGCCAAAATGTAGCGATTACCCCGATTGGTTTGGAGATTCTGGAGAGGGCCAAGACCATTTTGGCATCATCTCAAGATTTAGTTGAGTATGCCGATGCTGCAGGCAAGCCAATGGCAGGGACAATTCGACTGGGCGTTATTCCAACGATCGCACCATTCTTATTGCCAAATGTGATGCCGGATATCCGGACGCGCTTTCCTGATTTAAAAATCGCCTTGCGCGAGGATTTAACTGCGAACCTCTTGAGTCGGCTAGTAGATCATCAGCTAGACTTTGCCTTAATTGCCTTGCCTTATGAGACTGATGGTTTGATGGTGAAGGAGCTCTTCATCGATGAATTTTGGGTGGTAGCAAGAGAAGAGGATCCCGTCCTGAAGGGTAAGGAAATTCATTTGCCGGCAAAAATGGCTGAGCGTCTACTACTATTGGAGGAGGGCCATTGTTTACGAGATCACACCTTACAGGCTTGCAAGCGACCCGATATTCGTAATGCCGATAGTATGGAGGCCACTAGCTTACTGACCCTGTTACAGATGGTCGAGTCTGGCATGGGGATCGCTTTACTTCCCGAGATGGCAGTGAAGGGTGGTCTATTAAATGGCAGCACATTAATTGCAAGGCCTTTGGCACCACCTACACCCAAGCGAGTAATCGCGCTAGTTGCCCGTGCATCCACAGCACACATTAAAGAGTTTCAGGCCTTGTCCGAGAGTATTGAGGCACGTTTTCAATCTGCTCCAGGAACGAGTCGGGGTGCTCGTAAGAGTTCTCCATGAAGCTAAAGTTTGATGGGCAAGAAGCCTGTCTTCCCTGCTACAGTTGCCCCATTCATTGATGTATTGATACTTATAGAAAGAAGTTCATGTCCGGAAAAGAAATCATGTTTACCCCCATTCTGCTTGGCGCTATTGCATTAAAGAATCGCTTAGTTATGGCCCCCTTGACCAGAATGCGTGCGATTGCTGGTGAGGTGCCCCATCCTTTAGCTAAAACCTATTACAGCCAAAGAGCCGGTGCAGGACTCATTATTAGTGAAGCAACCCAAATTTCTCCGATCGGCCAAGGCTATCCAGCAACGCCAGGAATCTACTCTGCAGAGCAAACAGCGGCGTGGAAAGAAATTGTTCAGGCGGTGCATGCCAAGGGTGGAAAGATGGTGGCGCAGTTATGGCATGTCGGCCGTATCTCGCATTCATCTTTGCATCCAGAGCAGGGTCTACCTGAAGCCCCATCTGCAATTGCACCAAGCGGACAAACTTATGGTGCTGATTGGCAGTTACATGACTATGAAACTCCTAAGGCGATGACTGCGGACGATATCGCTCGCCTCCTCAGCGATTTTGAATTGGCTGCAAAAAACGCTCAAGCTGCTGGTTTTGATGGGGTAGAAATTCATTCGGCGAATGGTTATTTGCTAGATCAATTTTTGCAAGATAAAGCCAATCAACGTACGGATGAATATGGTGGGTCAATCGCAAATCGCATACGTTTGCTAGGTGAAGTGATTGAGTCTGTTGCTAAGGTTTATCCAAGCGATCGCATTGGTGTGCGCTTATCGCCCTACGGAAGCTTTAATGACATGGCTGATAGCGATCCGATCGCCTTGTTCAATGCAGTTGTGCAGAAATTAAATGGCTATCAGCTGTCTTATGTTCATATGATTGAGCCACGATCCACAACCGCTGGCGGAAATGATCAAGTTGATGGAGATGCGCCAATTACTTCAGAGATTTTCCGAGCAGCCTATCAGGGTAAATTCATTAGTGCTGGTGGATATGACCAGGCGATGGGTGAGGCTGCCTTAGAGGCTGGATTAGCTGATGCGGTGGCTTATGGGCGCTTATATATTTCTAACCCAGATTTAGCTGAACGTTTTCAGCAGGGTGCGAGTCTGAATGCTTATGACCGAGCCAGCTTTTATGGTGGAGCAGAGGTGGGATACACAGACTATCCAACACTCTGAAACAGTTTAGTAGAAACTGAGTCTGATAAAAATAGACTAAGGCCTCGATCGAAAGATGGGGGCCTTATTTTTTATCTTCAGGATCTTTTAAAAGATCGTAGTGGTTCGCAATTAATAGCAATGCAATCGATGCACAACCCATGGCAAAAAATTGCCACTGGTGTAACATTGCTGTTCCAATCACCGTCATTAAAATAGTCCAACCGATTGCCATCTTGGCTTTTTTGCTGAGTGCTTTCATGGGAGTAGATTCTAGTAGAAAAATTATTTAATGGATAGGCGGGCTTTGGCACTGAGTTCACTGGGGGTTCCGCGCTTATCCAGTTGGGAGAGCCTTAAGGCCTCCTGTTCAAAGTCAATTTGAGCAGGATGAAATTCAATATTATTTAGGTGAATGACATAGGTCCATACCAATTCACGGCCCCGGTCTTTAAATACGTCTACAACGCGTTTCATCTTTGAGTGCCCCTGGATTGAGTGACGCTATTTTTTGGAGCGATATTTTGTTTGAGATCAATGAGGTTGCGTGGATCGATGCGAATAACCCCACCTCTAGGGCTATCAATATCGGCAATCAAAAAGAAAGAAATCGAGATCATGATTGGAAAAATCATAAAGAGACCAATATTTTGATTGAAGTTCCTTGCCCCAAAACCCACCAAAACATTAGCACCAACGGCGATGGCTGCCATCAGCCACCAAGCCGCAATCGGTATGCGATTCCACCAGGCGGCTTGAGTAAAGCCCTGAGTGTTAATGACATCATTCATACCCGATATCGCTAGTGCAATAGTGGGGGTGGCTTGCGTCCGCGCGATGGGGAGTAGTTCAGCCCACATCGCATTTTGTATAACAGCAGTGCGTTGTGTGATTTGTTTGGCCGTTTCATGATCTTGTTTGGAATAAAACAAGATGCGTTGATCCACATATTCGTTCAACAACCCTTTGATCGTTTCCGCCGTTTTGCTCGGTAGAAGATCCGCCCTTAAGAATTCAGTACCAATTGCATTTGCTTCAGCTTCTTCATAGGTCTGCCTCAGATCGTAGCGAGCAATCGCCATCGAAAAAGTAAAGCCGATGATCAGGCCAAGCAATGTTAGCGTGGCCGTTTGAATAATCCCCAGATCTGCCGAGGTTTCAGTGTCCTTGGTGCGGTACTTACTAAGTACTGCATTGCCGAACCACACTGAGCCCGATAGAGCTACAGTAGAAATGACAAATACCAGTTCGGGGGAGTTGGCTAAGTAGGTAATATTAAAAAGTTCCTGGATACAAGATGTCTTTAGTCACATTTTGAATATCTCGGTGTCCCGTAAATGCCATAGTGATATCCATTTCATTATGAATAATCTCAAGGCATTTAGTAACACCAGCTTCGCCCATTGCACCTAAGCCGTAAAGAAAAGGTCGACCAATCAAGGTGCCGCGAGCACCTAGTGCCCAGGCTTTAAGAACGTCTTGTCCAGACCGAATACCGCCGTCCATCCATACTTCAATATCTTGGCCTACTGCGTTCACGATACCGGGTAGCGCCTTGATGCTGGAGATCGCGCCATCCAATTGGCGGCCGCCATGATTGGAGACAATCAGGGCATCAGCTCCAGAGTTTGCAGCGAATCGAGCATCTTCTTCATCCAAGATGCCTTTAATGATTAGCTTGCCACCCCAGAGTTTTTTAATCCACTCCACATCATCCCAACTTAAGCCCGGGTCAAATTGCTCTGCCGTCCAAGAGGAGAGGGAGGACATATTGCCGACACCGGTAGCGTGACCCACAATATTGCGAAAGGTTCTGCGAGGGGTCATCGCCATACCCATGCACCAACGTGGCTTGGTCATCATGTTAATGATGTTAGCAATGGTGAGTTTGGGTGGTGCGGACAAGCCGTTTTTTAAATCCTTGTGGCGTTGCCCCAAGATCTGCAAATCCAAAGTTAAGACTAGGGCGGAGCACTTAGCAGCTTTGGCGCGCTCAATGAGGCGCTCAATAAAGCCGCGGTCTTTCATGACGTAGAGCTGAAACCAAAAAGGCTTAGTTGTGCGCTCTGCAACATCTTCAATGGAGCAAATGCTCATAGTGGATAAGCAGAAGGGAACACCAAATTTTTCTGCAGCACGGGCGGCCAAAATTTCACCATCGGCGTGTTGCATGCCTGTGAGTCCGGTAGGTGCTAGCGCAACTGGCATGGCTACCTCTTGACCTACCATCGTTGTCTTGGTGGTCCGATTAGTCATGTCTACTGCAACGCGCTGGCGTAATTTGATCTTCTGAAAATCAGACTCATTCGCTCGGTAGGTGGATTCAGTCCACGATCCGGAATCTGCGTAGTCATAGAACATCTTGGGGGTACGTTTTTGATGCAAAACTCGTAAGTCTTCAATATTGGTGATGATTGTCACTAAAACCCCTTTGTACGGTGCTAATGCTCGATGGCATTTGCTAATTTAAGCTCTATCTTAGCAATACCGGGCATTTGTTTCTACAATGCGTAGTCATTACCCTTCTCGGGCCTCCAAAGACCCTCTTGTTCACCCATATAGCCCTGAATGCCCCATTTACCCCTATCGACCATATTCTATTTATCACTAGCCACCTTGTTGTGGGCGGGTAATGCGATCGCAGGACGAGCGCTGGTAGGGAGTATTTCACCAGTCACATTAAGTGCCGTTCGATGGGGTCTGGCGGCCTTAATCTTGCTTCCTTTAGGATGGCGGGTTTTCAGATCTAGTAGCGCTTTATGGCAAAACAAGACCCGCTTCTTGCTGCTGGCGCTGTTAGGTGTGGGTAGTTATAACGTTTTGCTATATCTCGCATTGCAGACATCGACCGCAATTAATGTCACGCTGATTGGTGCCAGCATGCCGATTTGGATGCTGTTGATTGGCGCTGTCTTCTACGAAGCAAAGCCGACACTGCTTCAGCTTACAGGAGCGCTTGTCTCTTTATTCGGCGTCACTATCGTATTAACCCGTGGTGATGTCGCCAGCCTACTCAGTATGCAGGCAGTGATGGGTGACCTACTTATTATGTTAGCCACAATTCTTTGGGCTTTTTACAGTTGGATGATTGGTCGTCCTGGTAAGAGTACTGAACGGCAATGGCCATGGGCAGAGTTTTTGATGGCGCAGGTCATGATTGGTTTCCTATGGACCATGCTCTTTGATAGTGTAGAGATTGCTACTGGAAATGCTTTTATTGATCTGAATTACTGGACTGGAGCATTAATTCTGTTTGTGGCAATCGGACCATCCTTAATTGCTTACCGCTGCTGGGGTTTGGGGGTCAGCGGTGCGGGTCCAACGGTTGCCGCATTTTTTGCCAATTTGATTCCGCTGTTTACTGCCTTACTCTCAGCCGCGATTTTGGGAGACCCGCCCCAACTTTTTCATGGGTTTGCCTTTATTTTGATTGTGATCGGAATATTGGTCTCCTCCACAGCGCAAAAAAAGAATTAACCCCTCTAATTAGCTTAAAACCCCTTTTTTAGCGTCTGAGTACCTCTGCAGCCCTAAATCAGTATCATTTAGAGCTAATCACACGATTTTCTAGGAAATTACTATGCCAGGCTTACTCCCGAATGTTGATCCAGATGGTTTGTTAGAGTTTTCGGTTGTTTATACCGATCGCTCACTCAATCACATGTCTGAAGAGTTTAAAAAAGTCATCGTCGACATCTCTAGTGTTTTGAAAGATGCCTATAACGCAAGTTCTGCAGTGATCGTCCCTGGTAGCGGTACTTATGGCATGGAGGCAGTAGCCCGTCAATTTGCCAATAATGAAAAGTGCCTCGTATTGCGTAATGGCTACTTTAGTTATCGCTGGACTCAGATTTTTGATTTAGCCAATATCACCCAGGACATTACCGTTCTCAAGGGTAAGCAGTTAGAAGATTCTGTACAAGGTGTTTTTGCACCAGCACCGATCGAAGAAGTAGTAGCGCTCATCAAACAAGAAAAGCCAGCAGTGGTTTTTGCTCCCCACGTAGAAACCTCTGCCGGTATTATTTTGCCGGATGGTTACCTCAAAGCGGTAGGTGAAGCCGTTCGCTCAGTGAATGGTTTATTTGTGCTCGATTGCATTGCTTCTGGTGCAATGTGGGTAGACATGAAGGCATGTAATGTCGATGTTTTGATTACAGCCCCGCAAAAAGGGTGGAGCAGTTCACCTTGTTGCGCCATGATCGCCATGGGAGATAGAGCGCGAGAGCGTATTGAATCTACCCAAAGTAGTAGCTTCTCCATTGATCTCAAGAGGTGGCTCCAAATTGTGGAAACCTATGAAAAAGGTGGCCACGTTTATCACACCACCATGCCAACGGATGCCCTGAAAATCTTGCGTAATGTGATGAAAGAAACTCAGGCTCTCGGTTTTGCATCACTCAAAGCCAAGCAACAAGAGTTGGGTGATAAGGTTCGCGCCTTGTTGGTGTCTCTTGGTTACCATTCAGTCGCAGCTAAAGGGTTTCAGGCTCCAGGCGTAGTAGTGAGTTACACCAAGGATCCGGATATTCAGTCTGGTAAAAAGTTTATTGCCCTGGGCTTGCAAACTGCTGCTGGCGTGCCATTGCAGTGCGATGAGCGCCCAGACTTCCGTACTTTCAGAATTGGATTGTTTGGTCTAGAGAAGTTGGCTCATATTGATCGTACTGTTGGCCACCTTGAGGCAGCACTAGAAAAGATTACTGAAGCTGAGGCGCAACTAGCTTAAGCAGTATTCTTGAGCTCAAATAAAAGGCCGTCTTAGGACGGCTTTTTTATTGCCTTCACAACTTTGTTGGGTATTATTAAATTGCCTATAAAAATTTTGAGGAATTCTTAATGCCTTCTCGCTTTGTAAAACTCAGTGTTACTGCCCTGATTTCTGCTGCTATTGGTTTATCGCCGATTGCAGTGATCGCTGCTGATCCGCTACCGGCAAGTGCGCCAGTAAGCCAAGCTGAAAAATCAGCCGACACTAAGTCAAAGAAAAAAGCCAAGAAGAATAAAAAGGCGGAGAAAAAAGCGAAGAAGAAATCCCAGAAGAAAGCCAAAGCAGTCCAAGAGACAGCAAGCAAAGAGCCAGCAACACAGCAGTAAATTGTTAGTGATGAACTCAGCGTCTTGCTGAGTTCATTAATTCAAAGGCTCAGATTCCTTCTGCATATTAGGCGCATCATTACGGACTAGCAGCCACATCGCCCCAATGACCAGCCCCATCCCACTAATCTGTATCCAGGTAATCGGTTCAGACAAAACTATCCAGCCCATGAATAGCGTAGAGACTGGGCCTAGAATTCCAGCTTGAGCAACTAGTGGTGAACCTATGCGATTAATCGCAATCATAATTAATAACATCGGAATGACGGTACATAGACTGGCATTGAGCAAGCTGAGCCAGTAGATTTGGTAAACCTGCACGAAAACAGCTGCAGGATCGTAAATCAAAATTTGAATCACACTCAGTAACGCAGATGCTGAGCTGGCATACACCACTAAGCGGACACTTCCCACTCTTCTTACCATTTCACCGGCGCCAATCATATAGATTGCGTATGAGCACGCACTGGCAAACACCAGCAGCATGCCGAGCAATGCTAGTGATCCTGTCGAATGGGCATCTTGAAAAAATACCACGATTACACCAAGATAGCCCACTATCAGGGCATACCACTGCAGGCGACTAATGGATTTATTTAAAACAAAAAAAGAGATCAACAGCACGATAGTTGGAGTGAGATAAAGAACAATGCGTTCAAGTCCAACAGAAATGTATTGCAACCCTAAAAAATCTAGATAGCTTGATAAGAAGTAGCCCATAAAGCCAAGAGCAAAGACTTTTACGCGATCTAAGTTCGTTAGTGGACTCATACTTTGCTTACGCGCCTGCCACCAATAGATTCCCCAAAAGAGGGGGAGAGCCATTAGCATTCGCAGGGCAATGAGTGTTTCTGCATTAGCGCCATAGGTAAATGCGAGCTTGACTAGAATCGCTTTACCAGAAAATAGGACAGAGCCTAGACCGGCCATCAAGAGACCGTATACGTAACGGCGATGAAGAAGAATTCCGCTGGCTGACTGCATGCTGCTTTATAACAGTTTATTTAGCAGACTTCGCATCTCAAAAATGACCTCGGTAGGAGTGAGTCCAATTGGACCTACTTGTTGGGCGACCAAACTATCTGCTGCGCTGGCATGTAGTTGCACTCCAATACAGCTAGCCTCCCAAAGGCTAATGTTGTGACGTATGCCTTGGGCAGCAATTGCGGCAATACTGCCAGTTAAGGCATCGCCCATTCCGCCGACTGCCATACCAGGATTGCCTTGTTCACACTGAACGGCTGAATGTGTCGGTGAGGCTAGCAGGGTGTGCTGACCCTTGAGAACAACAATAGAGTCAGTGAGTTTGACTAAGTTAGACAAAGCAGCAAGCCGATCTTCTTGCACTACTGCTGCGCTGGTATTCAGAAGATGTGCAGCTTCCCCAGGGTGCGGTGTCAGCACGCTCATACCTGGGTACTCTCGATTGCGTTGCTTTAGAAGATCCAGAAATTCAGGGTTATCTGCTATTAAGTTCAGGGCATCTGCATCCAGTACCAGCGGGATATTGGGGCGGCGCAATATAGTAGTCAGCCAATCTCTTGCAAGATCAGAAAATCCTAGTCCTGGACCTATCGCGATCAAATCTGGGGTGGTGTTTTGTAGTTGTTCTTGGGCGTTAAAGCTGGCCAGGCGCACCATCAGCTCAGCTTGTTCGGGGATGGCATGCGCAGTTGTCGGGTCGAGCATTTCCAGGATGGTCCAGCCAGCACCAAGATGGAGTGCGGCATTGCCTGCCAATAGTAAGGCTCCGGACATCCCAGGCGCACCACCAATGATCAATACTTTGCCGGCGCTCCCTTTGTGTTCTGAAGGGACTCGCTTGAGGCGATGAATTAATTCCAGTGACTCGAGTTTTTTTGGGGCAATCATCTCAACAGTATCGCTCTAATAAGAGCAACAGAGCCATCTGATTGCAATAGGATGTTCATAACGTGAGCTAGAAACTGAGACATAAAAAAACCGCGGCGAACCGCGGTTGGTTTTTCTCTAAAAGAGAATTATTTCTTTGTATCAGCCGCAGGCGCTGCTGGTGTAGCAGGGGCCGCTGTAGGAGCCGCAGGCGCCTCTTTTCTAGCATCTTCCATGTGAGCAGCTTCAGCACCATGCTTCTCACCGCCCATATCAATGCCACCATCGCTTTTGAAGAGTAGGTAGGTTGAGGCACCGATTAATACCAGTACCATAATGATGATCGAACGATTGCTCATTGCTTTTCCTCTAGTTTGGTTAATATCTTCTAATATTAATGCCTGAAAGACGTGTGGTAAATCCAAATAAGCCCTAGATCCTCAATTAATGCAATATTCTAGGTAGTAATACTGATCTGGCTAAAGATGAGCCGCTATTTTTAAGGGTTGTAACATGAGTTCCAAGTTGCCTGTAAATAATTCTCAAACCATTACCGATTTTCTGAATCTACACCACAATCAAATGGCTGAGGATAATTCCGCAGATTCCTATAAGTTTGCCTTTGAGGACGAAGCTTTTTTAGCTCGCCGCGAAACGCTGGGTCTGCGCTTTCAATTGGAGCTGTTAAAGCCAGAAATCCTCCTTCATGAGCGCGGCATTGAGCACACGATTACTGTATTTGGTTCAACACGATTTGTGAGTTCCGAAGTAGCTCAGGAGATGAGGCGGGTTGCAAAAACTCCGCAGGCAGTTGCTCAAGCTGATAGAGCCTTGCTGCACTCGAAGTACTATGACTCTGCTCGTGAGTTCGGGACATTAGTTGCGAACTATAACGCCACTCAAAAAGAAGATCGAAATAAACTCCATATCGCCACTGGTGGCGGCCCTGGAATTATGGAGGCAGTGAATCGTGGCGCATTTGAGGCGGGGGATAAGTCCATTGGTTTTAATATCAGCTTACCTAAGGAGCAGTATCCCAACCCTTACCTCACGGCGGGGCTGAGTTTCCGCTTTCATTACTTCGCTCTTCGTAAAATGCACTTCATGCTCAGGGCGAGGGCAATTTTGGCCTATCCAGGCGGCTTTGGATCCTTTGATGAGCTCTTTGAGGTGCTGACCTTAATGCAGACTAAGAAAGCTATCCGCTTTCCGGTCATCTTGGTGGGCCAGGATTTTTGGTGTGAAGTCATTAATTTCAAAAAGATGCTGGAACATGGCGTCATTGAGCAAGCGGATATGGACTTGATTCACTTTGTAGAAACCGCTGAAGAAGCATGGGCCGTTATCAACAAATGGTATCAATTGGCCTAAAGGTTTTGGCTGGGAGACCTGTAAAATGAGCTCGAAGACACTATGACTATTTCAAATTACGTAACCCTAACTACCGAACTAGATTTACCGGCGTACTTGTTTGGCATTGCCATGCTGCTGGTCGTGATGCTAGTGCATGGCGTGGCATTGCTCCAAATTGCTAAACGCTTCGAGGTGAAGTCATTTTTATACCTATCGGAGCATCGATACTCCTCAGTAGCAATCGTGTTTTATGTCAGCGTGCTATGTTTATTTCTTATCCATATCTTTGAGATCATCCTTTGGGGTATCGCTTTACGAGCGTTTAATTTATTGCCGAATTTAGGTGAAAGCATTTTATTTAGCGGTAGCACTTATACGGCAATGGGCTTTATGGATGACCTCCTGCCTAGTGGCTGGAAGATGTTGGCCATCATGATTGCTTTTTCAGGGATGTTTGCTTTTGCTTGGACGGCATCAGTCATGATCTCGATGACCAGAAATTTTCGTCAAGCCTATACCCGTTTGCATATGCAAAAACTCAAATTGCCCCCTGAAGTCATCGAGCGATTTAAGTAAATCATGAGTAAAACATGGGATGCCATTGTGATTGGTGGCGGGGCAGCTGGACTATTTTGTGCTGGCGTTGCTGGTCAGTTAGGTAAAAAAGTATTGGTGATAGACCACGCTGATATCTTATGTGAAAAAATTCGTATTAGCGGTGGCGGCAGATGCAACTTTACCAATCTGCATAGTAGTCCAGCTAACTTCCTCTCCCTCAACTCCCATTTTGTAAAGAGCGCCTTAGCGCGCTATCCTGCAAAAGAATTTATCAAGCTAGTGCAGTCTTATCGTATCGCCTATCATGAGAAACATCAGGGACAACTATTCTGTGATGACTCGGCTAAGCAAATTATCGAGATGTTGCTCCAAGAGTGCGCCAAAGGTAATGTTGATATTCGCTATCCGGTAACTGCAAACTCCATCTCGAATCAAGGGGGTGAGTGGCTGGTGACAACTTCTACTGGTACCGAGCGAGCAAAGTCGCTGGTCATGGCAACAGGAGGCTTACCAGTCCCCGCAATTGGTGCTACAGCTTACTCGCTAGATATTGCTAAGCAGTTTGGTTTGAAGATCATAGACCCACGCCCCGCACTGGTACCGCTCTCATTTACATCTGGTGAGTTTGATAATCTGACGGAGTTATCTGGTCTCAGCCTACCGGTTCGGATTGCTGCTGGATCTAAAGGTCACCGTTATGGCGCCTCCCGCTTTAATGAGGATTTATTGCTTACACATAAAGGCTTGTCAGGGCCGGGCGTATTGCAGGCCAGTAGTTATTGGATTGAGGGCGAGGCTATTCATATTGATTGGCTTGGCGCAGTCGAGGCCAATGGACGCTTTAGTTGTGATGAGCTTTTCAATAACGAAGACAATCGCCTAAAGCTGACCGAAAACATATTAGCCTCCGTAATGCCTTTACGTCTTGCTAAAGCATTTGCGGAGCAGAAGAATTTATTAGGTAAAAAATGGGCTGAGGTCTCTAAAAAGGATCGTCAGGCCCTCAAAGAACTAATTACCAACTGGTCGGTTAAGCCGGCAGGAACCTTGGGTTGGAAGAAGGCTGAAGTGATGTTGGGTGGTGTAGATACCAAAGAGTTGGATAGCCAAACCATGATGGCTCGCAATCACCCTGGACTCTTTTTTATTGGTGAATGTGTTGATGTCACTGGACATCTTGGCGGCCATAATTTCCAGTGGGCTTGGGCCAGTGGGTTTGCTTGCGCCCAATCCCTCTAGGGTTTCTATAAAACCGTCTTACCTGATTAGTTTGGCTGGTTTCTCATCCAGTCGGCAGTATTAAAGAAGGACTCCTCTAACTGGGAGCCAATCTGGCCATCAATGCCACAGTCTTCCATGGCGCGATACATACAGGCCAGCCATTGATTGCGCTCTTGAAGGCCAATCTTGAAAGGGAGGTGTCGGGCACGTAGCATGGGGTGCCCATGTCGAGGGGAGTAGACATCGGGGCCTCCCAACCAACCTGATAAAAAGAGTTTGAGCTTCTCTCTAGAGCTTGAAAGGTCTTGAGGGTGCATAGCGCGTAAATCTACGAAGGGCTCCTCTAGCGCCATCAAATCGTAGAAACGGTCCACTAATTCATCAACCTTTATAGCGCCACCAATGATTTCGTAAGGGCTTTTTCTTTCGCTCATGCCCCAATTTTAATGCCAACACAGGGGGGAATTGGCAAGTCACAGATTTGGGTATAGAGTGGAAGTATCTACTTTTTAATTGTTCAACGCTCGCATTTAACCAAAGGAGGGATGTAATGGATAAGAAAGACATTCAAGCATGGCAGCAAGAAAAGGCGAGGGAGTTATTTGCCTATTCCCATAAATTACTGGATGCCGCTAAAGATCTGAGCGAGCACCATATTGCGGAGATTCAGTGGGGCATGAAAAATGCCATGGAGAGTGCGAAGTCAGCTGCAAAAAATGATCTGACTAAGCTCAAGGAGTTACAGGAATCAGCTGCACAAGAAGCCGCAAAACGTGCCACTGTTTATCAAAAGAAAGTGAAGTCAGTTCTGAAGGATTTGGGTGAGGACGCTGCTGATGGCACTGAGAAGCATTTAGAAAAAGTGCGCAGTTCTTTGGTAGGCTGGTTAGAGGATGTGGAGGATAAAATCCCGGGTCACGCAGATAAGTTATCCAAGGTGGTACATGAGATGTCCACAACCGGCCAAAAAATGTTTAAAGAGGGTCGCAAGATTGTGAATCATGTAGCGGACACTGCAGAAAAGAATATTGAAGAGCATTTGAGAAAAGGCTCTGACACTAAGAAGAAGTAAACGAATCAATGAATGAATAAAATCATTTTCTTAGTAAGTAAAAACCGCCTGCAATCCAAGGCGGTTTTTTTATAGCCAGCCCTGAAGCCAAATCGAGCTATCACTTAACTCGCGCCAACGGATGAGTTGAATTTGTTTATCAAAGACCGCTTCTAGCTCCACATACTCAATCGACTGTTCAGGTAGATCTGGAAGAATGACTTTGCTGACCAAGAAGTGCTTGCGCTTATTGCTCGGATTTACTGCCGTCCATTTAGTGAGTAGGAGCTTCTTGGGGCTGAGAGGATTTTTCTGCTTAGAGAGCATTGCACTGAAATTCCTGAGTATTGCTGATCAGCTTACCTGAGCCGGGTGTAAAAATGTTGCTTGCATCTTGGGTCTGAAGCGGACACTTCAAGTCAAAATAGGTCTGAGGGCCAAGGCTTCCGCAGTAATCATATTGGCGATCCTGAAATTGCATCTGCGCTTTTTTGATAATCATGGAAGACTTCTCCCCCTTGGCGTCTTTACAGGACCAAGTGGTGTAGGCATCGCGATCGCAGCCAGTCAACAGGATTAGTGGTACCAATAGAACGCAAAGTGGATGTGCTTGTCTCATTTACCGGAGTCTCTCATAGAACCCAAAAGTGGTGAGTGCTATCCTTACCCAGTTGCTCTACTAAACCAAACTCCCAATCCAAGTAGGCCTGCATGGCTGCGGGATCTACATTGGTGCCCTCATAGGGTCGTTTGTATCGATCTAGTGCAGGTGAGGCCAAGTGGGTAGCGCCCTTTTCTAATTCAAGGCCGGCATCAGTCCAAGCCTTATTTCCGCCAGATAACACCACCACTTCAACATTGGCGAGCGCTGCAATTTCTTGTGCAGCAAAGACAGCGAGCTCGCCGGTAGTGCTCGTCAGAACAAAGCGATCAACTTTTGGTAATTTCTGTAAAGCGGCAGAGAACTGGGAACGCAGTGCAAACCAGCTACCTGGAATGTGTCCCTTGACATAATTAGCATGGGTACTTAAATCTATAAAAATAGTACCGCTATCATTTTTCAACCATTCTGAGGCTGTCATTGCATCTACTGTTTGAATTTCAGTAGCTTTCGGTAAGGGTTGAACCCATGGGCCTTTCTCCGTGAGGTCCGAAGTCTTAATGTCATCAATGACATATACATCCCAAGCCATTTGAGCAAGCCATGAGGCTGGCATGTTTGCTCTAACGCCACCAGGATCAGATAAGACTATGCGCGCTCCTCGAACAGGCGCAACCATTTCTGTTTCTTGTACCAGTTGACCGCCCGGTGTCGAGCGAAATCCAGGGAGATGGCCCGCTTCGTATTCTTCTGGCGTTCTAGGATCAAAGAAATAAGTAGTTCGATCTGCCTGTGATTTCCATTGCGAAATATCCGCAAGACTAATTCGCTTAACGCCAGCTTGATCAGCTACGCTGCGGGCGCGCTGACCGGCTTCGTTTGCAGTGTTATCACTAACTTCTTTGAATTTGCGACTTTGACCTCGCTCGAGTTCTTGGCCAGCTAGAGTCCAGCCAATCGTGCCATTGCGCAATGCGTTCACTTCATTCGGAATGCCCGCATTGATTAAGGACTGAGTGCCGATGATGCTACGGGTTCTTCCTGCGCAGTTGACGATTATTCTGGTCTTTGGGTTGGGTGCAATTTCCGGAACACGTAAAACCAGTTCAGCTCCCGGTACGCTGATACCGGTAGGGATGCTCATTGTGTTGTATTCATCAAAGCGACGAACGTCTACAACAACCACATCTTCATTCTTATCGATGAGTTGCTTTACTTCTTGAGCTGATAGGGAGGGCGTATGTCTCTTAGACTCTACAAATTCACCAAACGATTTACTGGGGACATTGACATCCTTAAATACTTCGCCACCAGCTGCTTTCCATGCACTGATACCACCTTGGAAGACAGATACATCCAGGTAGCCAAGCTTGATCAGTCGTTCTGCTGCTAATTGTGCGTAGCCCTCACCATCATCGAGCGTGACAATCGCCACATCTTTTCTGGGAAGCTTGCTCAATGCATCGGTTTCAATGCGAGACAGTGGAACATTAGCTGCAAACAATGGGTGCTCTTGAGCATGTGGATCTTCTTCACGAACATCGAGCAATGCAATCTCCTCTTTATTCAGAAGCTTATTGCGGACAAAAAGGTAGTCTTGGGTGGGAATGGACATATCAATTTTTCTTCAGAATTTTCTATATGAGTCAGTTAGGGGAGTTGGGGTACCTAGACCTCAAAATATACCCATATTGGTGATCTTGAAGCCGATTTTCATAGGTTTTGGTCATTTTTACATTTTGGAGGATTTGCTGAATCTAAGAGTTATCCCTAGGGCTGTACCTGCAATCCCTTGCTTTTTACGGGGATATACTATTTTCGAGTTTAAACCTCAAACTTTGATTAAAAATCTAGGAGACAAGATGTCACAACACGATACATTGTTGGCTGCATTTGAAGCTTACAAGGCAGAGAACGAAAAGTTTATTCAAAAGGGTGTAAAGGCATCTGCTGCGCGCGCTCGTAAGGCTTTGCAAGAAATTGCTGGCGCATGCAAAGAGCGCCGCAAAGAAATTACCGCAACTAAAGAAGCTATGGAAGCGAAGAAGTAATTCGATTCAAAAAACTGCGAAATGAATTCAGTCCGGCCCCCCAAAGGAGCCGGGCTTTATTTTTAGGTGGTAACGGAAAACAAGGTCAGCTTCATAGCCTTGTTGCGAACGGATAGTAGCCTTTGGTACTCGGGACTATTTGCCCAAGATTGAGAGTGCGCTAAGTCCGAAAACTCCAACTCTACAAATGCGTTAAAAGATTTGCACTCCAATTCATTCCAGAGGAAACTGGTGAATGTGCCACGGGAAGTAATTGTGCCCCCATACAGCGCTACCGTATCCCCAACTTGGCTGCGGTATTCCTCAAAAGCTGCCAGATTATTTAACTCAATGAGGCCGATTACTTTAATCGTCATTTCATCTCCCGGTAATTTATCTCCCTAGTTTATAAGCAGGCTATAGTGAGAGATCAATACTTCACTATCTTAAATGAGGCATATATGAAGATCGCATTTTTAGGCTTGGGTAATATGGGCTTGCTTATGGCAATTAATCTAATCAAAGCGGGTTATCAGGCCAATGGTTTTGATTTGGTTCAGTCTCAGCTCGATGCTTTTGCAGCAGCAGGGGGTACTTCGATGGGTAGTGCATCGCAGGCCGCTCTAGATGTGGATGTCATCATTAGTATGCTACCCGCATCACATCATGTGGAGGCTTTGTATTTGGGCGACTCGGGTTTGCTAGCTACTGCCAATCCGAAGGCTTTGCTGGTCGATTGCTCAACAATCTCTCCTAAGGTTTCTCAGGCTATAGCAGCGGTTGCAAAATCTCAAGGCTTTGCCATGATTGATGCCCCAGTCTCAGGTGGAACTGCAGGCGCTCAAGCTGGAACTTTAACCTTTATGGTCGGTGGCGACGCTATCGATGTTGATCGAGCTAGACCATTGCTCGAAAAAATGGGTAAGAATATTTTTCATGCAGGCGCAAGCGGTAGCGGACAAACTGTAAAGGTATGTAACAACATGTTGCTTGGCATTCAAATGCTAGGGACTAGCGAAGCCCTACGTTTGGGCTTGGCTAATGGGGTGGACCCCAAAGTGCTCTCAGACATTATGTCTAAGAGTTCGGGTCGTAACTGGGTTTTAGAGTTATACAATCCTTGCCCAGGAGTGATGGAGAACGTGCCATCTTCAAAAGGGTATGTCGGGGGCTTTGGAGTGGATCTCATGTTGAAGGATCTCTCTTTAGCTACAGACAATGCCGGAGCCCTAGATGCGAGCGTTCCTCTTGGAGAGTTATCTCGCAAACTATATGAGGCTCACAGTAAGGCTGGCAACGGAGCGCTCGATTTCTCAAGCGTATTTAATCTAACAGTGGACTAAAGCAGGGCCATTGCATCGGATAGATCTCAGCAATCACCGTCATACCTCATGGTATGACGGTGATCCCAGTGAAAGTTACCGATTAAAACTACGCTTGGGTGGACTAGTGCGTTTAGCTGCCGGCTTACCACCACCGCCACCACCGCCACTACCGCCACCACCGCCACTGCCACCACTTCCCGCACCAGCCGGACGAGGTTTTCTGGATTGCTGATGTTGCTGACTACGTAATTGAATAGGTTGTGCTACTGCGTTTGGATCTGGCTCAAATCCAGCAATCACTTCCTGAGGTAGTTTCTGCTTAATGAGTTTTTCAATATCTCTGAGCATTTGATGTTCATCAACGCAGACTAAAGAGACTGCGACCCCGTTAGAGCCCGCTCTACCAGTTCGACCAATGCGGTGCACATAATCCTCTGAGACATTTGGCAGGTCATAGTTCACAACATGGGGGAGCTGATCAATATCGATACCACGTGCAGCAATATCAGTAGCAACTAAGACGGTAATTTTTCCATCCTTAAACTCTGCCAATGCTTTAGTGCGCGCACTTTGACTCTTGTTGCCATGAATCGCCATGGCTGTAATACCATCTTTTTCTAGTTGCGTAACCAGTTTGTTAGCGCCATGTTTAGTGCGAGTAAACACCAGGACCTGCTGCCACTGATTGGTTTTAATCAGATGCGCCAATAAGGGATGTTTCTGAGTTCTGTCTACCGGATGGATCAGTTGAGCAATCGCATCATTTGTACTATTACTGCGAGCCACTTCAATTAGCGCCGGAGAGTTTAGTAAACCATCGGCTAAAGCCTTGATCTCAGTTGAGAAGGTTGCGGAAAATAGTAAGTTCTGACGCTGCTTTGGTAGTGCAGCCAAAATCTTTTTAATGTCACGCAAAAAGCCCATATCGAGCATACGATCAGCTTCATCGAGCACAAGAATTTCAATATGAGCGAGGGAAACACAGTTCTGAGACATTAAGTCCAGTAAACGGCCGGGCGTTGCCACCAAGATATCAAGCCCCGCTGCAATAGCTTTAATTTGCGGGTTGGCGCCGACACCACCAAAAATCACCGTGGATTTGAGGCCAGTATATTTTCCATAGGTGACTACGGATTCTTGAACTTGAGCGGCCAATTCACGGGTGGGAGTCAAAATCAACACGCGCAATTGACGCTTGCCAGTAGTCTTGGCGGTAGTCGTTAGGCGCTGAAGAATCGGCAGGGTGAAACCAGCGGTCTTGCCGGTGCCGGTTTGAGCTGCAGCAAGTAAATCGCCACCCTTTAAAACGGCAGGGATTGATTTTTCTTGAATAGGGGTAGGGCTGGTATAGCCTTCCTCGCTAATAGCGCGAAGAATGGATTCTGATAAACCAAGATCTGTAAATAACATAGGAGCCAAATAAATATTGGCCCGTATTCAATTAAACGACTGTCCCGGCCAATGGGGTGAGCTGCCACACTTGAAGTGTCTGCAGAAAGAGGCCTTATTTTAAGCTATTAGGTAGGACTGACAGTGGTATTCCAAAGATTCGGGGTTACGGTGTTGGCATAGCCTGAGATAAATAATTTTTCAGTACCGGTAATGGGATCAAAAACTGCCCGCTCAATCCGTCCAATATTACCGCCATATACATGGATGCTAATCGAGATTTGATCCTCTAAATCATTCTCCACCATGTGAATATCATGCGTTTGAGGAGATACCGTTGCCACTTGACCTGGTTTACAAACAACCGATCCATCCGCCTTGAAGCTGCCATCGGATTGTTGGCAATAGTTTGAGCTTCGTTCTTGTCCTCGTAGCTGACCCACCATTCCCCAAACAGTATGGTTATGTAGCGGGGTCTTTTGTCCAGGGCCCCAAACAAAGCTGACTACTGAAAAGCGATCCAGTGGGTCTGCATAGAGTAGGTACTGCTGGTAATACTGTGGATGCGGTTTGCAAAACTCAGGGGGTAGCCAGTCATCTACCTTAATCAGGTTTTCTAACAGGACTCTTCCCTGAGAAAAAATAAGCTCTTCGTTAGGATCAGTTTCTAGAAGCATGGCAAGACTTTTTACAAATGTCAGTAATTTACCTTCGTGCATCGTGCCCTCCTGAATGGCAATATTACTCATCGGCTTTAAAAAGCCAATCTGGTAATCCTTTGGGTTTGAGGGTTTTAGTATCAACGCAAACAATATGCAGTAGGGCGCTGGCAATGAGTTCTGGCTCAGCACCCTCGGTAATGCGTTGAGCAGTTTGCTTAACTGCAATTTGGGTGCGACCACGATGTTCAATAACTTGATCGATGCTCAACAGATCATCCAAGCGCCCCGGTCTATGAAAGTTCATAGTGATTTCACGAACTGGTAGCAAGATGCCAAACTCATTGATTAGTTTTGTTGGGCTCAATCCTCTTTGCTGAAGCCACTCTGAGCGGCTACGCTCAAAGATTTCCAAGTAGCGAGCGTGATAGATAAATCCTGCTGCATCGGTATCTGAGTAGCAGACACGAAAAAGGAAGGGTGGGTTAGTTGTTGGGATCATGGGTAATCAATCAGAAGTAATGTGTAGCCATTAGATAGTGCAGATCATATCGCGATGCGCTATCCCCGCCTCATCATAGATATCCCCTTGCGCGATAAATCCATGGAGCTCGTAAAACGGAATAGCTGAAAGTTGGGCATGCAATTTAAATTGACGAATACCTAAAGATTGACCCGCCTCAAGCAAGGCGTGGAGTAGTTGCCCACCAACACCCTGATTTCGATAGGCTGACAATACAGCCATTCGACCAATTTGACCGCAATGACCCTGATGTCCAGGCAAGAGGATCAGTCTGGCGGTTCCAATACAGTGGCTTCCTTGGTAGGCTAAGGCATGCTGAGCCAGGGGGTCGAATTCATCTAGCTCCATGGACTCTGGAACACCTTGCTCTTCAATAAAAACAGTCTTACGGATGGGGTAGGCCTCTTTTAGAGCATCTTTCCAGGGTTTTATCAATATCACGGTGTCTATTTATCAAAAGTAAAGTGGTGGCCTACACGTTCTAATGTAACAAATAGAGTCTTTTTGTGCCTCAAATACTAGTTATAGGTCATATAAGCAACACACTTCAGGGTTAGAATGAATTTGAAGTGCTGGTAATTCAGCGCCTCCTTAAAAAACCTTTATCTAGGAGTTATTTTGAAGAAATCTTTATTAGCTACATTAGTCGCTTCACTCGGTTTAGTTGTTGCCAGCTCTGCATTTGCTCAGGCCCCAACAAAAATGATGCCATTGGCCGCTGAAGCAGTCGTATTAACTGCTACTGTGGATTCTGTTGATGTTCAGAAGCGTATCGTCGTGTTGAAAGATGCTAACGGTAATTTGGCGCAAATGAACGTATCTAAGCAAGTGAATGATTTGGACAAAGTGAAGAAGGGCGACCTTTTTGTTGTTGAGCATGCTCAAGCGATTGCAGTTGGTTTAGTGGCAGCCCCTAAAGGTGCAAAACCAGGCGTTTCTGGCGTGCGTTCAGTTGTAATTGCTGGCAAAGGTTCTGTTAAGCCGTTTGAAGAAACTACTGACACTATTTATGCAACAGTGAAAATCACTACGATCGATGCAAAAACTCGTGTTGTGACATTCACATTGCCTTCAGGTGAGAAGCAAAGAGTGAAAGTGGATCAAAGCGTGCTAGGCCTCGAGAAATTCAAAGCTGGTGATGAAGTCATCGTAGAGTTTGTTGACGATACAGCGATTGGTTTTGTAACGCCAAAGAAGTAAGCATTTAAAACCTTAACTTCATCACTACTAAGTGCTGAGGTTGTAAATAAAAAGGCCCGCAATTGAACTGACCCACAAAAGTTGGACACCCAATCCAACTCAACAGGGTCAGTCTCATGTCCAAATACAGCAAAGAGTTTAAGCTAGTAGTTATTCAGCATTACCTCTCCGGTAGGGGTGGTTTTAAAACTATTGGAGATCAATACGGCGTTAAATACGCCTATGTTCGCAAATGGGTTCATGCTTACAAAGCCCATGGCCCACACAGCCTCAATCAGAGTTACGTCCAGTACACGCCTACCTTCAAGCTATCTGTCTTGCAGCATATGGGGCAGCACCAGCTCTCCATTAATCAAGCGGCAGCCCACTTTAATATCCCCGCACCCAGCACGATTGGTCAATGGCAACGTCTTTACAATGAAGGCGGTATCACAGCCCTAGAACCTAAGCCCAAGGGACGGCCACCCATGTCAAAACCCTGTAAACCATTTATTCCGACTAATAAGCCGGTGACCCAGATGACTCCACAAGAGCTCATGCAAGAGCTTGAGTACCGCAGGGTGGAGACTGATTACCTAAAAAAGCTCGAGGCCTTAGCCCAGCAAAAACACTTGGCAAGCAAGAACAAGCCCAAGTAATTACTGAGTTAAGGCAGCAATACCCCTTACAGATCATCTTGGCTGTCGCCAAGATGGCTAGAAGTGTTTATTACTACCAGGTGGGGCTTAGTAAGCAGACTGATCCCTATCTTGCAGTCAAGACCCAGATCAGCGCCATCTACCATCGCCACAAAGGGCGCTATGGTTATCGGCGAGTCCATTTGGAGCTCGGTAACTTGCAACACTACCTTGATCCTAAGACTGTACAAAAGCTCATGGGACAACTTGGACTCAAATCCACCGTTCGCCCTAAGCGCTACCAGTCTTATAAGGGGTCTGTGGGTAAGGTAGCCCCCAACTTGCTAGAGCGCCACTTTGTAGCTAGCAAACCCAATCAAAAGTGGGTTACTGATGTCACCGAGTTCAATATCGGAGGGCAGAAGGTGTATCTCTCACCCATCTTAGATCTATATAACCAAGAGATCATCTCCTATGAGATTGCGGATCGACCACAGATTAGCTCAGTCATGCAGATGCTCCAAAAAGCTTTTAAGCAACTAAAACCAAAAGATAAACCCATGCTGCACTCAGACCAAGGCTGGCAATACCGGATGGGTATTTATCAGCAGGCCCTGCACCAGCAAGGCATTACTCAGAGCATGTCCAGGAAAGGTAATTGCTTGGATAACGCTGTCATGGAAAACTGGTTTGGAGTGATGAAGACCGAGTTCTTCTACCAACAGAAGTTTGAGACTATCGAATTATTTAAAGCGCAACTGAGGGAATACATCGACTACTACAACCATGATCGGATCAAACAAAAGCTAAAGGGATTAAGTCCAGTTAATTACCGAACTCAATCCCTCGTGCTAACCTAATTAAACTGTCCAGCTTTTGTGGGTCAGTTCAAATGCGGGCCTTTTGTACAACAAGAAATGATTCAGGTCTAGTTAAATGTCTGATTAAGCGCCCGATTAAGCGTCCTTAGCAATCATGACGTCAGAGGCCTTAATTACACCCCAAGCCTGATCACCCACCTTGAGATTAAGTTCATCTACAGCCTCATTGGTAATCGATGCGGTCACGATATGACCCCCACCAATATCCAATTTCACGTGAGAAGTAGTTTGACCCATTTTGAGTTCAACAACTTTGCCACTGAGGGTATTGCGTGCGCTGAGTTTGACTTTAAGTTCCATGATTTTTCCTAGTAGACATATTGTTTAGCATAGACAGCATCGTTGTAGAGCGGCTCTTTATATTGAGCTTTTCCGTAATTGCGAATAATGGCCTGACCTTCAGCAGATGCCACAAATTGAATAAACTTCGCAGCAATATCGCGATTCTCAGTGGCGCCTACAGGAGCCACTAAGGCGTCATAGGTATTGACGAGGTAGGGATCACCACGGTACAAAATTTGCAAATCAGGAGCGATATCCTTTTCTGCAACCCAGGTACTGCTATCGGTCATGAAATATGCCTTATCTGTATTGGCTCGCTTCAGTGAGGCTGTCATAAAGTCATTGGTTAAGATATACCAACTCCCTGCAGGTGCAATGCCTGCCTTTTTCCAGATATCCATTTCCTTTTGGTGCGTGCCGGATTTGTCACCTCTGGAGATGAAATTAGCCTGCACCTTCGCAATCTTTGCATAGGCATCTGCGCCACTGGTTGAAGATTTGATATTAGCTGGATCTGCTTTAGGACCAACAATATAAAACTCGTTAGAGCCAATAAGCGTTCTGCCGGTTGCCCATCCCTCAGCAATAGCCTTGTTAACGCCGTCAGGTGCATGCACCATGATCATGTCAACCTGCTGACTTTTCAGTAGATTGAGGGATGCACCACTTCCAGCCTTAATCCACACCAGGCGCGCACCTTCTTTTTTATCAAAGGCTTCACCAAGTGCCTGTAATAGACCTAGTTCCCCAGGACTACCCGTTGCTAATTTAAAACTCTTAGCGCCTTGTCCATACGTGGCCTCTACTTTTGGAGGGTTGGATTGCGCGATGGATGTTTGCATGCCAAGCCCCATGAGTAGAGTGGTGAGCAGTGCGCTGATTAGTAGGTGTGGATTTCTCATGAGCCTTATTTCTTAGCGTTAGGGAAGAAGAGTTGCTCGCCACCGATTTGATAGCTAGCAATGACGTCTTGACCGTTCTTAGAGGTAATCCAATCAATAAATTCTTGGCCTTCAGCTTTTTTCACATGAGGATACTTGGCTGGGTTCACCAACATGACACCGTATTGGTTAAAGAGTTTTGGATCACCTTGAACAAGAATAGTAAGATCGCCGCGATTCTTAAAGCTGAGCCAGGTAGCGCGATCAGCCAAGATGTAAGCATTCATTCCTGAAGCAGTGTTTAAAGCTGGACCCATGCCTGATCCAGTTTCTTTATACCAAGTAGGACCGGGCGCTACAGAAACACCAGCATCCTTCCAATAGCGCAATTCAGCAGCGTGAGTGCCACTTTTATCGCCGCGAGATGCGAAGGGTGCTTGTGCTGCAGCAATCTTTTGAAATGCGACTTTGATATCTTTGCCGCCAGCAATTTTTGCTGGATCTGACTTTGGCCCAATTAACACAAAGTCGTTGTACATCACTTCAGTACGCTTGGTGGCAAAACCTTCGCTGACGAACTTTTCTTCAGCCGGTTTGTCATGTACAAAAACCACATCAGCATCACCACGACGGCCGATATCGAGTGCCTGGCCTGTACCCACGGCTACTACTTTGACATCGATACCTGTTTTCATTTTGAAAATTGGCAACATGAAGCCAAATAAGCCGGATTGTTCTGTAGAGGTAGTGGAGGACAGCACAATACTTTTTTCTTGTGCAAAGGCAGGGCTGGTAAATAAAGTGACCGCGGTGATGGCGGCAGCCAATATTCGGTTAAATGAGGGTTTCATTTGAATTCGCTTCCTTGTATATGTTCGGTTAAGATTTGACATAATACAAACAATGAATATGCAAAAAATTACATATGAGAATTCAGATTCGGCCGACCCTTGTTTTTGGTAATAAAAACGCAAAAGATCCGGCTGTTGTCGACTTGGTATGGCTCTGTAGCTTGCTAAAAGACATTGAGCACGGCAAAACCTTGATGTCTGCCTGTAAAAAGATGGGGCTTTCCTATCGCAATGTTTGGCAAAAACTCAATGAAGTTGAGCAAGCTCTAGGATTCAAGCTCATGGACAGAGTGAGGGGCCATGGGTCCCAACTATCTGAATATGCCAAATACTTGATTCAATTTACCGATGATTTTGATCAAAAGACAATGCGTTTAGGTCAAACCAGCCTATCGCACTTAGAAGAAGGCTTTGCTGAGTTTAGGGTCAAGGCAAAAAAACAGTGGCGACTCGCTAGTAGTAGTGACCCGATTATTCAGAAGGCGGTAATGGATGTCGGCGGCTTTGAGTTAAGCACGGCAGGATCAGGCGAGGCTTTAGAGCGTCTACTCAATTATGAGGTTGATATTGCAGGCTTTCATATCTCTGATGCACCAAGCTCTCAGATTATTTCGCAGCGGCTAAAAAAAGAGGGGATGAAAATATTTCCAGTAATGAAGCGTGTTCAGGGCTTGATGGTGGCAAAAGGCAATCCTCACAACATTACCTCCCCAAAAGATCTCTTGCGAACGAAGATCCGCTTTATTAATCGACAAAAAGGGTCGGGCACTCGTCTACTACTAGATAAGGTTTTGAATAAAGAGGGAATCGACCCACGCGCTATTAAAGGCTACGAGAACGAAGAGTTCACCCACTCCGCGATCGCGATGTCTATTTTGGCGAAAAAGGCAGATGTAGGCATGGGCGTGAAGAGTGTCGCCATCGAGAATGGCCTCGACTTTATTCTATTAAAAGACGAAATCTTTTTCTTGGCTATGGGTGAGGAGCTGAGTACTAATAAAGACCTTGCTAGACTGATGCGAAAAATTCGGGCGCTTTCCGGTGAGACTCCGGGATACAAGTCAATTGGCTTGAAGAGACAGATTGCAGGTTGGCTATAAACTATTCCACATGAGAAAAAGTATCGGCCTGTTGGGATTGCTGCTATGGAGTCTACTGAGCTCTTTTGCTTATGCGCAGCCAGTCACTATCGCCATAGCTAGCAATCTCAAGCCAGCATTTGAGGAGATCATCAAGGGCTTCAAGCAGGTTTATCCCCAAGGTAGCAATATTCGAATTGTGTATGGATCATCGGGTAATCTCGCCAGCCAGATGAAGCAGGGCGCACCCTATGATTTGTTTATCTCTGCAGACGAGTCTTATCCCCTGCGATTGGTAGAGGCTGGCCTGACTCGTGATCGCGGAGTGGTTTATGCGACCGGGCATTTGGCGCTTATTACAAATTCTGCCGCTGGTCTCAAGTTAAGTGCAGACCCGGAAAGTATTAAAACCTTGCTGAGAAACGCTCAGAAGATCTCGATAGCCAATCCTGATTTGGCGCCTTATGGTAGAGCCGCCGTTCAGTATCTTCAGGCGATGAAGTTATGGGATGAGGTGCAGGGGCGCTTGATATTCGCAGAAAATATTTCCATTGCGACTGTTTATGTAAGTACTGGAGCCATCAAGGTTGGTATTACTGCTTTATCTCTAGCAAAATCTCCTGAGTTGAGCTCAACGATTCAATATCTTGCTTTGCCGGATGATTTATATGAGCCTATTTTGCAACGCATGGTTCTCAAGCGAAATCCGCCACTTACCGCAGTCGCACTGTATGACTATCTTCAGGGAGCTGCTGCAAAGCAGATCTTGGTGAAAAACGGTTACTCTATCCCTCGATAGGGTTAAGTAATCTTTTTTGGGGTCTAGAGTCTTTACAAACCAACGGATGGCAGCTTATTACAGCTACGTTTAGGGCGATTTTTGGGCGGCTAAGTGCAAATTGAGATACATTGTCGTTAATCACGATGAACTACTAATTGGTGCTCCACATGAACTTATCACTCCGCCTATGGATTCTGGCTCTTGCCTGCGTTCTCAGCCTAAACGCATTCGCTGAGCCTGGTGAGAATACCTACAAACAAGTCTGCGCAGCTTGTCATAGCTCGGGCGTTTTGAATGCGCCTAAGGTTGGAGATAAAGCAAAGTGGGCACCCTTGATTGCTGAAGGGCAGGTTGTGTTGACAGCGCATGGCTATGTTGGCGTACGCAGCATGCCTGCTAAGGGTGGTAATCCCAATCTCAGCGTTGAGGGTTTCTCGGATGCGGTAGCTTATATGGTCAATAAGTCTGGCGGCAACTGGAAGTCGCCCGATGCAAAAACACTTACCGCCATCAATAAAGAAATTGAAGCGCGTAAGGCTGACTTAAACAGGAAAAAGTAAACTCAAGATTAATCCCCTCACTTAATCTACTTGCTTAACCACCTCACCATTTCAATGGATCTGCAGCCACACCAAATCGAAATCATTGGTTATTGCGCCGCATTTCTGACAACGATTGCCTTTCTACCTCAGGCTATTCAATCGTGGCGCACTCGAGATCTTTCTGGCATCTCAGTAGGGATGTATAGCCTTTTTACTGCAGGAGTTGGTTTGTGGCTGATCTACGGCCTCATTATTGAAAAGTGGCCCCTCATTTTGGCCAATGCCTTGACCTTTGCCTTAGCGCTGAGCATTCTGGTGCTCAAACTTCGCGCTGGCCCAACAAAATGACATTCTTTTCGGGGATGTCATAATTTATTCAGCATTTATATAAAACCCTAGATTCCATTTAGAAAGGTTATTCATGAGCACTACTTACGTTATCGATCCACCAATTGTTGCTTCACTTCCCGTGGTGGGTGATACCCGTCGTTTTGCTGTGAACCGGATTTATTGTGTTGGCCGTAACTATGCTGATCATGCACGTGAGATGGGCCATGATCCTGATCGCGAGCCACCATTCTTTTTTATGAAACCAGCGAACTCGATCGTCACAGATGGCAAAGATATGGCATACCCGAATCTTTCTCAGGATGTGCATCACGAGATTGAGATGGTTGTAGCCATCGGTAAAGGCGGTGCAAATATTCCTGCTGATAAAGCGTTAGAGCACGTCTATGGTTACGGTGTCGGTTTAGATATGACTCGTCGTGATCTTCAAGGCGAGGCGAAGAAGATGGGGCGCCCTTGGGATACTGGCAAAGCATTTGACCAATCTGCTCCTTGTGCTGCCATCACGCCTGCTGCGCAACTTGGCCACCCTAGCAAAGGTAAAGTGACATTGTTGGTAAACGGTGAAGTACGCCAAGAAGGTGACCTCAATCAATTGATTTGGAATGTTCCCGATACCATCGCCTATCTCTCTACTTTATTCACGCTGGAACCAGGTGATTTGATTATGTCGGGCACCCCCGCAGGTGTTGGTCCCGTTAAAAAGGGTGATGTGCTTGAGGGAATGGTGGAAGGTCTAACACCACTCAAAACTAAGATTGTTTGATCAAGTTCAGGATAGGGTTTATGACCCCCTCCTGAGCAAAAGACCCTTCTAAAGGCTTGTTTTTCAGATCAAGATCGACCTGAGATAGAATTCTTCTATGTACATGTTCCTACCTTTTCTGACAGCCTTTATCGGCCTAGTCCTGGTATGGTTTGAGAAACGTCTGGCCGCTTTAATCATGCTGGCCATTACTGTCGGCATTCTGATGTTCTGGTTCCGAGTGCATGCCACAAGTCATCTCAATATTAGTCTGTGAGGAAATGCGATCACTGTGAGTAAGTTTGCCTCTCCTTCTCTAGCGGGCCTTGGTAACCAGTTGGCTTTGGTTGCCATCATTGGCATGCTGTCATACGCTTTTGTAGATCAGATCTACTTTGGTGAACTTCCATGTCCACTATGTCTGATGCAGCGTATGGGTTTTGTCATTATTGGTTTTGCGCTGGTGCTCAACATTCGCTGTGGTGCGCACTCAGCACATTATGGGTGGGGCATTATTGGCGGCCTAGTCGGGATGATGGTTTCTTTGCGTCAAGTGCTCTTACATATTTTGCCTGGCGATAAAGGATTTGGCGCAACTTTTCTAGAACTGCATTTTTATACTTGGGCGTTTGTTGGTTATGTTGGTTTGATTGCTGGCCTCGCTATTTTGCTGATGTTGCCGAATCGTGATGTCCGCTCTCGTTCATTGATTGCCAATATCTTGGTGATCTCATTTATTACTATCGTTTTTGCTAACCTGGTGTCCACCCTGCTGGAGTGTGGCATTGGTCCTTGTGCAGATGATCCTGTTCAATACGATGGATGGATTTGGTTGTGCAACCGTTTTGGTTTTTAATCCAGCCTCAGTGATTGCATGACGGTAGTGTCAGGACTCATAAAGAACTTAGCATTACTGCTGATCTGCATCATCTTCAACAGCCCCGCTCAAGCTCAAACTAATAAATCCAATGGCGCCTGGCCTAAACAAGCAATTCGGATTGTGGTGACCTTCACCCCTGGTGGCGCCCCCGATGTTCTGGCGCGCGTACTCGCTGAAAGTTGGCAGCAAAGTTTAGGTGTACCCGTATTGGTTGAAAATCGCCCTGGTTATGGTGGCAATATTGGTGCCGACTTAGTAGCTAAGAGTGAGCCGGATGGCTACACCTTATTAATCGGTACGGTAGGTATTCATGCGATTAATGGCGCTCTGTATGACAAATTAGCCTTTCATCCGATCCACGATTTCACGCCTATTAGTTTTTTAGCCAGCACCCCTAATGTGTTGGTGGTGAACAAGAAGTTGGGTGTGAACAACCTGCATGAGCTGATCGAGCTGGCCAAAGCGAAACCCAATGAACTGACGTTTGGATCATCCGGAGTAGGAACGTCTTTGCATATGTCAGGTGAATTGTTTAAGGAAATGGCGGGCGTCCAAATTCGTCATATTCCGTATAAGGGTCGGGCGCAATCATTGCCTGATCTAATTAGTGGGCGTATTTCGATGCTCTTTGACAATCTTTCCTCATCTTTGCCCCTCATTAAGTCAGGAGAGGTGCAGGCTTTGGCGGTAACCACCTTAAAACGCTCCCCAGCCGCTCCGGAGATACCAACCATGGCTGAGCAAGGCTTGCCTGGATTTGAGGCAACCTCGTGGTTCTCGCTCATGGCGCCCGCTAACTTACCACCTGGCTTGCAAAAGCGCTTAAATACCCTGACTCGTCAAGCCCTGAATCAAGCTGATGTTAAAAACAAGCTTCTAGCAAGCGGGCTTGATCCTGCACCAGGCAGCCCCCAAGACCTCTCCAAATTGATTCAATCTGAAACCAATAAATGGGGTAGAGTCATTTACAGATCAGGCGCAAAATTAGAGCAATAGCCTTTTACGGTGATGTGATCATTGATTGAATAAATAAGTCAATAAAAACCCCAATTCCTGTCAGCCTGGATTTGGATGAAGCGTTATAGGTAGTAGGAGGCGACCAACTAATAGGGTCCACTATGAAAACAAGCCAAAAGCAACTTCAATTACTTGCATACAAAGCAGTCCTGACACTTTTCAGCGCAGCCGGTTTAATCGCGCTCGCTCCTCTCACAGCCCAGGCTGGCAATGTTGGCTGGGCGGTCTCAGTTGGCGGTGGTTACGGTGGAAGCTATGGAGGTGGTTGGCGACCGGCAGCCTATGGTCCAGCGTATGGTCCAGCGTATGGCCCAGGGTGGGGCGGTGGGTGGGGTCCTGCTTGGCGTGGTGCTTATTACGGCCCAGGCTACGGCTACCCTTATGCGGCAGGCTACTATTCGCCACCAGTGGTGTTCGCAGCTCCTGCAACCCCGTCACAACCGATGGTATTGGCAGCGCAACCACAACCACCGGTTTGGTATTACTGTGAAGCTAGTGGGCAATATTTTCCGTATGTACAAAGCTGCGCTTCGGGCTGGCAAACACAGCCAGCAGTACCGCCGTCTAGTGCATCAAGCAACGCTGCACCTAAACGCACTCAAAACTGATTCAATTAACAGAAGAAAAGATTCAAGGACTGAATATGAAACGCACTGTACTGACTCTGATCGCAATTAGCTCCTTAGCTGCTTGCGTGTCCGCACCAACTGGCCCAACGATTGCTATCATGCCGCGCGAGGGAAAGCCTTTTGAAGTATTTCAGCAAGAAGACCAGCAATGTCGTGAGTTTGCTGCGAATGCAATCAAAGATACAAGTAACGCCGCATTAAAAGAAGGTGCGACTAGTGCAGCCATTGGCGCTGCTTTGGGTGCAGCGGCCGGCGCAGTCATTCAAGGTGGAAGTAGTCAAAACATTGGAACCGGTGCCGGCATTGGTTTACTTGGTGGCGCTGCTTTAGGCGCCATGAATTCTTCTGGGAAACAAAATCAAGGACAGGTGCAATACAACATTGCTTATCAACAGTGCATGTATTCCAAAGGCAATCAAGTTCCTAGCTATCCAGCGCAGGGAGGGAAATCTAATTACGCTCCTCCCAATACGAATAGCGGCTTCAGACCTATTCAGTAAGTCGGATTACTAAACCTCGACCGGCGGATGCGTTTTCTCAAAGCGCGCTGCCGTTCTTCTGAAGAGGTAAAGCAGTAAGAGTGCAGCTAGGCCTAAACTCAAACTGTTGCCAGCCCAAAAACCGCTGGCACCTTGTAAAAATTCTGGGGTATTGCCAAATACATTAAAGCCCATCAAGTAGCCGCCACCAAGCCCAACACCCCATAGTGAACCTGCGTATATGAGCATCGGCCAAAAGGCAATACGATAGGCGCGCAGAATAAATGCCGCGGTAATTTGTAGGGCATCAAAAAATTGGTAAAAGGCGATAAACAAAAACAGTGGAATCGAAAACGCCTTCACCTCTTCGGGTGGATCATAAAGATCCAATAGGGCCACTCTAAATATCCATACCGCTATACCAATACATACGCACAAAGTAGTGGTGAAGAATACTGCTGACCAACCAATTTCTTCGGCACGCTCTTGTTTGTTCGCGCCAATCGATTGCGAGACTAAAGTCATCGTTGCAATTGAAAGAGATAAGGGGACCATATAAATCACGGTTCCCATATTGGCAATAATTTGATGTCCCGCTAAAGCAGTGGTACCGAGACGGGCGATGAACAGCGACATAAAGGTAAATGAGGTTACTTCAATCAAGTAGCTAAAACCTATCGGTGCACCCAATTTGAGTAGCGTCCAAATACGATGCCAGTCAGGCCAACTAAAACGTGCGAATATCTTGAAGGGTTTGTAAAAGCGGTCAAATAGTACGAAGCCTAGAGTAGAGATGAGCCAGAACCAGCTGACGAGGACAGTTGCAACGGCGCAACCAGGCCCGCCCATACCTTCGATCCCAAAGCCACCATAAATAAATAAGAGATTGAGTGGCAGTTTTAAACCGAGACCAACGAGTTGGACGACTGTAATCACCGTGGGTCTTGAGACGGCATTGTGTAAGGCGATCAAGACGCGCATCGCCATACTTGCTGGCAATCCAATCGCCAGAATGCTGAGATAAAGACGGGCCTTACCCTCAATATCGAGCGTGACTTGTGAAATTTCTAATAAAAGATCGGCATTGAGTAGGATTACACATCCTAATAACGTGAGACCCACAGCTAGCCACATCGCTTGCCGGACCTCCTCACCAATTTCACTAAACCGTTTAGCGCCAAAGAGCTGTCCGGCAATTGGTGCCAGCGCAGAGATAACCCCAGTAAGGCCAACATAGATGCTTATGAAAATAGCTGAAGCCATTGCTAGGGCTGCCAAGTCATCAGCAGAGTAGCGGGCTGTCATAGCAGTATCTAAAACGCCGAAGGCAATCACTGCCAGCTGACCAATGAGTATCGGTCCGGCCAGCTTTAAAAGGGAGGGAACATCCTCGCGCAAACGCGATAACTTAAAGTGCAGCACGATTTATTCTTTGCCTGCAGGTGTAATTTGGTAAAGGCGCAGACGCTCATCTCGGTCTGCTGCGCGGCGATCTTCCCAAAGCAATTCAATTGTCTTTTTATTCAGGCTAGCGTATGCCTTTGCCTCAAGAGAGCTATGGGTCAGCATGAGATTACAGCTAGGATCATCACGTAAAGGTAGTTTAGTGAAATAGCTAAATGAGGCTAATTGAGCGGGGCCTAGGTTGCTGGTATCAATGCATCCGGGGGTGTTAGCAATAATGCTTACCAAACGATCGGAGACATAGCGGTAGGTCTTGGCGTAATTAATAGTTGGCAACCACAATGTCATTAATAGCACCCACATGAGCGTCGTGCCGGATGCGGAAATAATGAGGCAGCGCCAGATTTCTTTTGGAGCACGAGAAGTTCTCCAGCGCACAATTGCCAGCCACACGGCAGTAATCAGGAGGGCAACTATAAAGCCGATGTAATCAAATTGCGCCTGGAAGCCAGGTAAGAGACGCGCTAAATTGGCGGCAGTAGATTCTGGATAGCCGGTAATTTTTGCTAACCAAATAATCCAAATGGCCAAGGCAATCATTGTGAAGCTAAACATCGCAAACCAGTCGATGAAGCTAATGAGGCTGCGTTTCAAAATTGGCAAACTAAATGCAGCAATGATCGAGAGACTCGGAATCAAAATGATCAAGTCATGTTCATTGGCTTCAAGTCTGAACAAAACATAAATTAAGCAAGCGGCAAACAAGCTGAGTGGAATGCAAAGATGAGGTGCGCGCCATTGACCTGCTTCTTTTACTCGACCCCAATGTGCGAGAGAAATGATGGCCAATGGCCAAATTGGCCAGGCATAAGCCCAAAAGTTCACACTCAAAAATCCGAGGGACTCAATGGACGGAGTGGGTCGCATTTCTGGCACATTGCGCCAGCCCTCTAATGCAGTATGCTGCCATTCTGGAGTCAGGTTACCGAGATACCAAAGTGCTGGCCAAATGGCAAAACCAATGAGGCCCAATACAGTGCTAGTTAAGGTCCAGCGAAAGCGCAACTTGGCATTACTGGCAATCACTGCAATGATGGTAGAGCTCACGATGAGTAAGCTGAGCGTGAGATTGCTGGAGAGGGCAACAATCGCTATTCCGAGGCCAGTCCACAGACCGCCTTGCCAGGGCTTATCTAGCCCACGTACTGTGCCGTACAGCACAATACTGATACCCATGAGCTGCGCCATCATTGGCGTGGTCTCATGGGCGCGTTGCGCCAGACCGATACAGGCCAAGAAAATCAGCAATGCCCCATCAGCCAATGTCATGCCGTAGTTTTTACGGCCCGGTTGACCGCCAACTGCTAGTGCCATTGGTTGTACCTCTTGGCGACGGCCTAAAAGGTAAGTGGCGTACCAAATTGCCAGGGCGGCAGAAAAGAAACAGATTGCGGAATAGAGACGAGCAGCATTACTCATGCCGATTAATGGACCAAACCAATCCATGAGGGTGGCACCTAGCCAGTATGGGAAAGGCGCCCCAAGAGAAGTATCGCGACCAGCTAAGTGCGGAACAATCCAATCCAGTGTTTTGCCCTGCTGCAAAGCCCACATGCCACCAAAGCCGATAGCATCTTCATTTTTCCAGGGATCGCGTGCAAAGAGTCCAGCTAGACCATAGATCAAGGTCAACGCAAAAATGATAATGCGGGGAATCGAGGTGGTAGCAGCGGCGGTGAGTTTAACCATGCGTTAGGTAGCTCAAGTAGGGCAATGCAAATTAGTACATCTACAGCGGGCAATAAAAAAGGCAGCAAACGCTGCCTTCATTATCTCGCAGGGGAGGGCGAATGCCCAATCCCTGTATTGAGTAAGCCTATTATTAAGCCTTCTTTTTAGCTGGCTTTTCAGCAGCTTTTGCTTCTGCAGCAGCAGCTTTTTTCTCAGCAGTTTTAGCGGCGCCATCACCAGCTGCCTTAGCAACTGCTTTAGTACCGAACTTCTGACGGAATTTCTCAACACGACCTGCGGTATCCATAATCTTTTGGGTGCCAGTGTAGAAAGGGTGTGACTCAGATGAAGTCTCGATCTTGGACAATGGATATTCCTTGCCATCTTCCCACTTGATTGTCTCTCTAGTAGACATAGTGGAGCGAGTCTTGAAGCTGAAGTTATTAGAAACGTCTACAAAGACGATTTCACGATATTCGGGGTGAATGCCAGGTTTCATTATTGAGTCCTATTAGCAGGCAGCCGTTTGGTGGAGGTATATAAACACCGGACCCAAATACTTACCCAAGTTAAATGCAAATTAGTAAAGCAGTAAAGGCGAAATTATGCCATGAAATCAGCAATAAAGCCCGCTTTTACCTACTTGGAATGGTTAAATTAGCCACCCTTACGCATTAAATCGAAGAATTCACCATTATTTTTGGTGGATTTGAGTTTATCGACGATAAAGTTCATCGCCTCAATATCGTCCATATCGGCCAGCAATTTACGTAAAACCCAAATTTTCTGGAGGTTTTCTGCTTTAACCAGCAATTCTTCACGGCGGGTGCCGGACTTGTTGAGGTTAATCGATGGGTAAACACGACGCTCAGCCAAACGACGCTCAAGGTGAACTTCCATGTTGCCGGTACCTTTGAATTCTTCATAGATGAGGTCATCCATACGGCTACCAGTTTCAATCAAGGCGGTTGCAATGATGGTGAGTGAGCCACCTTCTTCAACGTTACGCGCTGCACCGAAGAAGCGCTTTGGACGTTGTAATGCGTTTGCATCCACACCACCAGAAAGTACTTTTCCGGATGAAGGAATCACGGTGTTGTAAGCACGAGCAAGGCGGGTAATCGAATCGAGCAAGATGATGACATCTTTTTTCATCTCTACCAAGCGCTTCGCTTTTTCAATCACCATCTCGGCAACTTGAACGTGACGCACTGCTGGCTCATCAAAAGTCGAGGCAACCACTTCGCCGCGTACAGAGCGCTGCATTTCAGTAACCTCTTCAGGACGCTCATCAACAAGCAATACGATCAAGATCGCATCAGGATTATTTGCAGAGATCGCATGAGCGATGTGCTGCATCATCACGGTCTTACCGGACTTAGGTGAAGACACGATCAAGCCACGCTGGCCATAGCCAATCGGGGAGATCATGTCGATGATGCGACCAGTTAAATTTTCTTCAGCTTTGATATCACGCTCTAACTGAATGACACGATTTGGGTGCAGTGGCGTTAAGTTCTCGAACATGATGCGGTTCTTCAAGGCCTCAGGAGCCAAACCATTGATCTTGTCCACTTTAACTAGTGCAAAGTAACGCTCACCATCTTTAGGGGTACGAACTTCACCTTCAACGCTATCACCAGTATGCAGGTTAAAGCGGCGGATCTGTGCGGGAGAAATATAGATATCGTCCGGAGAGGCCATGTAAGAGGCATCTGGAGAGCGTAAGAAACCAAAGCCATCAGGCAATACCTCCAAAGTACCGTCACCGAAAACGGATTCACCTTCTTTAGCGCGCTTCTTGAGAATGGCAAACATCAATTCTTGTTTGCGCATCCGTTGGGTGTTTTCAATTTCCAGGCTAGCTGCCATTTCAAGCAGGGCGGATACGTGGAGTACTTTGAGTTCAGATAATTGCATGTGGTTCTCGGGTGTAAATAAGGATATGAATGTGTTTTGGGGTATTGCTGTCTAGATGGACATCAGACAGATTTGGGGAAAACAGAAATTTGGGGGAGTCTACTAAAAAGAGGGGCACTGAAAGTGCGTTGGAATACTGATGAATTAGATATTACACTAAAAACCGTTAAAAACCACAGGCTCACTCAGTGAACCTGTGATCTGGGACTATTTACAGATGACTATCAATAAATGCAGTCAACTGGGATTTAGCCAAAGCGCCTACTTTTTGAGCAGCAACAGTGCCGTTCTTAAAGAGAATCAATGTCGGAATGCCCCGAATATTGAACTGGGCAGGAACACCTTGGTTCTCATCGACGTTCATCTTGGCAATTTGGATCTTATCGCCGTACTCGCCAGCGAGCTCCTCAAGGATAGGGCCGATCATCTTGCAAGGGCCACACCACTCAGCCCAGAAGTCGAGCAATACAGGTTTATCGGACTTGAGAACGTCTTGCTCGAAAGAAGCGTCAGTTACATATTTGATGCCGGCACTCATGAAAATTCCTTATTTGGTCTTACTTAGTTTTATATAGTGATTGCAATACAAAGCTAATATTAGCAATAAGCTAAGCTTTTTGCCCAAAACTCTCAATCAGCCCTAAAACAAGACCAACTCCATTTCGCATGTTTCAGCCATTTCCAACGCTTTCTCATCAAGAGCGGCCTCATGCTTGGGCCGTTACACCCAATGCGGGCGCGCTTAAAGAGCTTGCAAAGGGCATTTGGAATTGTGCGGTGCAAACAAACCAGCGCCCCTTGGTGGTACTGAGCACTGCTGGACCGCTGATGGGTGTCAGGGCGGCTCTAGAAAAGTATCGACCCAATAATCTACCCAGCCATATCGCATTCTTACCTCAAGTCATGAGTTTTAACGACTGGCTAGAAGCAGCGCCAGGTGCATGGAAGTTTCCCAAGAAACAAACGGATCTTGAGCGTTGGTTATCTGTTTACATCAATCTACGCAAACACAAAACATTGCAAAGCTGGTTTAAGGCTGAGAGTGAAGCGGGAGCTTGGGGTTTAGCGCAAGCGGTGATCGATGCATGCGATGCATTGTCAGAAGCAGTCGTGCCGCTAATGCAAAGCGAGATTAATACCTTAGTGCAAAACCAAACTCTCGATGCAGAGTTGTGGGTCAAGAAAGTAGAAACGCTATTAGATCAAGCGATCGCTAAAGCCTACGTTGGGTTATCCCGAAAAGTCGTTGATCAAGAATCCACAGTTTTGTTGGCTTTCTGGCGCTACCTTAGTAGCCCTGGGGATCCTGTCATACGTAAGCATTTTGCATTAGCTGCCCATTTGCAAGTAGCAAGCGCCAATCAATCTCTGGCAAGACCTTTGATTTGGGTAGAGACTGCCGATCCTAAGCCAATTGATCAAGAGGCGATCTCTCAGTATTTGTTTGAGTATTCACAATTTGCCCCTGTAGTGAGTATTGGAATGGATTGGCATTCAGTAGCCCTGTGGTCTGAAGCATTAACTGGTCAAGATCTGGAAGGGCAGCTCAAGCCAGTAGATGATGAACAACAGATGCTGATTGATCGTAATATTCAAGCCAGCTTTCACAATGGCTGGAAGTTGCTAGCAGCTAGACGCTTTGAGGAATTGGCTTGGGCAGCGGCCAAATCTATTGAGTCACACTTAATTGCCGGTAAGACCAATATTGCTTTAGTTGCACAAGATCGTTTGGCCGCAAGGAGGGCGCGGGCTTTGTTGTCACGCTTTGGCCCCAGTCTTCGCATTCGTGATGAAACCGGTTGGAAGCTGTCAACCACCCGTGCTGCCGCATCGCTCAATAGTTGGTTAGAGCTGATTCGCTCGCCCAAAGAAGGGCCGAGTGCAAGCGCCTTGCTCGAGTTTTTACAAAATCCATTTTTTGATATTGCGCATACATTGCAAAGGCCGGCAGAGGCCTGTGTCAGCCTGATTGCGCAGCTTGAAGACATCTTGATTGCAAGCCAAGCGAAGTCGGGTTGGGAAACCTTCAGAATGGCTATTGAGAGAGCCAATGCTTATTCATCATCGCGTGGTAGCGTGCCTCATGAGTCACTCTTGGGGTTGCTCACTTTCTTGCAACGACATCACGTTCAGTGGTTAGAGCTCAAGCTTGATTGTGAAAATGCCTATGCGCTTCTAAATGCTAATCTACAAGAGATGGGTATGGCGCAGCAACTTGAAAAAGATTCTGCCGGCAAGCAATTGCTAGAAGTACTCAAGACCTTTGATTTAGGTACGGGGACTTACCGACAGGTCGCTATGCGCTTACCAGAATGGCTGAGCTTACTCAAGACGATTATTGAAGAAGCCTCTTATCAAGAAGTAGGTCAGCAGGCCGAGGCAACTTTGAGTATTCTGCCTCTGAGCTCAACACGTTTGCGTGAGTTTGATGCTGTTGTCTTGGTGGGCTGCGATGAACAACAGTTGCCAGCATTTTCTGAGCCGCCATTATTTTTCTCGGATACGCTCAATCGTTTATTAAAAGCCTCTACTGTTACGGCGCAATATATTCAGCAAGCAAGGGACTTGTCCCAACTGTTAATCTCTTGTCCTCAGGTGGATTTGCTTTGGCAAAGTAAAAGTAAAAGCGGTGAGCCCCTCAGGCCATCAGCTTGGATTAGTCGCCTACGTACCCAACTTCCAGATTGGCCAATATTAGAGGCAAGGTCTGACACCCATGTAGGTCACTCCGCTCCATTGCTGGAGTCAGTTGTAACGGTTAACTCAGATATTGCTTTGCCGATTAGCATGTCTCCTAGCGCTTATAAAGCATTAAGAGATTGTCCTTATCGATACTATGTTCGCAGCATCTTGGGTTTGCGTAAGGCAAAAGAATTTGAGGAGGGGTTTGATGCCTCATTAGCAGGGCAGGTACTACACACCTTATTAAAAAACTTCTTTCAGGCATTAAAAACGGAAGAGAAAAAATCTCTGTCGAGTATTCATCAAGGTGAAGATGCACGTCGTGATTGGATGCAAGAACATCTTACAAAGCACTCCGAAAAAGAGTTTGAGCGCTTGATTAAGGATGATGCTAGGGTCACGGGTACTTTACGCGATTGGCAAAAGCAGATTCCTAACTTTGTAGATTGGCAGCTAAAGCGTGAGGCAGATGGTTGGCAATATCACGATGCAGAGTTACCAGTTGGATTCATGGTGACGATGACTGACCCTGATGGGGTGCAGAGAGAGATTGGGATTGCGGGGCGCGCCGACCGCTTTGATGTAAATGCTAATAATCCTACTGCCGCAGCAGTCATTGATTACAAGAACCAAGGCATCACTAAAATCAAGAAGCGAGCGGAGCGTCTATTAGATGATCCGCAATTACTAATCTATGCCCGCGCTGTAAATGAGAATGCCATTGCAGCACATCTTCCTGGGCGCACCATTGAGCAGGCCGAGTGGGTTTCATTAAAAGCAGATCTTAAGAAAGCCGAGGACAAAATTGTCAGAGCATATTCGGTGGAGCAGATGCCGGAGATGATGGAGCAGTTTTCGGATCAACTGAATGAAGACCTAGAAGTCCTATGGGCGCGCAAGCCCATGAAAGCCTTTGCACCTGATAGCGTTTGCCAGTATTGCGAAGCTAGAGGCATTTGTAGAAAGGGGATGTGGTGAACGATAAGTTTGATTACCCCCTAGCCTGCAGCCCGAATAATTCAGTTATTGTTTCCGCGTGTGCTGGCAGTGGCAAGACTTGGCTCTTGGTGGCTCGCATGGTGCGCTTATTGCTGGCTGGTGCTAAACCTCAAGAGATTCTTGCTCTGACCTTTACTCGTAAAGCTGCGCAAGAGATGCGTGACCGCTTATACGGATTGCTAGAGCAGTTTTCTCAAATGACGGACGAGCAACTCATGCATGAGCTCACAATCAGAGGCTTGGATGATGTGGAGGCTAAGAAGTTGCTACCGCAAGCAAGGGCCCTGTATCTCAAGGTTTTGATGAGTCCTCAATCAATTGTGATTGACACCTTTCATGGATGGTTCGGTAGGCTGCTCGGAGCGGCGCCAATCTCAGCAGAGGTGCAGCCAGGATTTAATCTTCGTGAGGACGCCAAGCGCTTGCAAGAAGAGTGCATGCAGGACTGGTGGGGAGATTTACCTGCTGATCTTAAAAAACACTACGATGTTTTGCTCAGAGAGTTTGGCGCCTTTGAGACTGATAAGTTCTTGATGGGCAATTACAGCCTCTTTAAACAAAGAGGCGCTTGGACATTCTTTTTGGCTTCTTGCAAGGCTAGGGGCATCAGTCCGGTCGAGGCTTTAGCGCAATGCCTACCCAATTTGTCTTTACCAAACCCGCTAGAAGAATTTTGGCGACGCCCTGGCACAAAAGAAGACTTACAGGTGATGCTCGATTGCTTCAGTAATAGCACTGCCACTCACAATAAAAGGGTGCCACTGATTCAGAGGGCAATTGCGCTTCACGCAGCAGGGCAATCTATCGCGGAGATTGCAGATGAATGGCAAATCTGTTTCTACGCTAAAAGCACACTCACTCCATTGGAAGATATCGCTAAGATCTCCTCGCCGATGCAAAAGTACCTTGCTACGACTGGCGGCGACCCAACGCAGATCGCCGCCATTCGGAATGCCTGGATAGATGCATATGAGGCATGGTTCCCTTGGAAAAAAGATCAAGATGCTAGTGCAATCAATGCCGCTTGGTTTGCTATGAGTGAAGCCATGCTATGTCATATGCAAAAGACCAAAGAGTCGATGCGTGTGCGAGACTTTGACGACTTAGAAATTGGTGTTAGTCAGTTGATGGCCGACCCAGCCAATGCCGCTTACCTGCAGGCAAGACTAGATGCCAAGTACAGTCACATTCTGATTGATGAGTTTCAAGATACCAATCCACTGCAATGGCAGATATTGCGCTCTTGGCTAGAGGGTTATGGCCAAGATGGATCTCGTCCCAGCGTATTTATTGTGGGCGATCCCAAGCAGTCAATCTATCGCTTCCGCCGTGCTGACCCAAGACTATTTACTAGCGCTAGAAAATTTTTGGAATCTACTTTGCAAGCGAAGTATTTGGAAAAGAACACTACCCGCAGAAATGCCGATCAAATTAATGAGGCTGTAAATAGTATTTTTTTGATGGATTCAGTTCCATCAAGTTATGTGTTTGCCGAGCAAGATACGGACTGGAAGGCGCCAGCAGAAGGTATTGCTGATCATCAGTTTGCCGCCAAGGGTGAGGCGATGTTATTGCCACTGATTGAGCGTGTCGAGCAAGACCAAGTTGAACGCACTGGTAGTGCCCTGGATAATCCGATTGAGGATTCGGGCCTGACTGTTGGCGTGCAGCAGCGCTACTGGGAAGGTCAACAAGTCAGTCGCTTAATTCATCATGTTCTGGCAACACGCCAAGTGATTGATAAGAAAGATGGTAAAGAGTGCTGGCGACCAGCAAGGGCTAGCGACTTTATCTTGCTCGTCAAACGCCGCGCCTACTTGCCGCAATTTGAGCGAGCCCTGCGTGAATCAGGCTTGGCTTACGATAGTTCTCGCTTAGGAGGTCTGCTCAATACTCTAGAGATTGATGACTTAATTGCTTTACTCACCGTCTTGGTATCCCCAAGACATGACTTGCCGCTGGCGCAAGTATTACGTAGCCCTATCTTTGGTTTTACTGAGCAACAAATGCAAAAGCTCAGTAGTCATGTGGGCGACAGCTACAGCCATATCGAAAGTCAGGGTCAAACTCAAGTTTCTTGGTGGGATGCCTTGCAAAGCAGTTCTGAGGCAGAAGTTCAGAGGGCGGCACGCTATTTAGAGCGCTGGAGAGGTCTGGGTGAAGCATTACCTGTACACGATCTACTGGATCTGATTTATCAAGAGAGTCATTTACGAGTCAGTTATGCGGTGGCCTCTCAAAATCTAGCGCGTGCACAAGTATTAGCTAATTTAGATGCTTTCTTGGAGCTTGCCTTAAATCAGGATGGTGGTCGTTATCCAAGCTTGAGTCGCTTTATCGAAGAGATTAATGCGATGCGTCGGGGTGACGATGATGAGACCCCGGATGAGGGAGATGTAGAAGCAGAGGCTGAAGACGATATTGGTGAAGTAGATCTTGATAGCGAAATGTCTGAGGAAGATCGGCACAAGCGTGTCCGCCTTATGACGATCCATGGTGCCAAGGGCTTGGAAGCACCCTTTGTCGTCATGCTCGATGCCAACCACACCGAGTGGAAAGCGCCCAATCGTGGCGTACTACTCGATTGGCCTCCGGATGAGGTGAGTCCAAGCCACCTTTCTCTTTACACCGCCAAGTCTTTGACTGAGGGGCGCGCGGCAATCTACGCAAAAGAGAATGAAGTGAGTGAGAATGAAAATTGGAATGTCCTCTACGTTGCCATGACGCGTGCGCAGCAAGGTTTATGGATTAGTGGCGTTCAATCTCATATCAAAGATGGCATTAGCCAAAAATCTTGGTATGGCAGGGCGCTTGCAGCGGGGATAGAGACCTTAGATATGACCCAGTTAGGTGAAGCGCCAGCCCAAGAGCAAGAGAAGATTAATTCCAGCGGTAGTGAACCATTCCAAATGAATCATTTCCAATTGTCATGGGATGCTGCCAAGCAATCTCATCAAGAAACGATTGCCAATATTGAAAGTGGTGCACTAGCAATTGCCAAAAAAGCAAAAGAGCGGGCGCAAGTATTAGAGCAACCCGATCCAGAGATTTTGGAAGAGGGTACGCATTTTCATAAACTATTGGAGTTCTTAACTACACACTCTGGTAGCCAGGTAACAGTTCCGATGCCAAGCGAGCAAGAGCTTATGGATTGGCTCAGCATTGATCAAGCACGCGCCAAAAAACTCATGGAGCGAGTGCAGAGTGTGATGAGTGCACCCAGTCTCAAGCCCTACCTCACCGATGATGAGTGGGTACAGGCCTGGAATGAGATTGATCTTGTGAGCCTAGATGGCAAGAGCTTCCGCCTAGATCGCTTGGTGGAGTTCGACGATCACTTAGCCATCCTCGATTACAAACTCACGATCCCCGAGGTAGGCGGTAGGACTCACAACAAATACCGCGCACAACTAAACAACTACAAGCAGGAGCTCGGTAGGATTCGTCCAGATAAGCCAGCGAAGGCCTTTTTAATCTCTGCTAGAGGTGAGATTGCGGAAGTCAATTAAGTGCATTCTTAGGCGGCGATTTTTAGTTTGTTTGATATTAAATTGCCCTTGATGATTTTCTTCTCAACCACCGATATAGATTTAGCTTCTTTTTTAATTTCACCTAACACCTGATTAATAAAGGTTTGCCAACCCTCCCCTTTGGATTTGTAAAAATCTAAAACATCTTTATCGATTCTCAGGGTAACTTGCTCTTTGCTGCCGCTACCCAAGGGTCTGCCGCGACCACGAACCATTGTGGGTCTAGCTTGCTCCCACTCTTCATCGGTAAATGGAGTGGAGTCTGGATCTGCCATGGCAGCTTTTGTGATTGCAGCATCTTCTGCTGCAGTAGGCCTAATTATTTTCTTTTTCATACTTTTTTACCTCTCGAATATTTGCTTTTCTCAAGCTAATAACTCTGATACCTATTTTTAGTTCAACGTAAACGACGTAGTACAGGCGTTGCTTCATTAGGGCTAGTGCTATGTATCTTTCTTCACCATAATTTTTCCTGCCATCAATCCACTCTAGGGCTGTATTCCACTCAAGCAGTCTAGCCTCTGCAAGCGATAAACCATGTTTCTGAATATTTGAATCATTTTTAGCTGAATCATAAGATAATTTTATCGGAAATATTGTAGTTACGTTAAATCATATCAGCAATGAATTTATATAGCTACAAAAATTAAGGGAATTACGATTTCAATTTATCAAACAACACCTTGAAATCTACCCTAAAGACCCTATATCAGTAGGGTGTAGCAAAAATCCCCAAACTAGGGATAATGAAATTCGCACGAAACATCCTACAAGGAGTCTTGATGAACATTCGTAAGGTAATCAATTTAGTAGTTGGCGTATTCGCAGCGGCGGTATTGCTCACTAGCAACGCAGCATTTGCCGAGGCCACTTTGCCCGAGGTATATAAAGCGGTGCAATCTGGGCAGATGGCTAAAGCAGATGCCATGATGAAAGAAGTGCTGCAAAACCATCCTAATAGTGCAAAGGCGCATTATGTGGCGTCTGAGCTTTATCTCAAAGAGGGTAAGGTAGAGCTTGCGCGTAATCATTTCATCAAAGCGCAAAACTTAGCTCCGGGCCTGCCTTTTGCTCAACCAGAATCCGTGCAAAAACTGCAAGTACAACTCGCGAGTGGCGCAGGTGGTTCTGTTGCTGGCGCATCTTCATCTTCCATTTTTAGCAATCCACTCTTTTGGGGTTTGATTGCCATTTTGGTAGTGGGCGTCATTATTGTGATGAAGCGCCGTAAGGCAGAGGCATTGCAGGTCTATAACGCTCCAAACGCTGGTTACCCTGGTACTCCAGGCGGCCCTACTGGCCATCCGGGTGGACCCGGCGCCCCTGGCGGCCCTGGTTACCCTGGTGCTCCAGCAGCAGGTGGCATGGGTGGCGGCTTAATGGGTAGCTTGGCTACTGGCGCAGCTTTAGGTGCTGGTATGTATGCTGGTCAAGCATTAGCAGGTAGCCTCATGGGTGGTCGCGATGGTGGTCATTCCGGCGCCAATGCCAATCCTAATATGAACCAAGTGGGCGGTCCAGCATCCTTAGATCCTAATTTTGGCGTGCATGACGCCAGCTCTTGGGATGATGGTGGTGCAAGCTCATGGGATGACAGCGGTGGTGGCGATTTTATGAGTGATGTTTAATTCGTTCTGCATCTAGTATCCATATAAGAAAGTATTTATGGCAATTTCCATGTACCAAGCCTCGGTTCCTCAGTTAAAGAAAATGCTGGTCAACCTGACTACCATTTTGACGAAGGCTGAAGAGTATGCAGCCGCAAAAGGAATTGATGGCAAGGTCTTGGTAGAGGCGCGCTTATTTCCGGATATGTTTCCTCTGGCTAAGCAGGTGCAAATTGCTTGTGATCAAGTGAAGTTTGGTTTAGCGCGTTTGGCTGGTGTTGAAGCGCCTAAATTTGACGATGCTGAAAGCACGCTTGCTCAATTAAAAGAGCGCATTGCTAAAACAATTGCCTTTATGGATAGCATTCAGCCTGAGCAGATTGATGGCACAGAAGCAAAAGAGATCAAGTTCTCGATTAAAGAGTGGAGCTTTGAGTTTGTGGGTGAGCAATATGTAATGACTTGGATCATTCCAAACTTTTATTTCCATATAGCAACCACTTACAACATCTTGCGTCACAACGGTGTTGAGTTGGGTAAAGCGGATTATCTCGGCTAATGGAGCGAGTAATCGAGTTCATCGAAGTGGGGCATGCTTGACTGTATTGGGCAAGCATCTATACATCTAACGCCTTCCTTGATAATCCAGCCAGCTGGAATCCAGTTAACTTATTTGCGCTAACCACCTTCGGGTGGTTTTCTTTTGGCGCCGATAGTCTGCTTTCGGCCAAGAGCAGTCGATAAAGTAGAAGATTGAAAATTCTTGTGTCGGTGATTCGAGAGAAAAAACACCATTGAGAAGCTTGTGTCATCGAATTGTATCTATTTCACCTTTTACTGAATAAGTAGGGTAAAGTGATCACAGCGATTTTCAAGCTAATAGTGTGTTGTACTAGTAATTAATACCGCAATTCTGCGATAGTTCTTCTTAGCATCTCCCCCGCCATTCTTGACTCTCGCCCTATTAGGGCATATGCCCTTTTGTAAATTTTTTTAAGGAATAGTCAGATATGGCAAACGGAATTGTGAAATGGTTTAACGACGCTAAAGGCTTCGGCTTTATTACCCCTGATCTAGGTGGAGATGATTTGTTCGCTCATTTTTCAGCAATTAACAGCAATGGATTTAAGTCATTGGCTGAGGGTCAAAAGGTGACTTTTGATATTGCTACAGGCCCTAAAGGCAAAATGGCATCCAATATTCAAGTTGCTTAAATCAGTAGTAAATGCCAGGCGAAAACTATTTGCCTGGCCCAAAGCCCAGCATGACTGGGCTTTTTATTTTTATTAAGGGTGTTAAATGGCTAAAGAAGAGTTGCTTGAAATGGAAGGTCTTGTTGATGAAATTCTGCCGGATTCGCGTTATCGGATTACTTTAGACAATGGTCATAAGCTTATCGCCTACACAGCCGGAAGAATGAAAAAAAACCACATTCGAATATTGGCTGGAGATAAGGTTTCTTTAGAGGTCTCGCCATATGACTTGAGTAAAGGCCGTATTACCTTTAGACATATTGAGAATAGGCAATCTTTTGCTGGTGCCCCAAATAGACGACGTTGATAGCTTTGAAGTTTAAAGTCGCAAGTTAAATTAATATTTGCAAAGAATTTGGGGTCCTGGTCGATACCGCCCCAGGCAAGAAATACTAAAACCACCTTCGGGTGGTTTTTCTTTATGGGACTGCTTCGGGTCGATTACAGCCATTGAGTGGCGAATATACCCCTCGCCAGGGGCTACCTAGGCCATACATTGCAGCCGGATTTCAGAGGGGCTTGTTATGCCAGCCCCTCCTAAAAAGGGGTCAAAAACCACGTTTTGGAAAAAATAAAGCCTAGGTATTGAAATACTGTATGGATATACAGTATATTAGAACCCATGGTACTTATCGCACTTCCACAAAGCTCCTCAGAAAGCACTCTAACCCAGGCCCCACAAGCTTTGGTGGCCAATGGTGCTTATGAGTTCAAGCTTCTGAGTCACCGCATTTCAGCGGGATTTCCGAGTCCAGCAGCTGATTATGCGGAGGAAGGCCTCGATCTAAACAGCTACCTCGTCCAAAACAAGCCAGCCACCTTCATGTTCACCGTCAAGGGTGATTCGATGATGGGTGCGGGTATTTGCGATGGTGACAAGGTAGTAGTGGATAAAGCCCTCAAACCAAAACATAAAGACATCGTAGTAGCTGTAGTCGATGATGAGTACACCATTAAACGCCTGTATCAGTTACGCGGAAAAACTGAGCTCCAGCCAGAAAACCCGAGCTACGAACCCATCACTTTTCATGAGGGTAGCCAGCTCCAAATTTGGGGTGTCGTCGTTGGAGTAGTGCGTAAGTACAGTCACGCTAGCAGCAGAAATGGTAAATCGATATGAGCACCATGAATCAAGCAGGCGAAACCAGGCAACTTTTTGCGCTCGTCGATGTCAACAACTTCTATGTATCTTGCGAGCGCGTATTTGCACCTAAGTTAGAAGATGTGCCGATGGTGGTGCTATCGAATAATGATGGTTGCGCCGTAGCGCGCAGTGCTGAAGTCAAAGCACTAGGCGTCAAGATGGGTACTCCCTGGTTTCAGATGAAAGACCTAGCTAAGCAGCACGGCATCCAAGCTTATTCCTCCAACTACACCTTGTATGGTGATATGAGCAGCCGAGTAGTAGAGGTCTTAAGAAAGTTCACACCCAATTTAGAGGTCTACAGTATTGATGAGAGCTTTTTGCAAATTGAGACGGTGCTCAAGCAATATGCTGACCCTACAAGCCTAGGTCAAATCATTAAACAAGATGTTAAAGACACCACAGGTTTACCCGTATGTGTAGGTATTGGCGCTAGCAAGACGCTCGCTAAGTTGGCGAATCACTTAGCTAAAAAGAATCCTCAGTTTGCTGGTGTTTGTGACATCAGCGCTATGCCAAAAGAAATGCTCTACCAATGGATGACAGAGACGGCAGTAGGTGAGGTATGGGGGATTGGTGGCAAGACTGCCAAGAAACTCAAAGAGCTCAAGATCAACAGTATCTTTGACTTGCTACAAGTTTCCCCTCAAACCATGCGCCAACAGTTTGGCGTTGTGATTGAGCGTATTTGTTATGAACTACGTGGCGTATCTTGCTTGCAGCTTGAAGAAGTAGCGCCATCTAAACAGCAGATTATTTCTTCAAGAAGTTTTGGCAAGCCCGTAACTTCCATGGAAGAGTTGGCTGAGTCTGTAGCGACTCATACTGCAAGAGGTGCTGAAAAACTCAGAAGCCAAAAGTCAGTCACGGGCGCACTCACTATTTTTGTGCAAACTAATTCGCATAAACCGTTTGAGCCACAGCATCACCAAAGCATCACAGTCGCTCTGAGTGACCCTAGTGATAACACCTTGACGCTGACCAGCGCGGCATTAAAAGGTTTAAAGCAAATATACAAAACCGGCTTTAAGTACAAGAAGGCAGGAGTGATCTTTAACCTCTTAGCTGACAAACCCACCATGCAGCAATCGCTCTTTGATGATGTAGAAGTCAAAGGTAAATCTGCTGGCCTCATGAAAGCCATGGACTCGATTAATAGTCGTTTTGGTAATGCTGCTATCAAAACTGCAGCCGCTGGAACCAAGCAAGACTGGAAGATGAGATCAGGCAATAGATCGCCGAACTACACCACGCAGTGGGATGAATTGCCCGTAGTGCGCTAATGAATAAGCAAGGAAGCATTAAAAAGATGAATAAAGGAACAACAAAAAACAATGAATAACGAAGCTAATTTTACTAGCTCATTTTCTGAGCTAGTAAGTCAATATTCTGAACACATTGAAACAAAACAGAAGCTAAATAGAAGTAAAAAACTCATTAACAAAAGTACACATCAGGAGAAATCAAATGGAACTAATTAATAACTTCAACGGCATCTCACTCGTAGTAATCATTGCTTTGTCTTACTGCGCAGTATTAAAAAACACGAAGCGTCATCAGCGCAGTAAGGCGCAAGTATTCAGCCGCAAGTATCAGTAAGGCTAGCAGCAGTAGGACGCAGGCAATAAGAAGATCTGTTGTTTAAAAAAGTAAAGGGCAAGGAAATCACGGATTCCTTGCCCTTTTTCTTGTACAGCTAACGCATACAAACTCAATTACAGGCTAGGTGTTTTCACCAGTATTGTGCGGATAAGTATTAAAAGTTGATTGACGCTCTTACTGAAGCACAATTTTGGTGCTAGTGTCACCAATAAGGTTCACATTGAAATCTTCAATCGATTTTTAGATGGCAATATGAAACTTGAAGTGAGTAATACATGTGGGGTGTTCGATGATGTGTCGATACTAACCAGTACTTATAAACATCAAGGAGAAGTGCTTGAAAAAGAGATTAATTCATTTATCAGCTGTTGCCACATTCGCCGTTGTTGGCACGGTAGCCTCAAGTTTTTTATCCGCACAATCAAAGACTGATGCCAGTCAATTCCCCGGAACAACCTATTTGCTCCCTGCAACCCTAGAAACTACACAGTGGGGCTGGTTTAATAATGCGCAACCGCCCGTACTGAAGGTGAAGTCTGGTGATACGGTGGTGATGGAAACCATGATGCATGCGCACAATCAGGTGATCCCGGGAGTCAGTATTGAAGAGTTGAAAAAACTCCGTACTGATAATCCTGGACGTGGACCACATACATTAACTGGCCCTATCTATGTTGAGGGCGCAGAGCCTGGCGACGTGCTAAAAGTGAAGCTAAACCGCATCGTCCCACGCGCATACGGAACTAACTTCAATATTCCAGGCATGTTTGGCCAATTTCCAAAAGACTTCCAAGATGGACAGGTTAAATATCTCTACCTAGATATGAATCGCAAGGTTGCAGAGTTTGCCCCTGGAATTGAAATTCCTTTACGACCATTTCCTGGAACTATTGGTGTGGCCAGAGCAGAGCCGGGCCAGTACTCAAGTGTGCCGCCAGGAGAATACGGTGGAAATATGGATATTCGTGACATGACAGAGGGTGCAACCTTGTATCTGCCTGTTTGGGTTAAGGGTGCTTTATTTTGGTCTGGTGACTCTCATGCCGCACAAGGTAACGGAGAGGTCAACTTGACTGCCATTGAAACCGCATATAAAGAGCTCAATGTCTCTGTAGAGGTCCTCAAGAACAAGAAGCTTGATATGCCACGTATCGAAACAGATAAGAGCTGGATTACTGTAGGTTTTGATAAGGATCTCAATCTAGCTATCGATGGTGCAAAAGCCCAGACTGTCAAATTTATCGTTGAGCAAAGAGGTGTTAGTCCTGATGCAGCAGCCAAGTTGATGCCTAGTATTTCCGATTGCCGCGTATCGCAAGTGGTGAACGTGAAAAAAGGTATTCACTGCATGACGCCTAAGGATGTCAAGGTTAAAGGCATTCCTCCACGTCCAACAGCTGAAACGCCAACTGAGTTTGTAACTGTGGGTACTGATGCTGATGCCAATAAAGCAATGGATACCGCTTCAATGGCGATGATTGAGTTGTTGCAGCAGAAAAAAGGTATGACACGTCTTGATGCTTATGGACTCGCTTCCGTAGCTATGGACTGCCGTGTTGGAGAAATGAACGGTCCTCAAAAATCCATTCATTGTGTATTGCCTAAGAGTGTTTGGGTAACTGCTAAAAAATGATTTTTAAGTTCAGGCGCGAGAGAGTAATCTTTCGCGCCTTTTTTATTGGTGTTTTGATCAGTGCTACTTGCATGAGTAGTGCGGCATTTGCCGTAATTAAGGTCGTGACTACGACCACAGATTTAAAGAGCTTTGTAGAGTATGTTGGCGGCGATAAGGTTCAGGCGATATCTATGGTATTGCCAGGTGCCGAGGCAGAAGACTACGCGCCTAAACCTCAAGACCTAGATCGCCTAAAGACTGCAAACCTAGTTGTCCGAGTAGGCTTGGATTATGACCTATGGTTGGATCGCATATTGCGCCAAACTGGCAGGCCTGAGCTAGTTAAGGGTGGAGCGGCTTATGTTGATGCATCCAATGCGATTGTTCTTTTGGAGGTAAAGGGGGGAGGCATAGGCGGCGGTGGCCATGCCCATGGAGCTGGCAATCCGCATTACTGGCTTGATCCTAATAATGCCGCTGTCATTACCGGAAATATCGTAGAAGCATTGGCACGTATTGATGTACCCAATGCAAAATATTATGAGAAGCAAAGAATTGATTTTCTGGCGAGCTTAGATCGCAAGACCCTAGAGTGGCAGGAGAAGCTTGAGCCTCTGAGGGGCAAGCCACTACTGACCTACCATAACAATTGGCCCTACCTTGCTAGACGCTTTCGTCTCAACTTTGCAGGGACCGTTGAGTCGCGGCCTGGAGTATCTCCAAGTGCTGCTGAGTTATCCCGCCTTCTTACTAAGATGGGCTCAGAAAAGATTCATGTGATTGTGAAGCGTCCACAAGAACCTAATCGCGAGGTTAATTTCTTGGTAAAAAAATTGGGAGCGCAAATCGCTGTATTGAGTACTTCTGTTGGAGATGATGGTGCAAAGAGCTATATCCAAATGATGGATAACAATATTAAAAACTTACTAGCTGCATTTAATAAGAATTCGAAATGACTGATTTATTAGGGTTACTGGCGGTACCATTTTTTGCATGCGTCATATTGGTTGCAATACATTGCCAATTTGGCTTACATGTTTTAAAGAAAAATGTCGTCTTTGTTGATTTAGCGCTAGCGCAATGCGCTGCACTTGGGGCGACAGTAGCATTTATGCAGGGGCATCTTCCTCAGTCACTAGGTGCTTATAGTTGGTCTCTGGGGTTTGCCTTATCGGCTGCGCTGCTTCTATCTCTTGTACGCTTTGCTCCAGAAAAAATTCCTGCAGAAGCTTTGGTTGGAGTGTTGTATATCGTTTCTGCAGCAGCAGCGATTCTTTTAATTGAAAGAGCTCCTCAGGGTGCGGAGCACTTAAAGCAAATCCTCACTGGAAGTGTTCTGACGGTAGATATCAACGATCTTTATGGCGTCATAGCACTCTATGTTGTGATTGGAAGCTTATTAGCCATTGCCACTAAAAAACAATGGCTGCAAGTAGGTGGTGCAAAAGGGTGGGTGGTAGACCTTATTTTTTATTCAGCGTTTGGTCTGGTTGTTACGAGCTCTGTTGCAATTGCAGGTGTGTTGCTAGTATTTTCATTTTTGATTATTCCTGCACTGATCGGCCTCCTCTTGGCGCGAGACACGATACGTCAATGGCTATATGGATTTATGGTCGGTTGCCTTGCTGCTTTAATTGGCTTATTGGCATCTTACTGGCTAGATACATCAACAGGTGCAACCATTGTTTGCGCGTTTGGATTGCTCTTGATACTTTTCCTCTTAGGATATGTCTGCCGCAAGAGTGGTCTTGGGGCAGCATCATTGCTCAGGGCTGGTGCCTTGGGATTACTGCTCTTGCTTGCTGCATCGCTTGGATGGCTTGCGATAAATCCGAGGGCTGATCAGCCCCTATTAGACTCTGTTGAAAGATATGTTCCTGGCATTCGTAATACTTACTTCACCATGAATGAAAAATTAATGCACGAGGATGCCCAGCGGTATATTACTCGATACACAGCGGAGCTCAATCGTCTTGGTGAGATGGAGGCGCGCAATCGTTATGAGAATACTGAGACTGATGACTTCTTGGTGCAAAAGATTTCATCGTTTCAACAGTCTTATAATGAAATGATTAAAGGTGAAACATTTGTGATGCGTGAGGTCCGGTCTAGGGCTCGCGAGCGATTGAGGTGGCCTGCAGCCATAACCTCTCTAGCTTTACTGTTCCTGTGCTGGGCAGCTTTCAAGAGAAAAAAAGATAATTCCCCTACATTAGATGGGCGCATTGATGTCATGGGAAAGTCATAAAAATGGATAAAATTCCAACATGACTGAAGATAAGCAAACCTACCTCGATAAAAAATTACGACCATTACCACGCTGGATATTTATGTCCCGCTGGTTACAGGCGCCACTTTATATTGGCCTGATTGTTGCCCAAGGTGTCTATGTTTGGCAGTTTTGGTTAGAGTTGGTTCATCTCATTAGCATGATGGCGGATAAGTCGATGACTGAAACCGCGCTAATGCTGGTGGTCCTAGGATTGATCGATGTCGTAATGATCTCTAACCTGCTGGTGATGGTGATCGTTGGTGGATGGGAAACCTTTGTATCTCGTTTGGAATTAGAGAACCATCCAGATCAACCTGAGTGGCTATCGCATGTCAATGCCGGCGTACTCAAGGTAAAGCTAGCAACCGCCATCATTGGTATCTCATCAATCCATTTGCTGAAGACTTTTATCAACGCAGCCTCTTATGATGAAAAGACTCTCATGTGGCAAACCTTAATCCACATTACCTTTGTGTTGTCAGCTGTAGCGATTGCCTATACAGAAAAGCTAGTGACCTCAGCACATAAGCAGCATTAAAACAAAATCAGAGTTAAACAAAAATTAGGCCTGCAGGGCCTTGCGAAGGTATTCGGAGACGTTGTCCTGACGTAGCATCCATTGCTTATAGTCTGATGGCACCTGGCTGATTAACTCACCCTTATGCTTGCCAAAAGGCATGATCGTCGGAATTCGGGCTTTCTCAGACATTTCCCATAAAGCATCTAGAGAAGCAGGGTGAAGCTTCTCAATAATCTGCCCAAGAATTTTGGAGCAGATCCACACATCGGCTAATGCGCTATGCGCATCACGTAATTGATCGCGAGCAGTAGCGCGTTCAAAGTAATAGAGTAGGGCACTTTGTGTATGGCTATCTAAATGAGGCCAAAGACTACGGGCAAGAGCAAGTGTGCAAATACGTTTCACTTCAGGTTTGCCAATAGCCTCCCAGTCAAAATCTACACTATGACCAATGATGTACTTGGTGCCAGCAGGTAATCTAAATGAGCTACTGGCGGGACAGTTAACCAGCTCCTCATCAAGGATGTGATGGGTGGCTAAAGCACCCAAGCTAATCGGTTTACCAGGGTTGTAACGTTGCACCCAAGGATTGCCAACAGCCAATGGATTAATAGAGGTCACATCTAAAGAAGCCGCTTCAATGATGACGGCATCGTTCTTATCGGTTGCTTCTACATCAAAAATAATGGCTTGGGGCATGAGGGCTTCTTTAGGTAGCGTTTGGTTAGGTAGCTATTGTGCCTTGACGAGCACCATAACATCCTTAATCAAAGATGCTGTTAGGTCGCGTAACTCGTCAATGGTTGACTCTTCAATCTCTAAATAGCCTTCGTACTCAGCCAAATTGCGCTTTTGATGAACTGCATCAAAAACTCGCCATTTATTAGTTGGCCAGCCTAGCGTGTCGCCGAGACATTGAAACACCATAAATCGATTTTCACTTCTATATCCATGCCAGCGCAGGGCAGCAAGTGCCGCACCATGAGCAGCATTATAGGCAGACGTAAATCGACCCTCTATAGACACTTCCGCGATTCCGGAGTCTAGCAAACGTCTATAGGCAATCTCAAGCATCCTCAGTATTTCAATTCCTTCAGAAGGTTCTGATTTAAGTTGACCAATTTTGACTAAATTATCTAAATTTTTATTAGTCAATTGAGGTACCATACACGGAGATAGTAGCTAGTCCTAAAACTTTATTAACAAATGAATTTCGTTCTGCGCGACGATTTTCAAACTCTTTTAGTGTGTAGCAGGTGGGATTAATTTTTCGTCCTAACTTATGTTCAACTGGAGTGAGTAGATCCAATATTTTACTAAGACGTAAATTTTTTCCGACTAAGAGAAGGTCAATATCACTACTTGCTGTATCGGTATTTTTAGCTACCGAACCGTAGATCAATGCGTGCTGTAAGTCTTGATGCAAAGATGCTAATGCAACATTGATTTCATGATCAACGCCTAATGTTTTCTTTACGAGACTATGAAGTTCTTTGTAAACAGGTGAGCTTTGATTAGCTTTAAAGATTCTCAAGTTTCCAAGCTTTGATGAATTAATAATCCCACTTTCTGAAAGTCGGTTTAGCTCCCTCTGAAGTGATGCGCTACTTAATTTAGTTAGGCGTAATAATTCACTAAGATGGAATTCTCGTTCCGGGTGACCAAAGATCCACCCTAGAACTAGGCTTTGACTGGGTGAGAAAAGAGCGCTTGATAGAGACATTGCTAAATAGTAGCATGATTGTGCTAAAAAATAGCAATATCTAATACAAATAGGCAGCAATCGTTGCTCTATAGGCAATAGACATATATCAAATCTATTGGAGAGGGTAGACGAGCTCAACCCCAAGCTTAAGTTCTGCGTGCCATAAATCATAAATAGATTTCATTTCAATCTAATGCTGTGGCCCATTGACTAGAGCCATGTTTCAACTTATCCATGACCAATTCAAAGTATTAGATGTAATCAAACTTCGAGTTGCAATGACTTTGCTTTTCTTCGTAGAAAATTTTTGAACGCACTTCGAGCACATGAATAAATTATTTATTGTGATACTGTATATAAACACAGTATTTATAAATATTTGAACTTGTTTTCAGTAAGCTCAGTTGATGAGCTATCAACTTACTAATCTACTCAAACCCAGAAAGCCAATGGGAAGTAGATAACGTAACTATGCATAGTTAATTGCTTAACTTTCATTCTATTTCTTTTATAGATTTTTTTATAAACAGTCTTTATATATAGACGGATGGAAAAAGTGCATATTAAAAATATAAATAAACTGATAGAACTTAGAGAAGTGTTGGATAAGAAACTGTATTCCGGACATGCATTAATTACCTACGATTTGATCCTTGATGTGTTGAAGGCGCACTTAGAGAATAGAAATCTCACAATCAAAGAGCTGTGCACTGGATCAATTAGGAGCACCCTCAATACCAGAAAACATATCAATCTACTGATCGATGATGGTTGGATTGTTCTTTCAAATGGTGTTCACGACAAGCGACATCGGCTTGTAAATGCTACAGACAAACTTATTCATTTGGTAGATGGACTACTAGAGTCTGGTGGGACGCAAAACAATGTATCTCATGAAAGTATGCACATTTAATATGCATAAATTTAGGTCTCGATTTTAATTGTTTTGCTTGGTTTAGATATGGATACTCGGTCTTTAAATGCAGATGTAAAAAATGCAAACTTTATTTCTGTCCACTCCCTTATCTAGGCTACAAATGAATAAAACTTTCAGCTTATTAACTATATCTATTGCTGCTTTAACACTCACTGCTTGTGCTGGCGGCGGGGGTGGAGGTGGATCATCCTCAAGCGGCGGAGTAACTGTAACGCCATTTACCAGTTGGAGTTCTATACAGCCAAATACAACTGTAATAGCTTATGGAGATGCCTCCCAAGTCTCTTATGTCGATAATCCAAGTACAGGGCTAGTAAGTACCATTTCCACTGCCTCTCAAACCTCTGGCGGTGCCTCAATGACCTTGTCTTATGGATCAAGCTTAATTAATTCAGCAACAATTAATTCCGGCTTGGGGCAAACAATTACTTTTGATAAATCTGCTGGCGATTTTATAGAGCCGCTGGCAGTTGGGCCGTTTGCAGGAGACGTGAATATTGCAGCAAAAGCCAATGGTTCTGCAGTTGGATTGTTTGCAGAGCCGTGCCCTTCTAATCCGTGTGGATGGAACTATCAGTCATATGGAGTTTGGATCAATGGAATTGATCCGGCGACTGGTTTGGGTAACGGAACTGCTGGTGCTGCATCGGTTGGTAGCGCTACTCCAGTAACGGGAATGCCTGCAACAGGTATAGCTACATTTGTAGGTACAGCTGGAGGCCTTTATGTCGCTCCATCAGGGGCTTCTTCTTTTACGATTGCCGACATGAGTGCTGCTGTTAACTTTGGTACAAGAGCGGTTGGATTTTCAACATCAACCACGAACACGACCAATAACTTTACGTCATTTACTGCAAGAAGTGACTTAAATATGTCGGGGACTCTTACCTATGCTGCTGGTGCCAATGCATTTAGTGGAGTAGTAACGGCTGCGGGTGCTGGATCAGGGCTAACCGGCAACGCTATTGGTAAGTTCTATGGTCCAACTGCAACGGAAATTGGTGGTACATACGCCGTCAAAGCTGGTAGTGGATTGGAGTCCTTAATAGGTGGATTCGGAGGAAAACGTTAATCAGAGTCATGCACATTAAGTTCAAGGCGCTTGTGATGAGCGCCTTTTTTCTTGTCGGCCATACGCAAGCCAATACTCCTCGAATATACCAACAACGGTTTGAAGAGGGTATTGCAGTCATGGGATCTAACCCTAACTTAGCAGCACAAATATTTGGGGATCTATATCAAGAAACTAAGGCGGTTCGTATTCAGTTGGAGTGGGCAAGGAGCCTGTATCTTGCTGGACGCTTATCTGAAGCCAAGGTGCAATTTATTGATATTTTGAATAAACCAGAATCTATCCCTATTACTGTTAGGGATAAGGTGGAATGGTATGTGGGTGAAATTCAGAAGCAACAAAGTTTCAGATTTACCGTAAGCCTTTTTCAGGACTCAAATCCTGGATACATCACAAGCACTAGAACTGTCAGTATTTTGGGTCAAACATTGAGCTATCAGCCAGCTCAGCCTGCTAAGACAGAAACAGCTTTAAATGTTGGAGTGCAAGCAGAGCGAGAGATTGGGACTGGGTCTGGCTATTTTGCCCAATTAGGAGCTAACACCCTAACTTATCAAACCAGTGCCTACAACAAGCAAACTTACGATGCGAGTGTGACTAAGCGATGGCAAGATTACAACTACAAAGATGTGAAACTCGGTTTTGAAACTATGTATTACGGTGGCTACACCTATTACAACTATCCCTATGTATCTACCCGCTTCGTATTTAACTCAACAAATCAGGATTATTACGGATTTAATTTGAAGGGCGGAACTATTGACTACCCAACTTATTCTTATTTAAGTGGTGTGCAGGCTCTTACTTCAGCCTTCTACAACCACAACATCACGCGAAATATAAGCGCTTATCTTGAAGCGGGCATAGATAGAACCACTGCTACTCAACAAGCCTATAGCTCATATGGAATGTATGCCACGCTGGGCACTCAACTCGCTCATGATGCAACGAATGTGCAGGCAACTATCAAGGCCTCAGCTCTACAGAGAAATTACTGGGAATCTGACCCACTGTGGGGGCAGGTGAGACAAGATGCAGGACGCCTATACTTCTTTTCGGTAACCAAGAGGGATCTTTACATTCTTGGATTGCGCCCCAGTATTGATGTCACATATCAGAGCAACAACTCATCAATTCCATTTTTTACCTACGGAAAAGCTATTGGCGGTATATCGTTTTCTAACGTGTATTAATGTGGGTAATGAAATCAGCATTATTGATCTGGCTTATGAATGAAGTATTTGCCAAAAGTGCCTTACCCACTATCTAATTGGGTTTATTGACACCTTTAAGATTTCTTGCTCAAGGCAACACTGCCTTTAATTAGCTGGGAATATATGATCCTTACCTATCAAATTGATATACTATGGAGACCTATCAATTTGATAGGTGCTGAATTTGAGTAAGTTGAGCAAAATTCAGTTTCAGACTCATATTAGACGGGTAGCTATGGTGTCTATCAATGTGACTGTTACACAGCATGCAAATGTTCGTATGCGTGAGCGCCAGATAACTAATGCCATGCTGTTCGATGTGTTGAGGCATGGATTGATACGCCGTGAACCTGAGCCAGATTTAAGACACAGTGGCATCAAGTGCCAAATGGAGCGATACAGCGGTGGTAGCAATATTGCCGTGGTGGTAAATGTTGACTTTCCGTCTGATGGAGTGGTGGTAATAACCGTATTTGGGATCTCATGAAAAACAAAATGTTTCACTATACCGATGGGGGGTTAAAAAATGTTTGGCTCCAGAACGGATTTGAGGTCCGTAAGACACCTTATGGGAAGGGTGTGGCTATACATGACGTAGATGGCTTAACCAAGGCGATCTGCTTGGCTTTAACCAATAAGTCTAGCTCCTTAACTGGAGTGGAATTCCGTTACGTACGAAGTGGGGGGATGTTGCTATCTCAGGCTGGATTAGCTTCGATGATGGGTGTTGATGTCCAAACAGTTGCCCGCTGGGAGAAGCATGGACGATTACCCAAATGGGCGGACAAGCTGATCCGAGTTCTATTTATTGCTCACGTAGATGGGGATCAAGCTATCAGCTCAGTGATGGCGCGTATTAGTGCAGTGGAGCGGCTCATTCACCAGAACATCCTTGTTCGCGAGGTTCGCAACAAAGGCTGGAGATCAGATTTAGTGGATGTAGATAAAGCTATTAGCTAAAGCCTCAATACAAACTGAGTGCTTTAGATAATTCTGCCTTCACCCTTGCCTTAAGACTGGCCGGCCCCAGTACCTCTACACCAGAGCCATGCTTCATGATGTCCCGAATGAGCTCCGGATCCTGACCAAAATCAAACTCGAGCGTGTAGTAGCCGTCTTTATCAAAGCTACCTACTTGTTGGCCATGCCAATGTTCACCAGCTACCCAACGAGCATGTTCGGGATTAAAGCGCAACTTGGCTCTTTGCGTAGCCTTACCAGAGAAGATGCCGTAGCTTTGTGCAAAGTGTTCCTGACATTCTTTTTCAGAAACTTCTTGCGCTTTCTTATTGGTCAGTACCGCATTCTGAATGCCATCTACAGAAAAGCTCCGTAAACCATCGCGTAAGTGGCAATACGCATCGAGGTACCAGTTTTCGCGGTAATAGATCAAGCGTTGAGGGGAGATTTCACGGGCAGTGTTCTCATCCTTGCCTTTAGAGTAATAGTGAATCTCTAGACGATTACGTTTCAGTAGGGCAGAACCAATTTCCGAGAAGTTCTCAATAGAGTTCTTGCGTGAACCCATGCCAATCACCTTGATGCGTTTGCGCAGCTCTTTAGCTGTAGCATCACTCTGCCCTAGGATGCCGTCAATGATGGCTGTAAGGGGCTCAATATGAGGGCCAATCAAGCCGCCTTGATCCAGAGAGGAGAGTAAGTGTTGCATCAGTACTAAGGCAGTAGCCTCTTTTTCTGAGAACCAGAGACCTGGCATCTCAATTCTCTCAATCGAGGAGGAATTCTCAAACTTATATCCGCCCATAAAGCGGTCATACACAATAGATGCCTGCATTCGGCTACGTAGATACTCAAGGTCTCGCTTAAAGGTAGCAGGAGAGATCTCCAGCTCAGACAAAAAGTCCTCGCGAGGCACGCATTTACGCTGCTGAATCATGTACTTAATACGATGCAACCGCTCCATATCGCTCATATTGACCCAATCTAAAGAAGAGAAACATTTATTGTTTTCAGAACTTTAGACACTTTATAGCTCATTTTTTGAGCTAAGGGAAAATTGAAGTAATTAAAGTGCTAAATCAGCGTTTTGATGGCGAGTAACCAGTGCGGTTGCCATTGTTATCAAAGATATTGGTCACGCCAGAAGGTGCAGTGACTTCATAGCCAATACGTTTTCCACTGTTGTCGTAAACCCCATTATTGGAGTTGTAGTTCATTGGACTATTTTGATAGTTCAGCGGGCTGTTGTTGTAATTGAGTGGACTATTTTGATAGTTCAGCGGGCTATTTTGATAATTGAGCGGACTGTTCTCCCAACTCGTGACTTGGGCGTGTAAGAGCGAGCTGGCAAGGCTGCTTAGAAAAAAAGTAAGGGTGTAAAGAATACGTTTCATGATCATCTCCTAGGATTAACGATTTAATACTAGGAGGATAGGAGCTCACCCGATGAGCCAAGGGTGCCAAAAGACAAAATTCTGCTGAATTACCTCAAAGAGCCCACTTCAGGCCCCAGCCATTTTTTTATAGTTAAGCTGCCTTGGTAGTTGTTCCCTTAAGCTTGAGATTAATTGTTTTACCCAAGGCAGATGCAGCGCTAGTGAGTGTGAGTAGCGTAAGACTGGTATCCGACTCATCTAGCAATCGATTAAGAGCAGCTCGGCTTGTATGCATTTTTTTGGCCATTACTGTCTTAGTAAGCTTTTGCTTGATCATCTCTTGTTCAATCTGCCAGGCAATCACTCGCTTAACTGCTACAGCAGTGGACTGGTCAAAGATGGATTCTTCTCTCAAGAAATCATCAAAGCTACTGCCGATATGTTTTTTCTTCATGTGCGTTTCCTTAGCTTCTTTACTCTGTCTTTTGCTAAATCTAAATCAGACTTTAAGGTCTTTTGCTGTTTTTTGATAAAACCATGGATCAAAATCATCGAATTTTTATCTAAGACAAATAACACCCTAGCGATGCTTGTGCTCAGATGTATTCGTACTTCCCAAATATCCCCATCAAGATGCTTTACAAGTGGCATTCCTAATGGCCATCCAAATTGAACAGTTTTAATGTCCTCACCAATTCGCTTCTTATCTGCTGAGCTCAGTAGTTGTAGCCACTGTCTTACAGGCTCATTGCCTTGTTCAGTTGCATAAAAGTAGACCTCCAGGATGGGATTTCTCATCCTAATAGCGTACCAATTATGATACGTATATTACATCAACTTTTACTGAAATGTTTGTAGGAAATTATTGATAAATAGGCGGGCCTCTAAGCAGACTATCTACCTTTAACTTCATTAATCAGGAGCGTATTGGATAAACCCAAAAGTACATCGATGGGTTTGAAGCCTTAGCCTCAAGTTACCCATTTGAATTACCAGCCTTTCACAGAGGGTGCTTGTGGCACTTGACGTGGTGAGTTGATCGTGGAATTGGGTGTCGTAATAACTGGTGCAGTAGAGGTACCTTGATGGGTGCCGCTAGGGCTATAGAAACTAGTCTGCCCACTATCCGTCTGAAATGACTGCACGCTCTGACCAGTAGCGTTATAGACATTGGTAACACCACTGGGTGCAGTTTGGCTATAGCCCAAATAGTTACCGGCAGGACCATAGATGGCCTGCGCAGAAGCAGTACGCGCCAAGATGACGCACTGAGCCAAGAGAAGAAGGGTGATGAGGTATTTCATGGTGAGCCTCTTAAGAGTTTTCATATCAACAGAATAAAAACCTCAAAGCTCACCTAATGAGCTAGTAGCTCAAGAAAATGAAATATCTAAATAAATCAACAAAAGAGCCACATGCTGACCAGTGCCCTCGTATTCATGACAATCTTGCCACTACAGATGAGCCCAAGTATCAAGCCAGCCCATGTGCTCGATAAGCCTCTGATGGTGGCTGCGGTAGTCGATTGCGCCCGCATACTGGGTTTACCTAAGCTCAAACTCAGAGATAGCAATGGTAACCGTTATCTCGCAGAAAAAATCATCATGCAAGAACCCTTGGCCATCTTGCAAACATCATCAGATCAAATCGCTTTTAGCCAAGCAGGGCTGAGAAAAGCCTATATTCAATCCTATCTACGTAAATAGATAATTAATTAGAGGTCAAAAATACAAATTCACGAATGGGGAGAGCTAGCGCCTAAATCTAAATCTCTTTCAATGGCTGTTATGTGGGGCTACTAGCTAATAAAGTTTTAAAAATGAAAGTAATTTTTAATGCCTTAATATGCTAATAAGACCAACAAATTAGTTAATTTAGAGCCCCTAGTAGCAGGTTGATAATATGGATACACAAGTAAGAACTCCACAGCAAATTTTTATGCAACCCCAGAGGTTGCTGGTACCACTCTTTCAGCGACCATATGTCTGGAATCAGGAGAGTCAATGGATGCCCTTGTGGCAGGATTTAGAAAGGATAGCAAATCGACTGTTAGCTAGCTCAGACCAACATCAGCCTCATTTTTTGGGCGCAGTAGTTTTTCAGCAGATTCAAAATCCTACGGGTAATCTCCAGCAAAGAACGGTTATTGATGGCCAGCAAAGACTAACTACATTACAAATCTTGCTTGACTCTTTACACGCTGAAATTAATTTAGTTGGCGAGTCTGATGCATCAAAAAGACTAGAGCTGCTTATTAGAAATCCTAAAGAATATTGCGATCATCATGAGGATCAATTTAAAGTCTGGCCAACTAATAAAGATCGTCAAGCCTTCAATGAAGTAATGGCTATGGACATGCCAGCTACTTACCAGAGCATTAAGAATAAAGGCTCAAAGCTAGTGCTTGCTCATCAATTCTTTTCCGAGCAATTTAAGCGGTGGCTAAATGAGGGTGGGACTGATGAGATTCCGGCACGTGTGAAGGCTATTGAGCGTACAACGCGAGAATTACTTCAGATCGTGGTGATCGACTTAACTGCTAGTGAAAACGCCCAAGAGATCTTTGAGACCCTTAATGCTAGAGGCTCTCAGTTAACTGCCGCAGACCTTATTAAGAATTTTGTTTTTCAAAGGCTATTAGAGCAGGGCGCAGATATTGAAAGCTCGTACTCCAATCACTGGAAACAGTTTGAAACAGGATTTTGGGAGCAGGAGATTAGCGTTGGTCGCGTCAAAGCACCAAGATCGTCCATCTTTTTGAACCATTGGCTAATCTGCCAAACCACCGAGGAAATTGTATCTAGGGAGGTGTTTTCAAGATTTAAATCTTTCGCAGATTACGATGTCACGCCTATGACAATGCCCGAACTATTGGCAAGAATTCATGCGGCATCAATCAAGTACAAAGATTTTATTGATAGGGGTGATGTGCTTGAGGGCGCTATAGACCGTATTGGCCTGTTCCTATATCGCACTAAAGCAATGGAGATGGAGGTTGTAAAGCCAGTGCTATTGGCAATATTTGATAGAGACCAAGATCAAATAGACCTTAACGATACCAATGCATCTTTAGAAATCATTGAGTCATGGCTTATTAGGCGCATGTTGGTAAGGGGCACAACTAAAGCCTATAACAAAATTATGACTGAGATGATCAAGGTCATTCAAAAAACTCCGGCAGGACAGCTGAGTAGCGCCTTAAGAGCATTCCTTTCAAATCAAACAAGTGATAGCTCCTATTGGCCGGATGACAAGGAAGTTAAGAGCGAGCTTTCTAATTTAATGATTTACAGAAAGATTGGGCGCGGTAGGTTAAGGATGGTACTAGAGGCAATCGAAGATTACCGTCGCGGCTGGATTGGAGATCAAGTTTCCATGTCAGGCGTGCGAGTCCGTCGCGGTACTTATGCAATTGAACATCTTATGCCACAGAGCTGGGAGAGGCATTGGCCATTAACGGATGGATGTACGGAGCAAAATCGCAATGATCGTATTCATAAGCTGGGTAACTTAACTTTACTTAGTAGTAAGTTAAATAGCTCGGTATCTAATGGCTTATGGGGTGGCGAAGAAGGTAAAAGGCATAGCTTGCTTAAGCGCGATGTTTTATTTCTAAATAGATCCGTTACTGATGATGCTGCTTTAGTTTGGGATGAGGGGAAGATTGATGACCGAACAGAAGGCTTGATTGATGACATCCTGGCGATATGGCCAGTCCCTCCTGGGCACCAATCAAGTGCTAGAACTAAAAAGGAAGTAAGTACGATCAGAGTGACCATTCAGGACTTAATTGCCGCCGATCTTTTGCATCCAGGTCAAGTTCTTTATCCCAGCAATTCAAAATCTATAGACGAAACTGCAGTGATTCTTCAGGATGGCTCGATTGGCATTGGCGTCAGTATTTCTGATACACCATCTGGTGCGGGTAAATTTCTTAGAAAGAGGGCAATTAACGGTTGGGGCTTTTGGTTATTGGACCCCCTCACTAAACAGTCTCTACGAGATGTACGCACGCAGTACCTAGACCAGTTAATGGCTGATGGTGCTGATATTGAGGGTGACGATGATGAAGATATCAGCTTAATCTAGTAGTTAATAAATTTAGATGGTGGCATGTGCATGTAAATTAGAATAGTCACATAACCCTCTGTATCAAATAAGAAATTTAAAAAAGCAAATTATGGCAATAAAGAAATCCGAGCTCTATTCCTCCCTTTGGCAATCTTGTGACGAGTTGCGCGGTGGTATGGATGCTAGTCAATATAAAGACTATGTGCTTGTATTGCTCTTTTTAAAGTACGTCAGCGATAAATTCTCTGGAAAGCCATACGCCCCCATTGTCATTCCTCCTGGCGCAAGTTTTGCCGATATGGTAGCCCTTAAGGGCAAGAGTGATATCGGCGATCAAATTAATAAGAAAATTCTAGGCCCTTTAGCTCTAGCTAATAAGTTGTCCGACATGCCCGATTTCAATGACCCTGCGAAATTGGGGGACGGCAAAGAAAAGGTTGATCGACTCACTAACTTAATTACCATCTTTGAAAATCCAGCTTTAGATTTTTCTCAAAATCGTGCTGATGGCGATGACCTCCTTGGCGATGCTTATGAATACCTCATGCGCCACTTTGCAACCGAGAGCGGAAAAAGTAAGGGGCAGTTTTATACCCCGGCAGAGGTCAGTCGCATCATGGCGCAGATATTAGGTATTCGTAATGCAAAGACCACAAATGACACCACGGTTTATGACCCAACATGTGGATCTGGCTCTTTATTGCTAAAAATTGGTGATGAAGCTAAGCGCGGCAAAGATGTGAGGGTAACGCTTTATGGTCAGGAGAAAGACAATGCAACAGCCGGACTTGCGCGTATGAATATGATCCTGCACGACTATGCCACCGCAGAAATTAAGCAAGGCAATACCTTAGCGAATCCACTATTTACCGACGGAGCGGGCCTTAAAACCTTTGACTATGTGGTTGCCAATCCGCCGTTTAGTGATAAACGTTGGAGCACAGGATTGACTCCTGACTCTGACCCTTACGGCCGTTTTGAAGGCTATGGTATCCCCCCGAGTAAGCAGGGTGATTACGCCTATTTATTACACATTCTGCGTTCTATTAAGTCTACCGGCAAAGGGACATGCATTTTGCCTCATGGCGTTCTATTTAGAGGTAATGCTGAGGGTGTAATTAGAAAGAATTTGATTCAGCGCGGCTTGATTAAAGGGATTATTGGATTGCCGGCTAATTTGTTTTATGGAACCGGAATTCCTGCATGCATCATCTTGCTAGATAAGGAGGGTGCCACAGCTCGCAAGGGCATATTTATGATTGATGCCTCCAAAGGATATCGTAAAGATGGCCCCAAGAATCGACTGCGCGAACAAGATCTGCACCGTATCGTTGATATCTTTACCAAGCAGCTAGACACTCCAGGTTTTGCAAGAATGGTTCCTGTAAGTGAAATTAGCGATGAAAAAAACGGCTACAACCTAAATTTGCCGCGCTATATCGACAGTACGGAAGCTGAAGACTTGCAAGATATTGAAGGGCACCTTCGCGGAGGTATTCCGAATCGTGATTTAGATAATCTAAAACCCTATTGGGATGTTATTCCTGCAGTACGGGCAGCATTATTTAAGGAGGATCGCCCCGGTTATAGTCGGTTAAATATTGCAACTAACGATATCAAGCCTGCGATTTTTGACCATCCTGAGTTCGCGAGATTTAATTCTAAGGCAACCAAGTTGTTTGCCGATTGGAAGGCAGCTAACGTCCCATTATTAAAAGGTTTTGATAAGGACGGTCACCCAAAAGCCTTAATTGAATCTATTTCTGAATCTCTCTTGGCAGCATTTGAAAACTCCCCCTTACTTGATTGCTACGACATCTACCAGCATCTGATGGACTTTTGGGATGAGGGAGTGCAGGATGACTGCTACCTTATATCTGCCGATGGTTGGATAGGTTCTGCGCAGCCTAGACTGATCATCGAGGAAAAAGGCAAAAAGAATAAGGTGGACGCTGATTTTATTGTGGGCAAAAAGAAATACACAGCAGAGCTGATTCCTTCTGCGTTAGTAATTGCACGCTACTTTACAAATGAACAAGCTGCCATTGAGGAGCTGGAGTCTCAATTAGCCACCCTTGAGCAGCAATTGGAAGAGGTGGCAGAGGAGCATGGCGGCGAAGGCGGCTTATTAGAAGAGGCAAAAAACGAAAAAGACAAGTTAACCAAAGCATCTGCTACTGCAAGGTTAAAAGAAATCAAAGCCGACAAAGATGTTGATGAAGAGCGTAAGGCGCTGCAAGATTACCTCGCCTTAGTGGAGCAAGAGTCAGAGGCAAATAGCAAAATTAAAGCAGCGAAAGAGGCTTTATTCACCAAGGTCTTTGCTAAATATAGCCAGCTAAGTGAAGACGACATAAAAACCCTAGTAGTAGAGGGCAAATGGATTGCAGCGCTATCAGCTGCGGTACAAGGTGAGCTAGATCGCGTCTCCCAAACTCTAACAGAGCGCCTTCGTGAGCTAGCAGAGCGCTATGAATCACCATTGCCCCAGATCGCCAGTGGGGTAGAGGAACTCTCAAAACGTATAGATGAACATCTTAAAAAGATGGGGGTCACATGGGGGTGATGTCCGGATACAAGTTGACCGAGGTTGGGGTTATACCTAAAGATTGGTCTGTAAAAAAACTTGGAGAAATTGGTGAGAGTTTGATTGGGCTTACTTATCGTCCAGTAGACGTTAGGCAACATGGGGTACTTGTACTTCGATCTTCAAATGTTCAACATAACGATTTATGTTTTGAGGGCAATGTATTCGTTGAGGTTGATGTGCCTCAGCGAATTATGGTTCAAAACGGCGACATACTTGTTTGCGTTAGAAATGGTAGCCGTGAACTCATTGGTAAATGTGCTTTATTAGATGATCGCGCAAATGGCATGACATTCGGGGCGTTCATGGCCGTCTTTCGAAGCAGCCATGGAAAATTATTGAATCAATTATTTCAGTCGGGAATAATAAAGAGGCAAATAAATGAGCATCTTGGCGCAACAATTAATCAAATAACTAATAAGAGTTTAAATTCATTTTACGTACCTTTGCCGCCAACCAATTTTGAACGGAGTGCCATTGCCGAGACTCTCTCTGATGTGGATAGTCTGCTGAAATCTCTAGATCACCTCATAACCAAGAAGCGTAACCTAAAACAAGCCGCCATGCAGCAACTCCTCACGGGGCAGGTTCGACTGCCCGGGTTTGTTGGTCAGTGGTCCCGCAATGAATTGAGGTGCCTTGTCTCAACCCCGATCACTGATGGCCCCCACTTGACGCCAAAATTTTACGATACTGGGGTTCCATTTTTATCTGTTAACAACTTGGTTGATAACAGAATTAATTTAAATGATTTGCGCTATATCTCCAAAGAGGACGACAGCATTTTTGCAAAAAAGTGCAAGCCCAAAAGGGGGGATGTACTGTTAGGGAAAGCTGCCTCAGTGGGAAAGGTGGCTATAGTTGAATCAGACCTTGATTTCAATATTTGGTCACCAATTGCTCTGGTTAGAACTGGTAATCAGATGACCCCCAGATTCCTCTATTATCAATTATTAAGCGCAGACTGCATCAATCAAATTAGACTCCTAACAAATTCCTCATCCCAGGGCAATATCGGCATGGGTGACATTAAAAAAATTCAAGTTTCATATCCTGCCATTGAAGAGCAAATTGCCATCTCAAATATTCTTGCCGACCTTGATGCTGAGTTAGCTAAGCTTGAGGCTCGCCGCGAAAAAACCGCCCTTTTAAAACAAGGCATGATGCAAGAACTGCTCACAGGAAAGACACGCTTGATATGAGTGCCATTGGATTGCCAGAGAGGGCTACGCAAAACCGAGTCATTTCGTTATTTAAAAGTGAATTGGGTTACCGATATCTTGGTGATAAAAGTGACCAAGCAAATAGCAATATTGAGGAAGATTTACTCGCTTCCCATCTCATATCTCGTGGTTACACTGCCGATCAAATTGGTCGCGCAATATATTTTTTAAGAGCCGAAGCAAATAATCCAAATCGCAGTTTGTATGACAACAATAAGGCGGTCTACAGCTTAATGCGTTATGGTGTTGACGTTAAGGTCGACGCTAGCTCTGTTTCAGATACCGTTAAATTAATTGACTGGAACCATCCAGAAGATAATGATTTCTCGATAGCTGAGGAAGTCACCTTACGGGGCAATTTAGAGCGTCGCCCAGATTTAGTCTTGTATGTTAATGGCATAGCAGTTGGAGTTATTGAGCTAAAAAATAGTCGCACATCCATTGGCGATGGCATTCGACAATTACTCTCCAATCAGAGAAAAGACTTCAATGAGTGGTTTTTCTCAACAGTGCAAATCGTCTTCGCTGGAAATGATTCCGAAGGACTTCGTTACGGAACAATCTGCACAGAAGAGAAGTTCTTCTTAGGCTGGAAAGAGGATGAGGCTGATAACCAGCTCTTTAAGTTGGATAAATATCTGCTTAAGATGTGCTCTAAACAGCGCTTGCTTGAACTGATTCACGACTTTGTTCTTTTTGATGGTGGCATTAAAAAGCTGCCTCGTGCTCACCAATATTTTGGTATCAAGGCTGCGCAAAGCAATGTCAACTCCTATAAGAGCGGCATTATTTGGCATACGCAAGGTAGTGGTAAGAGCATTGTGATGGTATTGCTGGCGAAATGGATACTTGAGAATAAGCCTAATGCTCGTATTCTGATATTGACAGATCGGGATGAGCTAGACAAGCAGATTGAGGGCGTATTCAAAGGCAGCGGTGAAGATATTCACCGTACCAATAGCGGTCAGGATCTAATGAAGCAGCTGGGGCAGGCTAAGCCTCGATTGCTTTGTTCTCTTGTACATAAGTTTGGTAAGCAGGGTGTTGAAAATTTTGATGCTTTCATTGAAGAGTTAAAGAAGCAGCCACCCCTTGCTGTGGGTGAGCTATTTGTTTTCGTGGATGAATGCCACCGCACGCAAAGTGGAAAGCTAAATCAGCTTATGAAAGCGATGCTACCCGGAGCAGTCTTTATTGGTTTTACTGGTACACCATTGCTTAAGGAAGACAAGGCGACAACTCTTGAGGTTTTTGGCGGTTATATCCACACCTATAAGTTTGATGAGGGGGTAGAGGACGGGGTCGTGCTTGATCTTATTTATGAAGCCCGTGATGTTGAGCAAAGTCTTGGCTCTCAAGACAAAGTTGATGCATGGTTTGAGGCGAAGACTAAGGGGCTAAATAATTGGCAGAAAGCTGCGTTGCGTAATCAGTGGGGAACAATGCAAAACGTAGTTAGCTCGCGTTCAAGAATGGAGCGAATAGTAAGCGACATCGTATTTGATTTTGGTGTTAAGCCGCGATTATCAAGCGAGAGAGGTAACGCAATTCTTGTAGCGGCGAGTATTTACGATGCCTGTAAGTACTACGAACTATTTCAAAAGACAGTATTTAAAGGAAAATGCGCAGTTATCACCTCTTACAACCCTCAAGCTCAGGATGTGACTCTAGAAGAGACCGGGGCAAATAGCGAGACGGATAAGCAGTTTTTGTATAACACTTACACTGCGCTACTTAAAGAAGTTGAGCCAGCCCCCAACAAGAGTAAAACCGAGACCTACGAGGACTGGGCTAAGAATTTATTCAAAGATCAGCCTGCGAATATGCGCTTATTGATTGTGGTGGATAAATTGCTTACCGGGTTTGATGCTCCACATTGCACCTATCTGTATATCGATAAATCCATGCAAGACCATGGCTTATTCCAAGCTATTTGTCGAACTAATCGTCTCGATGGAGACGACAAGCCCTTTGGCTATATTGTCGATTACAAAGATTTGTTTAATAAAGTACAGGGTGCAATTTCTGTATACACCTCAGAAGTTGATCATGATGATGCGGGGGGAGGCAGTCCCGATATCATTTTGCAAGATCGGTTAAAGAAAGGTCGTCAACGACTGGATGGAGCCTTAGAAGGAATTGCATTATTGTGCGAGCCAGTGCAGCCACCCCAAGGGGAGTTGGAGCATATTCACTACTTTTGCGGGAATACTGAAAAAGTCGATGATCTCAAGGCTACAGAACCACAACGCGTTGCACTCTATCAGGCGACGGTAGCATTGGTTCGTGCATATGCGAATATTGCGGATGAAATGTCTAAGGCAGGCTATACCCAAACTGAAATCGAGAAGATTAAACGTGAAATCGATGTCTATTTGAAGTTGCGCGAGATTATTCGCCAGGCTAGCGGCGAAACTATTGACCTAAAGGCATATGAGGCAGATATGCGCCATTTAATTGACACATATATTGAGGCTTCAGAGCCGAGAGAAATATCTGATTTTGGCGAAACGGGCCTTCTAGATCTGATCGTTAAAAGTGGAATCGCTGAAGCCATTAATAATCTACCAAAAGGCATTAAGAAAAATTCACAGTCAGTTGCGGAAACCATTGCTAATAATATTCGAAGCAAAATTATAAAAAAACACCTCAATGACCCAGCGTTCTACGATAAGATGTCAGTCTTATTGATAGAAGTCTTGGATCATTTACGCCAGCAACAGATAAGTTATGAGGAATTTTTAAAGCGGATTGCTGATATTGCCAAGCAAGTTCAGGTTGGTGCGGCGAAAGATACTCCGATTGCACTTAACACCGCCGGTAAAAGAGCCTTATTTAATAACCTAGGCGGCAATGAAGTGCTGGCACTCCAAATTGATGCGATGGTGAAGCATGTTCGACCCGACTCCTTCCGGGGAAATTTGGCCAAGGAGAGGGTAATAAAGGCTGCGCTTATGCCCATTCTTGGGAATGACCAGGCTGAAGTAGAGCGTATTTTTTCTATCATTGTTGCCCAGACTGAATACTGATGAAATCTCAAATTCAAATTGGTGAGATGGCCCTGGAAGTTGTCCGTAAAAATATTAAGAATGTGCACCTTAGCGTGCATCCACCGCTTGGGCGCGTTACTATTTCAGCCCCAATACACATGGAGCTGGATACCATTCGTGTATTTGCTGTTGCCAAGGTTGGCTGGATTCGTCAACAGCAGGCACTAATGAAGTCACAAGATCGCGAGACGCTACGTGAAATTATCAATCGCGAAAGTCATTATGTTTGGGGCGAACGCTATTTGATGAAAGTGATTGAAAGCGATGTTGCAGCGTCAATCTCGCTAAATCATAAGCACATAGTTGTTCGGGTTCGTCCGGCCTGGCATGAAGATAAGAAGCATGAGTTGCTTGATTCTTGGTATAGGCTTCAACTTGCTGAAGCTCTTCCAGGCATCTTACGGAAGTGGGAAAAAAAAATTGGTGTTCAGGTGAGTGGTTTTTTTGTAAGACGCATGAAAACTAAATGGGGTAGTTGTAATCCCCATGCCAGAACCATTCGATTGAATACGGATTTGGCAAAAAAGCCCCGAGAGTGCTTAGAATATGTTGTTGTTCACGAGCTGGTTCATTTGTTAGAGCCGTCGCATAACGATCGATTTATCCAGTTAATGGATCACTATATGCCTAAGTGGCAGTCTCATCGACAGTTACTAAATAGTTTGCCAGTGAGACATGAGAGCTGGGCATATTAACTCGGAGGTTAAAGGATGAAAACACTCTACATAGATATGGATAACGTATTAGTAGATTTTCCATCAGGAATCGCAAGAACCCCTGAGCATATACAAGACCAGTATGAAGACCGATTTGATGAGGTTCCAGGCATCTTCTATTTAATGGATCCAATTCCGGGTGCAATTGCTGCATATGAAGAGTTGGCTACCATGTTCGACACCTATATTCTTTCAACTGCCCCCTGGGGTAATCCGAGCGCTTGGTCGGATAAATTGCTGTGGGTAAAAGACTATCTAGGTAAGCCAGCATATAAACGCTTAATCCTAAGTCACCATAAGAATCTGAATGATGGAGATTTCTTGGTCGATGATCGTCTTAAGAATGGGGTAGATCGATTTAAGGGTCAGCATATTCACTTTGCAACCCCTGAGTTTCCAGATTGGGAAACTGTTGTCCGTTATTTAAGGGCTAGAGCCTAGCAAGCATATTTAGTGGTTTGGAAATAATGAGCTTTTGCGTCACACCATAACCACATCCCTGTGGTACTCCAAAAACTGTTGCTGCTCATTCCTAAAGCCACCTACATTGATGCTCTTATCGATACACCATTTATCTAGAACAGAATTATCTAATTGGCTTGAAAGAATTAGATTGCCATTTCCCTCAAATGAGATAAATCCCTTATCAAATAAATGATCAATATGGGGTGCTAACAGTAGGCCGTTATAGCCACTAATTTTTTCAGCATCATTCGATTTAGTCCATGGCTTGATATGGCTTGCAATGAGGTGTCTTGGATTTGTGACCTTAGTTACCCTACAAGCTCGCTCAATTTGCCTTACTTGTGCTTTGAAAATTCCTTGGCCTCGTCTTGAGTTAACGATTTGGGTTTTCTGTGTGGGTCCAATATCGGTTCTCATGATGATTTCTTTAACTTCTGCGATTTCATCATTGGGGGGAACAAAGTTTAGATTTTTAGATAACTCATCAACAATCGAATCTCCTACGCCCCGAGATAGTGCTATTAGTACATCAGCCATTTCCTCAGAAATCTCTGCCAAATAGATTTGGTTGCCAGATCCATCGGGACGAATTGGTGAGAGTAAATCAGGCAGCGTAGGGCTTAAAAGACCCATATGGTCTTTAGGCTTAAATTGGGCCATCCCCAATTCTTGAAAAGCGACATCTACTAGCCAACCGTCGTCCGACCAATTAGCTCCTGCACTACCAAAGTCAGGTTTAACGCTGGACTGTGCTGGGTTTGTAACAACCCCAATAGCTTTGATATAGGTATCCGCAAAGGAAAATACAACATCACCTATTTTCATATCTTTCATGAAATCATACGAAGGTACTCGGCCACCCCTGGAGTTTGTTTTAGGTGACCACATGAAGTTGCCGGGAACTTCATGTTTGTAGGTTTGATTTTGGCTTACCCACCAATATTTTCTATCTAATAGCTTTATTGTGGGTGCAGCATCAGCTAGTAAAGATGACTGTAAGGGCTCTGGCACAAACTGAGTCATGAGGCTCTCAGAAATCTCCGCAATCAATTCAGGATTATTTCTGATTCCCAGATAAAGGCCATCTTTAAGTTGTGCAGAGACTTTAGCTTCAATCAGTTGGCTGGGAGTGGGCGTGCTGCTCTGTGAGCTCAATTCAGCTGGGGCATTGATATCCCATAACCCATCATTCTTTAATCGCCAGAAGGGCTCATTCCGGGTATTTGAGGCGTTGTTAGAGCCATACTTCTCAAGCCACTTTTTGAGATCATGATCAAGTTCTTCAAATGTAAAGTTATTAGCATGTCCGTTCAGAAATCTTTCAAGCAATAACAAAATCAGAATTGGCTTGTGCAGCGCATAACCATTACCCAGCCTTCCACAATTAATTGAGCTAAAGAGTTTGAGGATTTCAGAATTAGTCATTCCCAATACTTCGCTTTCTCAGGAAGAATCCATCTCACGCCGCCCCTAGGATCATCTTGATCATCCTTGTATCTTGGGATGAGGTGCATGTGTAGGTGGGGCACTGTTTGACCTGCTGTTGGTCCATCATTAATGCCGATGTTGTAACCATCAGGGCTAAATTCATTTTGCAGATTAGTTTTGGCTCTTTCGAGTAGTTCCAATAGCCCCAGTTGCTCTTCCTTGCTGGTAGCAAACCAAGAACCAACATGTCTTTTGGGGATAACCAAGGTATGGCCTGGAGAAATAGGGAATCCATCCCGAATCGTCATGCCAAATTCATTTGAGTCAATGATTCGCTCAACTGGTAAGGTGCAGAAGGGGCAGGGCTTGGTCATGATGAGGGTGTATTAATTAGCATATTTGTAATTTATATACTATTCCATCTGGCTAGCTCAAGGCGTGAGCCAGAGGCGAACTTTAGATCTTTATTAAGACAGGCCCTCTAGGCCCGCCCCACGGCACCACTCATCGTTACATTCCAACTTTCCCCCTTATAAAATCCTGTACCTGCTCAATAGTCCAAAAAGAAGACCTACCAATTTTGATTGGCTTCGGAAACTCGCCTTTCTGAACCATGAGCCAAAACTTCGATTTCGAAATCGGTAGCATTTCCAATATCTGAGGAATGCGCATTAAGGTGACCTGTCTATCTTTTGCTGTGATCTCATTCATATCGTTCTCCTTAACGGACAGGCTTTGAGTGTTTTCGATATACCTCCAATACCAATTTTGCAGAACTTATTTTTGTGTATCCATACGAGCGATACAAACTGTAAAGTCGAATTGCCACCATTAAATTAATCTCCCATTGTGTTTTCTTATGCATCATTTTGTGTGCTGCTGAAGTGCAATGTAGTCAACGAAATTTGGGCGGTCAATCAAATGTCAATACCCACTTTGAAGACGCATATTCATTTTTGACTACAAAAAAATATTTATTCATAGAAGTGACATAACCCATATAAATAAATGGCTACAGTCTTGTCAGTAAGTTCTGATAGCGCGAGGAGGGTGGTGGACACACTTAGACCAACAAACACTTCAGATAAAGAAAATCATTCTTATGAATTTACTAAACATGGATTACAGAGAATTGATGAATAAATAAGTTAAAGAAAAATTCAGAAAAAACACGTTTGACGTCGAGCATTTCAGTTGATAGATTGTGATGTGTTTCATTCTCATCAACACATCAAACGGAGACTGTCTTATATGAATTATTATGAGCATCACATCGGAGATTACTCACAAGCTACTTCGCATTTAAGCTTCATTGAAGACGCGACTTACAGTCGCCTCATTCGAAAGTACTATGCCACTGAAAAGCCTATGCCAGCTGATATCAAGACTGTGCAGCGTTTAGTGAATGCCAAATCCAAAGAAGAGAAAAATGCAGTGGAATTGGTTCTCAATGAATTTTTCATTCTGACTGACGATGGGTGGAGACAAGGCCGATGCGATCATGAAATCGCGCGTTTTAAGGATAAGCAGGCTAAAGCTAAACGCAGTGCTGATAGTCGTTGGCAGCCCTCTATTGCTGTTGGTGCTGTTGCTGAGGTCAAGATAGATCTTGATTCAAAACCAGCATGCGTTCGCATTGCAGACGCATTGCCAAGGCAATGCTCACCAGACACCAATCACCAGTCTCCAAACACCAAACTCCAATCAATCAAATCAAAAGGTGAAACCAGGGTAAAAAATATTCCTGATTCAGTACCCGTTGAAGAAAAGGATGCTCAAGGAGTTCCTGGCGATATGCATAAACGCTTTGCCGAATTGATCTGCAAAGAAGGCTCCTCGGTCTCGGTTGCTGATTGTCGAATTAAAGACATGGTTGCAACTGGTGCAAGTGAAGCCGAAGTGATTAGCGCAATCGCAATTGCAAGGGAAATGCGTAAGAAGATTTCTACTGCTAGCCCCATTAATGCTGGTTATGTATTGGCGATCGTGAAATGCGAGATGAAAAAAAGAGCGGTCGCTAGCGCCGGTGATCTTGCTTGGTGGAAAACTAACGACGGAATTGATGCAAAGGGACGTGAGCTATCCATGCGTGCTCAAGGTTCTGAATCCTATGAGTCCTACAAGGCTCGTATTTTTGCTCAACTGCGCAAATCCCAGGAGATGCCTGATCCTCAGGTGGCGCTTGAGTCGAAAGCCCCTGTTTTGATTGCAGAGGTTTATCAGGAGGGGCGCCATGTCAACTAATTACCGTTTAGCGGGTGTGGTGGAGCGCCTTGATATGGAGGACTTTCCGATTGGTTCAGAGGTTCAAACGCCAAGTGGTCGTATTGGTACCGTGATTAAGCATCGAGGAGCCCAGAGTCGTCATGACCTATTTCAGAGAATCATCATTGAGTTTCATGAACCTATTGGAGATACCGTAGCACTGCAACCCCACCTATTAACCATGGTTAATAGAATCCAGGTGAGTCATGACTGCTAAGAAGTCAAAGGGGGTAAAAAAGCAAACTTCTTTAAAAACCAAGGATCTTCCCAATGTTGGGATAAGTCAGATTGTGGCAAACCATCCATGCGCCTCTGATGACATTACTCCACTTAAGTTAATGCTCAAGATCATGCACGAGCTTTATGCGGAGGCGGAGCGCTGTGCCGCCAATGCAGATCAAAGTGCAGATCTTTTTGGCCGAGCAGACAGTAACGAAACCCGTGTCAAGCTTCTTAATATGGCTGCTTCTGTTGGAAGGCATGTGGCGCCTTATATTCACCCTCGCTTATCTGCTATTGAGCACACCGGTAAAGATGGCGCACCACTACAAAGTGGAGTCTTGGTTGTACCAAGCGCTATGAGCATAGATGATTGGGAGCAAGCAGCCCAAGCAAAACACTAGCTCATGAAAACCATCTGGGCACCATTGCCTGGTAGCCAGACCTTGTTTCTGACATGTCCTGTGTATGAAGTGTTGCTCGAAGGCACCAGAGGAGGGGGCAAGACAGATACATTGCTCATGAGCTATGCCCAGCATGTAGGTAGAGGTTTCGGGGATCATTGGCGTGGTACCTTATTCCGTCTGACCTATCCACAATTGGCTGATGTAGTGGCCAAGAGCAAGCGCTGGTTCTATCAAATCTTTCCAGGTGCCAAGTTCAATGAATCTGATTACGTATGGAAGTGGCCCACCGGGGAGATGCTGTACTTTCGTTATGGGGCCAATGAAGACGATTACTGGAATTACCATGGTCATGAATACCCTTGGCTAGGATTTGAAGAATTAACCAACTGGCGCAATCTCTCGTTCTACGAAGCAATGCACTCTACTTGCCGTTCTTCACACCCCGGTATGCCTAGGATGGTAAGAGCTACATGCAATCCATTTGGAGTAGGCCATGCATCAGTAAAGGAAAGATTTCAGATTGGGGCAGTCCCCGCAGGACAGATTATTAGGCATGAGGGTGCACTACCTAGGGTCAGAATTCATTCAACGATTTATGAGAATACCCATCTCCTAAAAAACGATCCCAACTACCTGATGAGCCTAGAGTCACTAAGCGATCCAAACAGGCGTAGAGCCTGGTTAGAAGGTGATTGGGATATCCACGTGGGAAGTTTCCTTGAAGGCGTGTGGCAGCCCTCTAAACACGTTGTAGAACCATTCGCAATCCCACCGACATGGAAGGTTTGGCGATCCATGGATTGGGGATACGCCAGACCATATGCCGTCTATTGGTTTGCTTTATCTAATGATGGAGTCTATTACCTATGGAGAGAGCTCTATGGGTATGGTGATAAAGAAAACACTGGCACTAGAGAAGACGCGACGGTGGTTGCTGAAAAAATTAAGAATATCGAGATCCACGACCAGCGCCTAGGATATGAATACCGCATGAACCTAGCTGACCCATCTATTTTTTCAAAGATCGGAGCAGAGAGGTCGATAGGGCAAATATTTAGAGACAAAGGTGTGAAATGGACCGAGGCATATAACGCTCCTAGAAGCAGAGTCAATGGCGCTCAAGAAATCATCCGTCTATTAGCCGAAGAAAGGTTAAAGATATTTAACAATTGCAAGCATTGGATAAGAACTGTTCCGCAATTACCGCCAGATTCATTAAACCCGGAAGATATAGATACCGATGCCGAAGATCATGCTTGGGATGCGACGAGGTATGGGGTGATGAGGGCGAGAAGGATTGCCGATACTGTTATTTGATAAACGAAAAATCTGCTTTAGATCCCATTTCTGTCATTCAACTAAGTTTTTTTGTGGTGCTTGACAGATAGACAACGGCCAATTGCAGTCCTTCGCGAACGGCAGTTATCTGGCGACGTGTTGGAACTGCCGAGGTCGGAGCTCACTGTTGCACCCTGGTTTCAATAGATCTAGATTTAGTGCACGCATGTCCCTGAACCTTGGCTAACTGAATAGCTCAGTTGATGACGATATGCTGAGTTCAATGTGCGGTAGGTGGTACGTCTTAGAAAAGGTCAACTAGAATGGGGCGTAATAGTATCCACACCTACATAGCCCGTTGGTTGACAGAACCCAACTTCCGGTCTGCCGTTTGACTAAGCTGCAAAATGCCTTGACACGAGTCGCTCAAATAAACCAAACTATCTCAAAGATAGGCGGGGCACATTCGCTTTCACAATATCAAAAGGGATGAGCTCATGCAGGTCGCACACATTCATATCCAGAACTTCCGAGGCGTCAAAGAGGCCTCCCTCTTTTTCTCCCAACACGCCGTTCTGCTCGGTGATAACAATACGGGGAAGACGACAGTTTTGGAAGCCCTAGACCTGACACTTGGTCCGGACAGGCTGAATCGCACTCCCCCAATTGATGAGCATGACTTCTATCGAGGGCAGTACCACACCAAAAACATAGGGGCTGCCCAGCCTATCGTCGCAGTTGACGCACCAGGTGCACTTGGTGCCGAAGGCGCAAAAGGAGAGGCTGCAGGGGAGGAAGTGGCTCCGAAGGAGGCCCTAATGATCAATATTGAAGTGACTATCATTGACCTAACGGGGGAGCAGCAGGCGCGGTTTGGCGACTATGTCGAGTTCTGGGACTCGAAACAGAAAAAACTTTACAGCGATGCTGTGCCGGAAGGTGTGGACGCTGCAAACATAACGCATGCCCTGCGTGTCACGTTCTTGGGCCACTATGACCCAGAGGAAGACGATTTTGAAGGAAAGACATACTACGCAAGTTCGATTACCGGCGGTTCGCCAGTGTCATTTAACAAGAAGGATAAGCAGGTCTGTGGCTTCCTCTATCTACGTTCAGTGCGCACTGGTTCACGTGCGCTAAGTCTTGAACGAGGAAGCCTGCTCGACATCATCCTGCGCCTGAAGGAAGTACGTCCGCAGATGTGGGAGGGTGCAATCGAGAACCTGGCGTCATTCTCGGTAGCTGAAGACCCAGCACTAGGCATATCAGGTGTGCTGAAGAGCATCAACACGGCGTTGAAGAAGTACGTTCCAAAAGAGTGGGGAGTAGAGCCTCATCTAAAAGTCTCAAATCTGACCCGTGAACATTTACGAAAAGTCATCACCGCGTTCATCGCAACAGGTGAAGGTGACCACGCCGCCCCCTTCTACCGTCAAGGAACAGGAACGATCAACATGCTGGTCCTTGCTATGTTGTCTCAGATTGCCGAAGACAAGCAGAACGTCATCTTCGCAATGGAGGAGCCGGAGACGGCCATCCCGCCTTACGCGCAGAAAACTATTATCCATGAGGTCCGCAAGCTTGCCTCACAAACGCTGTTCACCTCACACTCGCCCTATGTGCTAGAAGAGTTTGCGCTGACTGAGACGATTGTTCTGGCGCGCAACGCGGCCGGGGAACTTCAGCAGGCGGAGGTTGTACTCCCAGACAGTGTGAAGTTGAAACGGTATCGGCAACAATTTCGGCAAAGATTCTGCGAGGGGCTGCTTGCGCGACGAGTCCTAATAGCTGAAGGAGCGACAGAATCTGATTCGTTCCCGGTTGCATGCCGGAGACTCGCAGAACTCAAGCCCGAGACCTATTCTTCCATTGAGGCGCTTGGTGTCTGCATCGTGAATGCCGATGGTGATGGCAATATCCCTGATATGGCAAGACTTTACAAAGCTATTGGCAAACGGACATTCGCCCTTTGCGACCTACAAGATGCTCCTGCGAAGGCCCTGATTGAGGCTCAGGTCGAACATTTGTACATGCACGGGGAAAAGGGTATTGAAAATCTCGTACTCAAGAACACCCCCAAAGCCGCAATGGAGAGGTTCTCTGACCTGATCCAGTGGCCTCAGGACCTGCTCCAGAAGTATCCAGACCCAAAAACAAACATCATCGATGCTCTGAGTGACTACTTCGGCAAGACGAAGGCGGACTTGGGAGTTGCCGATTATCTGGCCCAGTGCAGTGAGGACGAGATTCCTCAATGGATTCGCGATGCCTGCATCCACTTGAAAGAACTGTGCACGCCACCTGCTCCTTTGTCTTTTGCAGCCGATGTGTCGCCAGGAGGAGAACCAGGCGATGGCAATGAAGCTCTCTGAGAAGCAAAAGCAGATATTTGCCGCTGAAGGCCATCTTCTAGTCGCAGGAGGACCTGGCTCTGGGAAAACGACTATTTCAATCCTTAAAGCTGCACAGGCTGCCGAGACCAGGCTACGACCGAGCCAGGAAATTTTGTTTCTGAGTTTCGCGCGAGCAACGATCAGCCGGGTGATCGAAGCTATTGAGAATGAACACGACATAGATCCTGTGATCAAGCGGCGGATCCATGTCGAGACCTACCATTCGTTCTTCTGGCGTTTGCTAAACGCACACGGCTATCTGCTCGGCTTGCCGCGCTCGCTGGCCATACTTACGCCCGCTGGTGAGGCCATAGCCCTTTCGAACATCCGAAATTCATTCGAGGCCGAGAAAAAGCTAACCTCGGAGCAAAAGATTGATAAAAGAGCTCAGCTGCAGAAGGAACGTGAGCGCCAGGCTAGAAATGAAGGCCGAGTCAGCTTTGATCTCTTCGCGCGTTATGTTGCTGAACTTCTAGAGCGCAGCGACAGACTTCGTAAGCTTATTGCAATACGCTATCCACTGATTGTGTTGGACGAATTCCAGGACACAAATGCCGACCAGTGGCGAGTGGTTCGGCAACTCGGCAGAGAGGCGACCTTGATGGCCCTTGCTGATCCCGAACAAAGAATTTACGATTGGATTGGAGCAGACCCCGCACGGCTCGATCAATTTCGTATGGAGTTTATGCACACTGAGGTTGATATGCAGGGTGACAACCACCGAAGCAACGGTACTGACATCCTCCTCTTTGGCAATGATGTGCTCAAGGGAAAATTCACGAAGAATGAATACGTTGGCATCGAGGTCAACACTTACCCGGCGAATGAGAATCAGGCCCTTGCCACGCTTATGACGACGACTTACGCCATAAGAAAGCGTCTTGTTGCCTCAAACCAAAAAGGATGGTCTCTCGCCGTGTTGGTACCGACGAAGAAAATGACTAGGCTTGTTTCCGACGCTTTTCGGGAGCCCCCTGAAAAGTTGACACCGATTCACCATATGGCCTCAATAGACCTCGACGCGGCGATCCTCGCTGCAGAAGTAGTTTCTTACCTACTTCAGCCGCCGAGTCTCTTTCATTTGGAGGGATTCATCGATTTGATTTGCAACTACTTCCGTGGCAAGGGTGGTGATGACCCCTCAAAGACTGACCTTGCAAAAGCTGACTCCATCAGGAAGGCATTTGCGAAGTACCGTGAGAAGAAGTCGGCTGGTCAAGCAGTTCCTGCAAACAGCATCGCTGTGGCGATGGTTGCTAGCTACGAGGCAGCTTGCGCCGCAGTTTTTACGGGCGATCCTGAGAAAGACTGGGTCTCAATCAGAAAAGCTCTTGATGGTGGCCCGTGTACCCGCCTCAAAAGCATAGCGATTGAAGTCAGAAATATCAGACTTCTTGAACGTGGAACACAGCTCCGGCAGGATTTGTCTAAAAACTGGCGTGACTTTGGGGGTTACAAAGACGCTTTAGCCATCACGCAACAAGCATTTGTGCGGGAACACTTCTCAACACAATCCAAGCCTGAACAGGGAGTGATTGTGATGAACATGCACAAGGCAAAAGGAAAGCAGTTTGACGAGGTAATAATCTTTGAAGGCTGGCCCAGATACGTCAATAAAGAGATTATCGCCAACCCAGACCGTATTGTGCGCGGGAACGACCGCAAGAACGCCGACAGTCAGTCTAGGCAGAACATGCGTGTGAGCATCACACGAGGTAAGAGGACTACTACGATTCTCACGCCAGACAATGATCCTTGCGTCCTACTCTTCTGAACGCAATGCGGTTCGCCGACTCTCCGTTTTTCACGGCTACAAATAAGTCAATATTGTCGTTAGCAAAGAAAATAGACCGGGCCCAACCCCGACCATTGCCAATTGACAGACCGTCATTTAAGTGATCATTAGGGATGGGGGTTGGATACGCTGAGATGTCTGCTATTGGGTAACCGGTCTTTGGATTGCTACGTCTGCAATGGGTCGACTAGTGCCTGTTGGATTGTGACATGAGGATGTCTGCTCTTCATCCTATAGCTGACGCACTAATGAATTTATCCTAAATAAATTCACGAGCAAAGAGCGAGCGATTTATAAATGGGGAGTGCCCCAAAACTCCAAAGCCCTTCAACAAAAATGGACCGCCCGCATCACTCATGCGCGAGCCCACTGGTCATCCTTTCATAAGCGCGTAAGACACAATCGCAATACTGTAGCTGGCTTCAATTGGAATGCCGACCCTACTGGCAAAGACTTCTACAGTCTTCGAGCCAACCTCATTCATGGCACCATCTCCGCAGTTCTGCCTAACGTCTATGCACGTAACCCAGAGATATCGACAACGCCCACCCATAGCGGCGCAGATATCAAACTCTTTTGCAAAACATTAGAGAAGGTTACCAATAGAGCGCTAGAGCATGCCCAGCTTAAAAATCGGGCTAAGTCTACTGTTAGAGCGGCTTTGACCTGTAGTTTTGGGATTCTTAAAGTGATGTATCAACGAGATCCAGGTCGGGATGGTTATATACAAGGTCGTATTAACGATGCCCAAGAAAACCTCCTTGCTATAGAAGAGCTAGTACGAGATCTTCAAGAAAAGGATGCTAATACAGACCAAAGTCATCATGATGCTAAGCGGGCTGAGTTAGAAGAGCTCATTAAGTCACTACTAGAGCAATCCGAGGTGCAGTCTGCTGAAGGCTTGGTAATCGATAGAGTCCTCACTGAAAACCTACTCATCGACCCCTCCATCTGTGAGTTCTGGGACTACACCGATGCAGACTGGATTTGCCAAATCATCCCAATGAAGCGTGGTCAAGCAGAGGCGCTCTACAAAAAGAACCTAGCTAATGCCAAGATTTACCAACCAGGCCAAGGTGAAACTTCCCATAGGAAAACTAGACGCTTAGCCTCAATGAACCTAGATGCTAAATCTGCCCCAGTAGTAGACGATCAGCAAATAGCCGTTTTAGAGATCTGGGATAGAACTACCCAGCGGGTATATACGATGGTGGAGGGTGCTACAGAATGGTTACGTGAACCCTATTCACCACCAAAGGTAGGAGAGCGTTGGTACCCATTCTTCTTATTGCCTTACCAAGTTGTAGATGGACAGTTCGTTGGCCCAAGCCTTGTAGATCTGACAGAGCGCTTGCAAGAAGAGCACAACGAAGCCAGAGACCGTTTTAATCAACACCGAGACCTGTGCATACCGGGTTGGGTAGCTTCTGCTGATATCAATGAAAAAACCATCAAGAAACACGCAGACTCCCGCTTTGGAGAAATCACCATTGTGGATACCGAAGGTAAGCCTCTCAACCAAGTCATCATTCCTCGGGGTCACCCCAAGATCGACCCCATTGTGTATGACACCAGTGCCGTGCGCTATGACTGGGAGCAAGTCACTGGTTTACAAGATGCCGCACGCTCTACCGTTGTCCGGCCTAAGACCGCTACCGAAGCCAATATCTTGCAAAGGGCCTTATCAGGACGGGTATTTGAATTCAAAGACCAGATTGAGGATTGGCTCCAAGAGATAGCGCAGTACAGTGCCCAAGTCCTTCTCCAAGAGCTGACCAAAGAACAGGTAGAGCGCTATATGGGAGCACCCATTACCAGAACTACCCTAGTTGAAGGCAAGCTTACGACGACCCAAGAGAAAACCTATGACTGGCCACGTCTTACAAAGGGACGCATTTTTGACATGGTTGATCTGCGCATCAGAGCGGGTACTACCGGTGCGCAGGATGGCGTAGAAGAAAAAGAGGGTTGGCTCAAAGTGCTACCCATGATTACGAATCTATCAATTCAGATTCAGAACCTACAAGCCAGAGGAATGGATTACGAGCATATCCGTAATCTCCTACAAGAGACCCTCTTGCGGTATGACGATCGCATCGATTCCAATCTATTTATACCGAATGTAGAAAAGCAAGCGGAGGGATGGTCACGTGCTGACGACCCCAATTTAGGAGGCAATTGGTTCTCCGGTTGCAGGCAAAGAGTAGATATGCAGACAGATAACGAAGGAAATTCATTAAAAGAGGAGACAGGCAATGACGCAAGTGGCGAATGAAGTAAAGGGCTTTAAGTCTGAAGTGCTGACAAACGGTGGCTCGATTCAGAGAGTTCAAGATAGGGAGGCCAAGAACGAGCGCGAACGCCTTGAAAAAGAAGCTTATGAGAAACATGCGGCTGAAGTTGCTGCAAGGCGCAGTAAAGAAAGGGAAGAGCGCGCCATTAAATTGCTTGAAAAGGCAAAGACTCAAAAACTCGCTGACGAGGAGGCGGCCAAGAAGACTGCAGCACAACGACTCTTGAGAGATCAAGAGGCTGAAATTCAGAACGCGAAGAAGCAAACTCAGAATCAAGCTCAAAAGGCAGATCGCAAGAGCCCAGCTACCAACTTGCTTGACGATCTAAGTAAAGATTCCAAGCCTAGCATATCGCTTTTGCAGATTTCTGAAGATCTTGAAGAGGGTGAGGAGCTTTGCGAGTCTGAGGATGTGAAGGAAGAGCCTATATTTACGCCAGTAAAAGGTGAAGTCTATGTGCCGACTTTCATTCCTGTATTGGAAAGTAACGCAGAGCCTCAGGCCCATGATTTGGGCGAACTCATGCCTGCACCAGTAGCCCTCACCGTAGATGCTCTTCCACTACCAGCCATTCAGGTTGAAACAGCCCAGGAGTTCATCAACCGGATGATCAATCTTGGGCTTGGGGATTCGAGCCCTGATACCAATGGTGAAGAAAAGGAGGCAGCGCTTGAAAATATCAAGTCAAAGCGTGGGCGTGAGCGGATCCAAAAGATCATCAATGAGAAGCGAGACCTCGAAAAACAAGTTGAGGATTTGCAAGTTACCGTGGTGAGCTTACAAGAGACTATTCGTAAGTTCGAAATAGAAAGTAACTTGGTAGGTAATGTCATGACTCTGAGTAATGCCAAGAAAAACCCCTCAGAATTGGTTTCCGAAGCAAAGCTACAGATGATCAATTTTTTGAATACCCGTTCAGACGAAATCGATCATATTGATAAGGCGGTTTGTTTTAACAAATATATGTCAGACCCGTTCTATATGCAGGTGTTTGTGCAAAATAATCAACCTGAGCAGTGGCAAACCATGATTGAATCAATTTATGAAGCAATAGAGAGGCCAGAGCCAAGCTTTGCAAACGTCAAACCGATTGCTCATCATCGTCCTCAACCTATTCGGGCAAGAACCTCAACCCTAGGAGCACCAGTTGCAAGCTCTGGGAATCCAATGGATCGCATAGCCCAGCATCTAGGCAATATGGGAATTTAGTTCTTCATTAGGCAAGCCGAGAGAATGCATCTTCAAAAGAAGGTGCATTCTTGCCACAGATCATCGACCAATAAAAAACCCCAGAAATATCCAATCCCTCCGCTAATCAACGTAATAATTAATTCATGCGGTGAGAGTTAAACACTCTGACTGCTGCTTCACACCAGCGCGTTAAAGCTAGAGTAGCGCCTAGTAGCGTAGCAATGGATGGGTTCACGCTCGATCACTAGGTATTGAAGCCAACCAATTTCTTAAATAACTATTGATGGGGTGGCATATGCCAATTTCAAATACAGATTTGCAAGAGTTAGCTAAGGTTTCCTTAGATGAGTACTTGCGCAATCTACCAGTCGATCAAATCGCCGTAGAGAGACCTTTCCTTAAAAAACTCATGGAAGGGCGCAAAAGTTTATTAGGCGCAAAGCAGAACGTAGTCGAGAACATCCGTAAAGAACACGGCAGTAACTTTAGCTGGGCATTTGGAGAGGAGACGGTCAAGTTCAATAAACGCAATACGACTGAGCAAGCCTCCTTCCCATGGCGAAGGGCGGTAGATGGTCTTTACATCGACTATGACCGGCTTTTTAGCAATGGCATCAAAGTACGTGAGGGTGGGGCGCGAGGCTTTCAATTGGAATACAACGAACGCGTACAGCTGATTAATCTCTTAGATGAGCAGTTAGAGGTCCTACGAGAAGGCTTCCTCAATAAGCTGGACCTAGAGTTACACCGCGACGGCTCGCACGGTGCCGATGCCTTAGTAGGTTTAGATAGCTTAGTGAGCCTTGCACCAGATGCCGGCACAGTTGGTGGTATCGATCGAGCCAAAGCAAGCTACTGGCGTAACTACGCCGTCAAAGAGATCGCCTCAACAGCGCCAGGTAGCTTGGTAGGTGAGATGGAGACTGCATGGCGTCAATGTATTAAAAATGGCGGTAGCCCTGATTTCATCATCGCTGGGGGTAAGTTCATTGATACCTATCGCAAGCAAGTCACAGTGACTCATATCGCTGGATCGGGTGAGACCAAGTACATCGATGCTGGCGTAGGTGCAGGCGTAAATACTGGTCTTGCCTTCAAAGGGGTGGAAATTATCTGGGATCCGCAGTTTGATGAGCTCGATGCCATGGCCAATAGAACAGTGGAGTGGAGTAAGCGCTGCTATTTCCTCAATACCCGCTTTATGAAGCTTCGGGATGATGATCTAGACATTGTTGCCCCAATCCGTCCGCACGATACGCTCGCTATGTACGCCATGGTGAACTTACGCTGTGCTTTATCCATCTCACGAGCTAATGCCCATGCGGTATTAGCCATTCAATAAGGAGAGGTGAATGAATAACAGCATGAATCACAAAGAGCTTATTCATAGCGACTTCCAAATTAAGGAGGTGGAAGCGGTAGTGCGTAGGGATGCCTTCACAACAATTCATGTACATGTACCGCCATATGAGACCAATATCCTTCGAAACCTCTTTGGGCGCGAGAACGTCACGGTGTTCGAGCGGCCATCAAAGACCACCATTACTCCGGAGCAAGAGTACGACAGACTCTGCGCTAAGTATGGTCATGAAGTCGTGGCTAAAGTCTTTGGCGAAGATGATGGTGATCGCCTGATGGAAATCGTAATGGGATTAATGGAAGAGGGAGGCGGCGCCACTAGTCCCAGTAAGCAGGATAAAAAAGGTAAAACATTTGAGCTTGAGATTTCTGAGGCTCAGAAAGGAAGCAAGCGTTAGTAGAAAGAAGCTTTTATTGGCAACCCTAATTTAACTGTGATGTTGTCGTGAATGTATGTGGGTGTATTTGTGGGTGTGTATATGTAGGGGCGTATTTATTGCGCTCCCTCACATTGCCAACTTAAGTCTTCGCATTAAAAAAGCTTGATCTAGTAAAGCGCTGCAATTTTTAAATCATTTGTCATTATTCAAAAAATAATCCTATGCTTCCTATATTTACATCACTAGTACAAACTTTGGCCGTAAATGGTCTTGGCCTATTGGCAGGAGCCGTTCAGGCAAAAGGCAAAGAGTTTATTGAGAAAAAGACTGGGGTTCGCATTCCGGACAACCCCAATCAAGAAGACCTGATTAGACTTAAACAGCTTGAAATCGAGCAAGAGCAATTACTCTTGCAATACACGCTTAAGCAAAAAGAGCTTGAGATTGAGGAATCCAAACTTCTTGCTGAGATGCATCGAGCTTCGCAAGACAATGCCACCAACCGCTGGCAATCTGACATGGTGAGTGATTCCAGGCTATCAAAGAACATCCGTCCTGGGACATTGGTCTACATTCTCACTGCATACCTATTATTTGCATTGTTATCAGCCATGGGCATTGATATCAATGAAGCTTATGTGCACCTTTTGGGTGAGTGGGGGCAATTAGTCATGCTGGCTTATTTTGGGGGCAGGTCGGTGGAGAAGATCTTTGAAATTCGCATGAGCGCCCCTCGACATGAGGAAGGTATTTAATGAGCACAATAAAAACTAACCTAGTCGAAGAACAAGCTGCATTTTTAATAGATGTTTGTAATCTGATTCAATTTGCCACGAACAAGGGCTGGGTTCTGACCGGTGGGGAGCTTTGGCGCTCCGCAGAGCAACAAGAGATTTATTTCAAGACTGGCAGATCAAAGACTATGCATAGTCATCATTTAAGACGTTGCGCTATTGACCTGAACTTCTTTTGGAATGGAAAGCTAGTTTGGGACAAAGAACTTATTCGAACAGTGGGTGAGCATTGGGAAAGCCTAAACTCTAAAAATAGGTGGGGCGGTAACTTTAAGGGGTTTGTGGATGTACCGCATTTTGAGAGGGTGTGATAGCGCCACCTTCCGAGGTTGCTGGCAATTCTTAATGAGTTAGATGAGGCTGAAAAAGCCACTTTACCCATTAACGAACTGGAAAAGCTAACTTCGGGGTCTTAAATCTAAAGGGAAGGTGGATGAGCCCAACCCCCGGCACTGACAGAATTGGGTTTGGCTGCTTCGTTCCCGACCTGACCAGGTTATCCAAACCGCCATGCGGGGAGGCCCATCCAATTCCATTTTAGCTTGTTAGAATGTAATGCATGACAGCATTGGCTTTAGCCCGTTCGTGGCGCCCTAAAACTTTCTCCCAATTGGTAGGACAAGACCATGTGGTTAAGGCATTAACCCATGCCTTGGACCAGGGTCGACTACACCACGCTTGGCTCTTTACAGGCACTCGCGGGGTCGGAAAGACCACAATCGCCCGAATTATGGCCAAAGCCCTCAATTGCACCGGGGAAGATGGCCAAGGTCGCATGACCTCAGAACCTTGTGGAAAATGCCCGGCCTGCCTGGAAATTGATGCAGGACGCTTTGTTGACTACATTGAGATGGATGCTGCGAGCAATCGCGGGGTGGATGACATTGCTGCTCTATTAGAGAAGGCAGCCTACGCCCCAAGCAATGCGCGTTACAAGGTCTACATGATTGACGAGGTGCACATGCTCACCAATCATGCCTTTAATGCCATGCTCAAAACGCTTGAAGAGCCGCCTGAACATGTGAAGTTCATACTGGCAACTACCGATCCCCAAAAGATCCCCGTCACCATTTTGTCCCGTTGCCTGCAGTTCAATCTCAAGCAAATGCCTGTATCACTCATCGTTGAGCATTTAGAAAAAGTACTCGCCGCAGAAAAAGTTGACTCTGAAACCAATGCACTCCGTGTTTTAGCAAAAGCAGCGCAAGGCTCTATGCGTGATGCGCTATCACTGACTGATCAAGCAATCGCCTATGCAGCCGGCAAAGTATCTGAAGAAGCGGTACGCGGCATGCTCGGTACTCTTGATGATGCCTACCTCATCAAAATATTAGATTCATTGATTGCAAAAGATGGAGCAACACTTTTGGCAATTGCCAATGAGATGGGTGAGCGCAGTATGTCTTTCTCATTAGCGCTAGCCGATCTATCCAGCCTCATTCAGAAAATCGCCGCCGCACAAATTGTTCCTGAGTCAGTATTAGAAGACTGGCCAGAAGCAGCAGAGATTCGTCGCTTGGCTAGCGCGCTCACAAAAGAAGAAGCGCAACTTTTTTACCAAATTAGTATTACCAGCCGCCCCGATTTATCACTCGCACCGGATGAGCAAACTGGCTTTGCTATGACGCTCCTGCGTATGCTGGCCTTTCGTCCCGGAAATGAAGCTCCCGGCAGAGCAGGGGGCTCAACACCTCCAGTAGCAAGCTCCCCAAGACCAGCTGCGCCAGCAAATCAAACTACTGCTCCAGCGAGGTCTGCACCAGCAGCTCCGGTTGCAGCACCAGCAGCTCCAGTTGCAGCACCAGCAACTAAGCCTGCTGCAGTAGCCTCCAGCTCAGATCGCCCAGACTGGCATGCTTTGATGCGCCAGTTGCCGGTCAAAGGATTGGTACAGCAGTTAGCATTTCAGACGGAGTTGCAGGATTGGAGTGACTCTCCAGCAGGTATTCGCGCAACGGTGGTAACGCCCATGCCACAACTCGCATCAGAAGCCTCCGTTGGTCGTCTTGCCGATGCATTGACTGCACACTTTGGTAAGCCAGTGAAAGTCGTGATTGAAAAAGGTGAAGTTGAAGGCAAGACAGTCGCTAAAGTCGATGCCCAGATTCATCAAGAGAAAAGACAAAACGCAGAGCAGATGATTGCGCAAGATCCATTTATTCAGCAATTAGAAAAAGAGTTTGGAGCCAAAGTGGTTGGTGGTTCTGTTAAGCCTCTTTGACTCTTTGATTGCAAGATTTAACAATATTAGATACAAGGAAATAAAGCGATGATGAAAGGTGGCCTTGCTGGTTTGATGAAACAAGCCCAGCAGATGCAAGAGAAGATGAAGGTAGCGCAAGAGCAATTGGCTGCGCTAGAAGTCACTGGTCAAGCCGCTGGCGGACTCGTGAAAGTCACTATCTCTGGCAAACACGAGATGAAACGCATACAGATCGATCCAGGTGCAATGGATGATCGCGAGATGTTAGAGGATTTATTAGTTACTGCCTATGCGGAAGCATTCAAGCAGGTAGAGGCGGCTAATTCCCAAGTGATGTCTGGAGCGACTGCTGGTATGCCGATGCCTCCTGGATTTAAGTTGCCGTTTTGATTTCCTTAGGTAAAGAATCCTAATGGCACGTCAAGAAGCCCCACAAGATGCCCTTGGTCGTTTGATTGAATCATTACGGGTATTGCCTGGAGTAGGCCCCAAGTCTGCACAACGCATGGCTTTTTATCTGCTGCAGCATGATCGCAATGGGGCGGCTATCCTTGCCAAATCATTAGGTGAAGCAGTTGAGACTGTAGGTCATTGCGCCCGTTGTAATACTTTCTCAGAAACCCAAATCTGCATCACTTGTATTGATGATCGCCGTGATTCATCAATACTTTGCATTGTAGAAACACCGGCCGACCAAGTGATGATGGAGCAGACATTGAGCTTTAAAGGCAATTACTTTGTCTTGATGGGCCGGATTTCACCACTCGATGGTATGGGTCCCAATGAAATTCATTTTGATCGATTACTCAATCGGATTGAAGCGCCCGATACCGGAGTTCTCGTAAGAGAGGTAGTGCTGGCAACCAACTTCACTAGCGAAGGTGAGGCTACAGCACACTACATTGGTGAAGTGCTTAAAGCTAAAGGGATTAAAGTCACCAGAATTGCCAGAGGTATTCCAGTAGGTGGTGAGTTGGAGTATGTCGATGCAGGCACCTTGGCCAGAGCGCTGATGGATAGACGTTAAGTAAGGTAGTTATCTAAAAACCCTTTTGCTCTTGCCGTTGAAATGAATGCGCTAAAGAGCTACATTCGTCTTTTAACTACACCACAGTCAGATATTCTCTCTAACCAATTAAAAGATGCCCCCAAAACCTAATGTAAATTTATTTCGTGATGAACTTGAAGATCAAGAGGATCTAAAACTGGCTGATAAGGCCATGAGAGAAATGCGGAGAGGCGGGGTTAAGGCAATACCCATAGACCAGGTAATTAAAAACATTAATTTGGCGGCTGTTAAGCAAGCCCCACAGTCTGATACCTTTTAAACATCATTTGATCCGCCGAAAAGTCGGAAGTATTGATCTTCGGATGAAAAATTCGGATAATCAACCATTATGAAACCATCTACTGCCATGAACTCTCACAGAGCTCAAATTCGTTCAATTGTCGAAGCGCATCATGCTAGCAATGCACGTGTTTTTGGATCGGTTGCTTCTTGTACTGACGTTGAGGGAAGTGATTTAGATGTGTTGATTGATCCTACCGTAGAGACCACTCTATTTGATATAGGTGCGATTCGATATAAATTAAAGCAACTTTTAGGTGTTCCAGTAGATGTTTTGACACCAAATGCCTTGCCTGAGAAATTTCGTAGCTCTGTGATTGCCCAAGCCTTGCCAATATGAGTCGTGATCCCCAGCGGTTGCAAGATTACTTGGAGCATATTCTCCAGGCAATTAATAGAATTCAGGGCTACTGTGCTGACATTGATGAAACTGGGTTTTTAGAGAGCCACTTAATTCAGGACGCGGTAATACGAAATTTTGAGATTATTGGTGAAGCCAGTAAAAACATAGATCATCTTTTTCCCGAATTTTCCAGCAGCAACCCAGATCTGCCATTGTTAATTGCTTACGAGATGAGAAATGCCTTGGCGCATGGCTACTTCAAGGTTGATCTGCAAATTGTCTGGAAAACAATTGAGATGGATCTGCCAATCATTCAAGAACAGGTTATTAAACTAATTAATAAGCAATAAAGTTTGATGGCTTCACTGCACGTAGATTGCAGTGATTGGCAAGATCGTCACTAAATCGACATAAATTCTAAGTAGTTTGATACATTTTGGGGATAATCTCACCCGCGCTCTTGACGGGCTTTAGTCTCACGGTGTGCCCAAGTATTTTCTAAAATTCTAAATGACCCACAAATCCTACCTTCTCCTGTTGAGCTTGCTAGCTGCAATTTGTAGCCCGGCTGCGCTTGCTCAGAAAGCGGGATCTGGTTCAGATCAGATTGCTACATTTGCATCTCCTATTGAGAGCTTTCCCACTGAAGGAGAGCTCTTTGGATTGCCAGTAAATATCCACGGGCAAACAACGTATATCAATCAACGCTATAAGAATTTCAACTCTCCTTATTCTGGCCAGAATAGTTTAAATGCCGAAAGCTCGATGAGCTACAGTTGGTCTGGTACTTTATTCCTTGGGGCTCGCATTGCGCCCAACACCGATGTGTATTTCAATCCAGAAGTGGTTTCTGGAGTGCCGTTTTCAGGCTTAGTAGGTTTGGGTGGATTTACCAATGGTGAGGGAAGTAAAGCTTCGGGTGCACAAGCAAAGTTTTATTCTGCAAGGGCCTTTGCTCGTCATACGATTAATCAAGAGGGTGATAAGGTTGTCCTGGAGGATCAGGCTAATCAGATTACCCAAACGGTGAGTAGTAATCGGGTAGTGCTGACAGGCGGTCAGTTTTCTACGCTTGATATCTTTGATGACAGCCGTTATGCCAAAGACCCCCGCATTCAGTTTATGAACTGGGGCAATATGACTTATCTGGCTTATGACTATGCAGCCGATGCGCGTGGCTATAGCTGGGGATTAGCAGGGGAGTGGTATCTCGATAATTGGGTCTTGCGTGCCTCGCGGATGCTTGCGCCAAAGTCGCCCAATGGTCGTGATCTCAACTGGCAAATCTTTAATGCCTATGGCGATCAGATTGAAGTAGAGCGTCAGCACCATATTGCCGACTTACCAGGTAAGGTCAGCGTCTTAGCCTACCGTAACAAAATGATCTTGGCGCGTTTTGAAGATGCAACGAATTACGTCATTCAAAATAATGCCCAAGGTACGCAAGCCATTAACAATGTCCGTAGTAGCAACCAAATCAAGACTGGTATTGGTATACATGGTGAGCAGGCATTGACTAAAAATTTGGGCGTCTATGCTCGAGCCTTTACGTCAGATGGTCAGACAGAAACGATGTCGTTTACTGAGGTAGATAATTCGATATCGGTAGGCATGGGTATGAATGGCACAAGTTGGCAGCGCCCCCATGACAGCGTTGGTATTTCCATGATGCAAAACGGTTTATCTAGTTATCGCCGTGGCTATCTTCAGGCAGGTGGTGTTTCTTATTTCATTGGTGACTATGCCAGTCCAAGTCAAACCATCTCCTATTCACCAGAGCGCATTGGCGAGATTTATTACAACGCCAACGTCATTAAGAACGTGCTCGCTGGAGTGAACTTTCAGCACATCATCAATCCAGCCTATAACTCTGCCCGCGGCCCAGTGAACATCCTGTCCTTTAGGATTCATGCTGAATTCTAGGTCCTTTAAGCTAGGCTAATTTAATTATTGTCTTTAGAATCAATAAGATAAGAATCTAAAATAAATTGAGAAGTGCCTCTAACGCTCTATAATGATTAAACACCCAGTAAATGTAGGGGAATTTACATTTAGAGCTAAAAAAACAGCTTTATTAGATTTTTTAAAGAGGCAGTCGACTTGATTCACGGCCAGTTGAAGATTAGTAAGCGGATTGCTCAAACCATAAGCCCCTTAAAGCAGGTGGCTTGTATTACCACCTCTTTGTTTTTTGCTTTCCCTGTGTTTGCGCAACCATCCCCTGCGAGCGTTATTGTGCAGACGAATCTATCCACAGATTCTCTATCTTCGCCGCCAGTAATGAGTAATGAGGCTATAAATCAGATTAAGCCTGCCGCTGCTCCGTCATTATTTGCACCGGTTACCCAAACCAATACACCGAAGATCTATACCAGGGGTGCACCTTCTGGCTCAGCAGAAATGGATTTACGCCAACTGTGGACTGAACTCAAGCTCAATAACCCGCAGTTATCTTCATTGCGCGAATCCTATTTGTCTGCCAAGGCAACTGTTCCACAGATCAATGCACCAGCCAATCCACAAGTCGGATTGGTGTGGTCAGGCATGCCGTCGAACTCACCATTAGGATTGGGTGGAGCTAATGCGCCATCTCCACAATATCCCAATGGTATAAGTAGCAACAATGCGATATCCGTTGCGCAACCATTCCAGTTCCCAGGTAAGAAGAGCTTGGCGTCCGATATTGCCAACACCAATGCAGAGGCTCTACTGGCCCAAAGTGAATCCACTTACTTGCAGTTGGGTGCACAGCTCTCTACTTTGTATTACAGCGCCTTAGCATCGCAAAAGCAGTTACAGGTTCTAAAAGAATCTGTGATGCGTTTGGAGATGATTAAGAATGTCGCTAAAGCGCGTTACTCTAATAATGCTGCGGCTTATATTGAGTATCTCAATGCGCAGGTAGCGCAAAGCGCAGCTCAAGCTGATCAATTTAATGTTGAGCGTCAATTGCAGGTGGCACTCAATAATATTAATACCTTGGTAGGTCGCCACTCGAGAGAAAAGCTGGTCTTGCGGGGCGATGTGCGTCGCGCCATGAATACCGTACCCACCTTAATCGAGTTAGAGGACTATGCAGAAACCAGTCATCCCTCTTTAAAGAGTTCAACATTGCAATTAGAGGCTGCCCGCAAGGGTGTTGATTTGGCCAAGAAAGCCTACTTACCTGACTTTCAGGTAATTGGTTCTTCATACACGCCAAGAGGGCCTTTTTCTGCAAACAATGGCACGATGTTTTATCAGCTTGAGTTAGACCTCATCATTCCGCTGTATTTCTTTACTAAGGAGAGGTACGGAGTAGAGCAAGCACAGCGCAATCAAGCAGCTGCTGAAGCAGGCAATATTTCTAATCGTCAGCAAATCATCTTGGCTGTAAATAGTGCGTACGCTACCTATGAGCAGGCTAAGAATCAAACCCAATTTTTAAAAGAGCGCCAAGTACCCCAGGCAGACGCTGCCTACAAGGTGGGCTTAACGCAATACTCGAATAACGGTCAGGGATTCAATGACTTGCTGACAGCGCAAACCCAATTGCGTAGCCTCGAAGTTCAATTAGCGCTAGCAGAGAGTAATCTTCTGCAAGCGCAAGCAGTATTGCTAGTGACTTCTGGCAAAGAACCCTTTTAAGGAGCAGTGTTGAAAGACAAAATTCTTTCTTTTCTAAAACAGACCGCTGATAAGGCAAAGCCTGTCATCGATAAAGGCCTACATTTTGGCGGCCATCGATTGCAGGTGGCACTTGCTAGCGTTGCCGGCTTGTATTGGAATCTAAGTCCACAAAATCGTCAGCGCGTTCGCTTAGCTGCTGTTGCGTTCACCATCTTATCGCTGGGTATTGTGTTGGGTCGTCTGACGGATGTGCATCGCAATGTCAAGATTGAAGTATCCGATAAAGCCCTCAAGGTAGAGAAGAGCGGCATTCTGGAATTAAAGCTACCTGGGATAAAACTGAATCCCGAAATTTATATTTTCCAAGATGCCCAAAAAGTTCAGGTACCCGTCGATATTAAGGTGCCAGGCCGTCTTGCATTTAATGCAGAAAAATCCAAAATCATATCCGCGCGTGCACCGGGTAGGGTAGAGCGTATTTATGCATTCGATGGCGCTGAAGTCAACATCGGCTCCCCAATAGTAGAGCTTTACAGCCCAGAATTTATGTCTGCACAGCAGGAGTACTTGCTGTCTTCCAAAACTGCGAAAGTTTTAGAATCTAGTAAAACCATGAGCGACTTGCTGGGCGATGCCCGCATTACTCAGCAGGCTGCCGCAAACCGCATGCGTAATTTGGGTGCTGGTGATGGCGACATTAAGGTGATTGAGACTACTGGTAAAACGCAAAGTAATTTGATCATGCGCTCCCCGTTAAAGGGTGTAGTGGTTAAGCGCAATGTGGAGCCCGGTTCGGCCGTGAACTCTGGTGATGTCATTGCTACCTTGGCTGATCCTAAGCAACTGTGGTTCCTAGGCAATGTATTTGAGCAAGATTTTCGTTTCATTAAGCCTGGTCAAAAAATGGTACTCCAAGTAGAGGCCTATCCTGATAAAGAGTTTGTCGCTTATGCAAACTACATTGCGCCAACGATCGATCCACAATCCCGCGCTTTATTGGTTCGTGCAGAGATTGAAAATAATGATGATCTCCTACGTCCAGATATGTACGCCTCAGCTAAGCTCACAACCGGTATGGCTGATGCAATTGTGGTGCCACAAACCGCAGTTGTGCGTATTCGGGAGATGCGTTACGTCATTATTAAAGTAGGAGATGAGGTCTATCGCCGCTTGCCTGTAAAGGGCTATGATTTGAACAGTAAAACTTTCGCAATTACCGATGGCGTTGAGCCTGGTTCCCGCATCTTGGCTCAAGGCGCAGTGCTATTAAATGACCGATTTGCAAAGCAGGAAGACTAAGTGAGCGCATTTACCTCCTTCATTCGGGGTGTGCTTGAGAAGCGTGTGCTTGTCATTGTGGGCTCGATCGTATTGCTAGGCCTGGGAATGTTTAGTCTCTCCAAGTTGCCGATTCAGCCATACCCTGGCGTTGCGCCATTAACCATTCAGGCAATTTCACAGTGGCCTGGTAGAAGCACTACCGAGGTAGAGCAACAGGTCACCATTCCAGTAGAGAATGCCTTGGCAGGCATTCCGGGTCTTCAGGCCTTCCGCTCAGTCTCCCTATTTGGTTTATCAGTTGTCACGCTCAAGTTCAACGACACTACCGATCCCTTTCAGGCGCGGCAACGTTTTATTACTAGCCTATCGAATGTGAGTTTTCCACCTGGGGTGACATCCAGTGTGAGCCCAGATTCGGATGCGACTGGCGAAATCATGCGGTATGAGGTGAAGTCGGATTACGCTTCCTCTACGCAGCTCAAGACGCTGCAAAACTACGATATCTATAAGGAGCTCAAACAAACACCTGGTGTGGCTGATGTCTCCTCTTTTGGTGGCAAGGTACGTCAATATCAAGTGATTGTGAGTCCAGAAAGTCTTCAGGCAAAAGGGGTTACGGTCACTGAACTCATTACTGCACTAACCAATGCAAATAGCAATACAGGCGGTGGTTTGCTACCTAGTGGTGAGCAGCAATTTGTGGTCCGCGGAGTAGGCCTCTTAAAAAATATCGACGATATCAAGCGGGTGGTTGTCTCCATTCATAACGGCGTACCTATTCGGATCGGTGATGTGGCGCGGGTAGAAATTGGTAATGCGCCTCGTTTAGGTTTATTCCAGTTCAATGACAATCCAGATTCTGTTGAGGGCATTGTTTATCTTCGCCGCGGAGAGAACGCGACTGAAGTATTAGCCAGGGTTCGCAACACCGTTGAAAACATTAACAAACAAGTGCTTCCACCTGGAATTGAAGTAGTTCCTTTTTATGATCGCCAGGTTCTACTGGACATCACTATTGGTACTGTTAAGCACACCTTGTTCTTCGGTATCTCCTTAGTTCTTGCGGTACTCTTTTTCTTCTTAGGTAATTTGCGAGCAGCAGCGGTAGTAGCCGCAGTGATCCCTCTTGCTTTGTGTGTCTCATTTATTCAGATGCATCTCTGGAGCGTGCCTGCTAACCTAATCTCTCTAGGTGCTATTGACTTTGGTGTGATCGTCGACTCGGCTGTCATTTTGACGGAGAACGTCATGCGACATCTTGAGGAGGGCGGTAAGCGCTTAAACCAAAGCATCATTCAGGCAACGAGTGAAGTACAGCGTGCCATGATTTATTCCACTGGCATCATCATCGTTGCTTACTCCCCATTATTTTTTATGGGTGGAGTTGAGGGCATCATCTTTAAGCCCATGGCTTTCACAATGGGTTTTGCCTTGATAGCGGCAATGATTCTTAGCCTGACCTTCTTGCCTGCCATGATCTCCTTGGTCTTTGGTGAAAATCTACACCATAAGCCACCAGGGTTCATGACTAAACTTCTCAAGGCCTATAAGCCTCTGCTGAGAAAATGGATGGACCGCCCTCTAACGGTAGTCTCAGTAGCAGTATTCGTTTTAGGTCTGACTTTATTAAGTGTGACCCGCTTAGGGACAGCATTCCTGCCTACCCTAGAAGAGAACAATATTTGGTTACGAGTCACCTTACCGAATACTGTGGACTTAGATTACTCCGTTAAGGTAGCTAATCAGTTGCGCGAGACTTTCTTAAAGCAGCCTGAGATTGAAAAGGTGGCGGCCCAAATCGGTCGACCAGATGATGGTACTGACTCCACCGGCGTGTTTAATCAAGAATATGGCCTGTATTTAAAGAGTCCCGACAAGATGCCGAGTGGCTCCAGTAAAAAAGACTTAATTGCTCATCTTGAAAAGGAGCTTGATCGGATTCCTGGCATTACCTATAGCTTTTCTCAATACATTCAAGATAACGTGAATGAAGCTTTGTCCGGCGTTAAGGGTGAGAACTCAGTCAAGATTTACGGGACTGATCTGGAGGTCCTAGATCAAAAGGCGCACGAGGTGATTGCTCAGCTCAAAAAAGTACGCGGTGTCGCAGATGAGGGCATTCTGAAGGAACTGGGCCAGCCGACACTCAATATTCAGATTGATCGGGAACGTGCTGCACGTTACGGTATCAACGTCAATGATATCCAGACGGTTGTTGCTAACGCGATTGGTGGGGCTGCCGTTACCAATCTCTTAGAGGATGAGAAGACCTTTGGTATTGCGATTCGTTTAAATGAAGGTAGTCGCAATGACATTGCAGATATTGGCCGCCTGCTGGTAGATGCACCAAACGGTGCAGCCATCCCCTTATCGATGGTTGCCTCTGTACAGTTAAGTGATGGCCCATTCTTCATTTATCGCGAAGCAGGTAAGCGTTATATCGCTATTAAGTTTAGTGTTCGTGGTCGCGACTTAGGAAGTGCTGTAGAGGATGCTCAGTTTCTCGTCGAGAAAAATATTACCTTGCCACCAAACTACGCTATTAGCTGGGATGGCCAATTCAATCAAATGAAGCAGGCGCAGAAAAAGCTCATGCTGATCGTGCCACTCGCATTATTGGGCATCTTCTTATTATTAGTTAGCGCATTTGGTAATTTTAGGGATGCTGTGATTGTGATGATCAATGTCCCATTTGCTGCTATCGGTGGCGTGATTGCTCTGCATCTTGCTGGTGAGACTTTGAGTATTTCTGCTTTCTTCGGATTCTTGTCGCTCTTTGGTATTGCGATTCAGGATGGTGTCATTTTGATCTCCTTTATTAATAAGACAGCAGCTACTGAACATGCTGAAATGAAGGATGTAATGGTAGAGGGCGCTTCATTACGGGTTCGCCCAGTACTAATGACTGCTGCATTGTCTGGCCTAGGACTGCTACCAGCTGCCTTGTCCCATTCGATCGGCTCAGAAGCTCAGCGTCCTTTAGCCCTAGTCATTGTGGGTGGTATGGTGACGACGACTATTCTGACCCTCCTGGTATTACCAGTAATATATGGGTGGTTCAGGGGTCGCAGATTGAATCGGATCGTAAAAGCCCAAGCCTTTTAAGAAAGTACTGAAGTTCATGAGTGAAAATACAAAACAGCCCCATATTCTGATTTCAAATGATGATGGTTATCTTGCTCCTGGTCTTCTGGCGCTGGTTAATGCGATTCGCCCATTGGGCCGAGTTACTGTCATTGCGCCCGAGCAAAATCACAGTGGCGCCTCTAACTCATTAACACTCTCACGACCGCTATCAATTCACCGCGTTGCTGGTGGTGAGCGCGATGGCTTTTTATTCATTAATGGTACGCCAACTGATTGCGTTCACATTGCGATGACCGGCTTTTTGGATGAGAAACCGGATCTTGTGGTCTCCGGTATCAATCAAGGCGAGAACATGGGTGAAGATACTTTGTACTCTGGCACAGTTGCTGCAGCAGTTGAGGGTGTCATGTTTGGTGTTCCAGGCATTGCCTTTTCACAAATCGATAAGGGTTGGAATCGAATTGATGATGCCGCTAAAGCTGCCCACGATATCGTCGCTCAAATGCTGGTGTCCAATCTAGCTCATAGTGAAGGCCCCGCAACTTTATTGAATGTCAATATCCCGAACCGTCCTTACGCCGATCTCTATCGCTGGCGCGTCACCCGTTTAGGTAACCGCCATCACTCGCAGCCCGTAGTCGTTCAGAAGAGTCCGCGTGGCGATGACATCTATTGGATTGGTGCTGCCGGAGATGCTAAAGATAGCTCAGAAGGCACGGACTTTCATGCAATCGATGAGGGATGTATCTCAATTACTCCCATGCAGTTAGACCTGAGCCATCATGCCCGTTTGGCTGCTATGCGCGCTAATGGCTGGGATCGCGGTTGAAGTCAGCGGCAGAGCGCAACGCTGGTCACCGGCAAGCCCTGGCTGCTAAAGTTTTAGCGGCAGGGGTCAAGCACGGCAAAACTTTAGAGGCAATTGCCACTGTGCCGCGCCATGCTTTTATGGATGCAGGAATGCACCCTCAGGCATACGAAGATACCGCTTTGCCAATTGGTCATTCCCAAACCATTTCTAAGCCATCGGTAGTGGCTCGCATGATTGAAATTCTGCACAAGCCAAAGCAACAACTGGGAAAAGTATTGGAGATTGGTACTGGTTGCGGTTACCAAGCCGCAGTTCTGAGCTTGCTGTCGGATGAGGTGTACTCAATAGAGCGTATTCGGCCCCTGCACGACATGGCCAGGGAAAAGCTGCGCCCATTCCGCATTAAAAATCTGCGCCTTATTTATGGTGACGGTATTCTGGGGCTGCCCCAAGCTGCTCCATTTGACGGGATTATTTTGGCTGCTGCCGGTTTGGGTATTCCGGATGCCTTATTGGATCAATTGGCTATTGGGGGGAGGTTGGTTGCCCCAGTTGCTAAAAATGAAAAAGAGCAGCAATTGATCATGGTTGAGCGAATGAGCTCCCAGCGCTATCAAAGAACCGTTCTGGACGAGGTCTTTTTTGTCCCCTTACAATCAGGGGTAGTATGAGAAACCCTATGAATTTAATAACTAAATCCTTTCTATTGCTCCTTGCTACCAGCGCATTGCTAGTTAATGTGGGCTGCTCAACTACGCCCAGAGCAAAACCTGCGACGGTAGTGGATCGAAGTGGTGCTAATAGCAGTAGTGAGGCCACTCCTCCTGGTTACTATCGCGTGAAACGTGGTGACACCTTGGCGCGCATTGCTCTGGATAATGGCCAGTCACCGCGGGATTTAGCGCAGTGGAACAATATGGCTAATCCCAACCAGATTGAAATAGGGGATTTGATTTTGGTGAGACCACCGCCAGGCTTCAGGTCTGCTGCAAAGCCAGCGCCAAAGACGCCGACTAATGTCGATACCCCTAAAACTGATGTCCCTAAAGAAGATACCCCTAAATCAGACGCCTCCAAAGAGATGGTGGCTGAGCCTGGTATTCGCTTGTCATGGCCTGCTAAAGGGAAGGTGAGCGATGATTTCAGTGAAAAAACCAAGGGCATTGATATTGCTGGCAAGTTAGGCGACCCGATTACTGCAGCCGCAGACGGTAAGGTTGTCTATGCTGGCAATAGCTTGCGTGGTTATGGCAATTTGGTCATCATCAAGCATGACAATACCTATCTCACTGCCTATGCCCATAACCGCTCACTTACGGTAAAAGAGGGTGATACGGTCAAAAAAGGGCAGAAGATTGCAGAGATGGGTGATACAGATACCAACTCAGTCAAGCTCCACTTTGAGTTACGTGTGAATGGCAAGCCGGTAAATCCAACGCCATACTTGCAGTAACAGTTGCTGAGTTAGGCTTCGCTATGGCAACTGTTCTCGTCTTTGATATTGAAACCATTCCCGATGTAGCAGGCCTGCGCCGTCTTGAGGATTATCCAGATACGATGTCGGATAGTGAGGTAGCTGCCAAGGCCATGGCTGCAAGAGCAGAAAAAACTGGCAGTGAATTTCTCCCCCTTTACCTGCAGCGTATTTGCGCCATCTCTTGCGTCATTCGCAGGACAACGAAAGAGGGTGCACCCCAAATTAAAGTGGGCACTCTAGGTACGCCCCAGGATGATGAGAAGGGATTGATTCAGACCTTCTTTGAGCTCATTGAAAAATATACGCCCCAGCTAGTCTCTTGGAATGGTAGCGGCTTTGATTTGCCAGTGCTGCATTACCGCGCACTCGCCAATCATGTTCAAGCGCCGCGCTATTGGGAAATGGGTGAGAGTCAAGAGAACGATAGCCGCGAGTTTAAGTGGAATAACTACATCAGTCGTTATCACATGCGTCATTTAGACATGATGGATCTTTTGGCAAAATTTAATGGCAGAGCAAATGCACCACTAGATGGCTTGGCAAAGTTATGCGGCTTTCCAGGCAAGATGGGGATGGATGGGAGCCAAGTGTGGCCCGCATACCAAGACGGCAAGATTGACGACATCCGTCGCTATTGCGAAACCGATGTGGTCAATACCTACTTAATGTACTGTCGATTTCAGTTGATGCGCGGTGGCTTCTCTCTTGCGGAGTACCAAGAAGAAATCACGTTTGTAAAAGCCTACTTAGAGCAGGAATCCAAAGAGCCTCATGGCGCCCAGTGGCAAGAGTACCTACTCGGTTTTGCTCCAGATGCGTAGAGGTGAAAAGCCAGTTCACATTGTTGTGACTGAGCCAATACGAGTGGAGTCTCTGGATCTAGATGCACAAGGGATTGCTCGCTTGGTGCCTAACGAGGAAGAGCTTAACCAAGGCCAAAGCGGCAAAGTAATCTTTATTCAAGGTGCTTTGCCAACCGAGTTGGTTACCTATGTCGTCACTAGAGATAAAGCCCGCTTTAGTAAAGCTAAAGTACTCAACATTCTTAAACCCGCCGTCTTTAGAGCTGAGCCTAAGTGCAAAGCCTTTGGCGTTTGCGGTGGTTGCACGATGCAGCATTTAGATATTCGGGCACAAGTAGCTATGAAGCAACGCGTGCTAGAAGATGACTTAAAGCACATCGCTAAAGTGGCACCCGAGGAAATCCTGCGTCCTATGGGAGGGCCAGCATGGGAGTATCGACATCGTGCACGTTTGAGCGCAGTGAATCGCTCGATTAAAAAAGGCACCGTGCTGATTGGATTTCATGAGGGGAAAAGTGGCTATGTTGCGGACATGACTGCTTGCGAGATTTTGCCTGGGCATGTATCTGCTTTACTTCCCGCGATGCGTCAATTAGTCAATGGTTTATCTATTGTGGATCGCATGCCCCAAATTGAAATTGCGGTAGGTGAGCCTGAGGATCCGAATTCAGATGATCCGAAAAAAACGCGCCCAGTCACCGCTTTAGTATTCAGAAACCTATTGCCGCTAACATCAGCCGATGAGCAGCTTCTCAGGGATTTTGCTGATGAGCATGCAGTTTGGATCTGGTTACAACCCAAAGGGATAGAAACCGTTGCACCGTTCTATCCGCTCACTGGCAAGCTTTGCTATCGCCTGCCAGAGTTTGGAATTGAGATGCCGTTTAAGCCGGCAGACTTTACGCAAGTCAATCATCTGATGAACCGTGCTTTAGTGAGTAGAGCGATTCGCCTCCTAGAGGTTCAGGCAAGTGATCGCGTACTCGACTTGTTTTGTGGCATTGGTAACTTCACGCTCCCATTAGCCCGAAGAGCTCAGTCTGTCTTGGGTATTGAAGGTTTAGAAAGTCTAACGACCAGAGCTAAGGCGAACGCAGAGCACAATCAGCTGGCAGACACGGTGAGTTTTATGCAGAGCAACTTATTTGAAGTCACGCCAGAGACGATTGCCTCATGGGAAAAAGCGGAGCGCTGGTTGATGGATCCACCCCGTGAAGGCGCTATGGAGATTTGCCAGGCCTTAGCCCAATTGTATGAGCAGGGTAGTGATCTCCCTCCTCAGCGTATCGTCTACGTCTCCTGTAACCCGAAGACTCTAGCCAGGGACGCGGATATTTTGTGTCATCAAGCAGGCTATGTTCTCAAGAGTGCTGGAATCGTCAATATGTTCCCCCATACATCCCATGTAGAGTCTATGGCGGTGTTTGAGAGATCAACAAATTGAAGTAAAGAAAAAGGCACCCGCAGGTGCCTTTTCTATTGAATCTAAATACTTAATCTCTGTTGCCGCCAACAATGCCCAAGAGTGCGAGCAAGTTAGTAAAGACGTTATAGACATCTAAGTAGATGGCTAAGGTAGCCATGATGTAGTTGGTCTCTCCACCGTTGATGACACGCTGCACGTCAACCAAGATGAAGGCGGAGAAAATAGCAATTGCCAAGACCATGACAGTCAGCATCAAGGCAGGCAGTTGTAGCCAGATATTTGCTAATGAAGCCACGATCAAGAGCAGTACACCCACCATCAACCATTTACCCATGCCAGAGAAATCACTTTTGCTCACAGTGGCAATCGTGGCCATCACAGCAAAAATCGCTGCAGTTCCACCAAAAGCCAGCATGATTAAGGTGGCGCCATTGCTATAGCTGTTCAAGGTATAGCCCACTAAACCGGACATCATGATGCCCATAAAGAAGGTGAATCCTAAAAGCAATAGAACGCCGATACCGGTTTCTTTGTTCTTCTCAATCGCCCAGAAAAAGCCAAAAGCGATTGCCATAAAGACGATGAAACCCAAAAATGGGCTTCCCGCCATAAAGTTCAGGCCGAAAGCAACGCCAAGCCATGCACCAATGACGGTAGGGACCATCGATAGCGCCAAGAGGGCATAGGTGTTACGCAGAACGCGATTGCGAATCTGAGGGGTGCTAACCGAGCCAGTTTGCCCAAAGCCGTAAGAGTTAAGATCGCTCATATTGACTCCTTCTTCAAAGTAATTACACGGGCCCACAAGGGGCTGTTGACAGTAAGTATAGACAAAACGGGGTAATTTCAAGCCCCTAATCAAAATAAGCATAAAAAGACCACAAACCGAAGGGTTATGCCCTGTAAATTCAATAGCTTAGCTATGTCCAGATCAGGGTAAATACCGTCAGGCGATGTATAATTCGGGGGTCGCTGAATTCTTGGCGCGCTGTAGGAAATGGGGGGAGAAACTTCACCCTGAGTCTAATTAAGCGCTAATTCAGCTAATTTTTTGAAATCACTATTGGAGTTTTACATGGCTATTGAGCGCACCCTTTCTATTATCAAACCTGATGCTGTAGCAAAAAACGTGATCGGCAAGATTTATGACCGTTTTGAATCCGCTGGTTTGAAGATTGTTGCGTCCAGAATGGCGCATTTATCACAAGCTGAAGCTGAGCAGTTTTACGCTGTTCATGCTGCCCGTCCTTTCTTCAAAGATTTGGTGAGCTTCATGATTTCTGGTCCTGTGATGATCCAGGTATTAGAAGGCGAAGGCGCTATTGCGAAGAACCGTGATTTGATGGGTGCTACTGATCCTAAGAAAGCGGATGCTGGTACGATTCGCGCTGATTTCGCTGACAGCATCGATGCCAATGCGGTTCATGGTTCTGACGCTCCTGAAACGGCTGCTGTCGAAGTAGCATTTTTCTTCGCTGGCATGAACGTGTTCAATCGTTAATTAACGATTGTTGACGATTCAGCTATTGAATTTATAAGTAGTCGCATTGACCTCCCCGCGCGTAAATCTCTTAGATTTTGACGCTGACCAAATGGCAGCGTATGTCGCGGGGTTGAATGAAAAGCCCTTCAGGGCAAAGCAACTCATGCAGTGGATACACCAACGCGGTATATCCAACATCAATGACATGAGTGACTTAGCAAAAAGCTTTCGAGCAACACTGCTTGATAAAGCAGAAGTACTTTCTCTCCCGGTCCTAAAAGATGAGCACGCAGCAGACGGTACCCGCAAGTGGTTACTAGACGTTAAAGGTGGTAATGCTGTGGAGTCGGTATTTATTCCGGAGGATGATCGCGGCACTTTGTGCATTTCTTCTCAGGCGGGTTGTGCCGTCAATTGCCGTTTTTGCTCCACTGGGCATCAAGGCTTTTCGCGCAACCTTACCGCTGGTGAAATTATTGGCCAGTTATGGTTTGCGGAACATTTGCTGCGCAATGACCCTAATGCAGTTCGCCGTATCGAGCAATATCCAACACCGGGTTGGGAACACACCGGCCGCGTGATTTCGAATGTAGTCTTGATGGGTATGGGCGAGCCCTTGCTGAACTACGACAACGTAGTGACTGCTTTGCGTTTAATGCTAGACGATAGAGCTTATGGCTTATCCCGTCGTCGCGTCACGCTGTCTACTTCTGGCGTTGTGCCGATGATTGATCGCCTCGCACAAGATTGCCCAGTTGCCTTAGCGGTGTCATTGCATGCGCCAAACGATAAGTTACGCGATCAGCTGGTTCCATTAAACCAAAAATATCCCTTAAGAGAGTTGCTTGCAGCATGCGAAAGGTATCTGCCTTTTGCCCCAAGAGATTTCTTAACCTTTGAGTATTGCATGCTCGATGGTGTCAATGATTCTGATATTCAAGCTAAAGAGCTGGTGCGCTTATTGGCCAACATTAAGTGCAAAATCAATCTCATTCCATTTAATCCATTCCCAGAGTCTGGATTAAAGCGCTCTTCAGCACAACGCGTTCACGCCTTTGCGAGCATTTTGCTAGATGCTGGAATGGTTGCAACGGTACGCAAAACCCGCGGTGATGACATCGCTGCAGCCTGCGGACAATTGGCGGGTGATGTAGTAGATCGCACCAGAGTTCGTGAACGTGCAGTACATGACAAGCAAATTCATCTCGATCAAGATGATGATGCAGAAATTCTGGATGATGAAGATGAGCCAGAATATCAAGCTGAGCGCCCAGTGCAATGGCTCAAAAGATTAGACGACTGATTTCATTACACAACGCCAATGAGTAATTCCTCAAATAATCCCTCAAGCAATCCCCCCAAATTGCCTTTAGGTCCAGAGCCGAAGCGTTCAACGCGTCAGGCAACCGTTGCCTGGAAAACCAACATCATCACGATTGGCGGCGATGCACCTGTCCGCGTTCAGTCCATGACCAATACTGATACTGCGGATGCGATTGCTACCGCCATTCAGGTAAAAGAGCTAGCTCGTGCTGGATCTGAGATGGTACGAATTACGGTAGATACGCCCGCAGCGGCTGCGGCAGTGCCGTATATCCGCGAGCAGTTAGATAAGATGGATGTGCTGGTGCCTTTGATTGGTGACTTTCATTACAACGGCCACACCTTATTAAAAGACTATCCAGAATGTGCCAAAGCCCTATCTAAGTACCGGATTAATCCAGGCAATGTAGGCAAGGGCGCTAAACGCGATCCGCAATTTGCACAAATGATCGAAGCGGCTTGTCAATATGACAAGCCCATTCGGATTGGCGTGAACTGGGGTAGCTTAGATCAAGACTTGCTGGCGAGCATCATGGATGCGAATGCAGCATTACCAGTTCCAAAGACCGCTCAAGAAGTCATGATTGAGGCCTTGATTCAGTCTGCATTGCAGTCTGCTGAAAAAGCAGTTGAGTTTGGTATGAATCCTAATCAAATTATTTTGTCTTGCAAGGTAAGTAAGGTGCAAGATTTAGTTGCCGTATATCGCGATCTATCGCATCGCTCAGACTATCCTTTGCATTTAGGTTTAACCGAAGCTGGCATGGGTAGCAAGGGGATTGTTTCCTCAACTGCCGCAATGGGCATTTTGTTGCAAGAGGGTATTGGCGATACGATTCGAGTTTCTCTGACTCCCGATCCAGGTGCGCCACGTGAAAATGAAATTATTGTGGCTCAAGAGATCTTGCAAACCATGGGCTTGCGGAATTTCACGCCGATGGTCATTGCTTGTCCTGGTTGTGGAAGAACAACCAGCACTACTTTCCAAGAGCTCGCTGCCAATATTCAGTCTTACCTTCGCCAACAAATGCCCATCTGGAAAAAAACGCACCCGGGTGTAGAGGCGATGAACGTGGCTGTTATGGGCTGTATTGTCAATGGCCCCGGTGAGAGTAAGCACGCTAATATTGGCATCTCCTTGCCAGGTACTGGCGAGACCCCAGCAGCGCCTGTGTTTGTTGATGGCGTCAAAGTAAAAACGTTGCGTGGTGACAATATTGCCCAAGAGTTTCAAGTGATTGTCGATGAGTACGTCAATCAGCATTACGCGCCGAAATAAATCATCAGAATCATTCCGCATCACTCCGAATCACATTAATGTACAACATGACCGATCAAGCTAAAACACAAAAGATTCAGAAAATTAATGGCGTGCGCGGCATGAATGACCTCTTGCCGGCAGATGCTGCCCAGTGGACTCATCTGGAGCATGTCTTGCGTGATCTCACTCGTGCTTATGGTTATGAGTTCTTGCGTACCCCCATCGTGGAAGCAACAGCAGTATTTCAGCGTGGTATCGGTGAGGTGACTGATATTGTGGAAAAGGAAATGTATTCCTTTGAAGATCGCCTCAATGGTGAGCAACTCACTCTGCGCCCAGAAGGGACTGCTGCACTCGTGCGCTCTGTCATTGAAAACAATTTGTTGTACGAAGGACCAAAGCGTCTTTGGTATACCGGTCCGATGTTTCGTCACGAGCGTCCACAGCGTGGCCGCTATCGACAGTTCCACCAATTTGGTATTGAGGCATTAGGCTTTACTGGTCCCGACATTGATGCGGAAATTATTTTGATGGGGCAGCGCTTGTGGGATGAGCTCGGTCTTCAGGGTGTTCGTTTAGAGATCAATTCCCTGGGCCAGGCTAATGAGCGTGCTGAGCACCGCGCCGCCTTAGTGATCTATTTTGAAAAGAATAAAGATCAGTTGGACGAAGATTCACAGCGTCGCTTATTGACCAATCCATTGCGGATTTTGGACTCTAAAAATCCCGAGATGCAGGACCTCATTGAAGGTGCGCCGAAGCTATTGGATTTCTTGGGTGAAGAGTCACTCAAGCATTTCGAGGGCGTTCAGGCTCTTCTCAAGGCAAATAACATCCCTTGCAAGATTAACCCCCGTTTAGTCCGTGGCTTGGATTATTACAACCTCACTGTTTTTGAATGGATTACCGAAGAACTGGGAGCCCAAGGCACGATTGCTGGCGGTGGACGTTATGACCCCTTAATAGAGCGCATGGGTGGCAAAGCTGCTCCAGCATGCGGTTGGGCGATGGGTATGGAACGTGTATTGGAGTTGATGAAGGTTTCTGGCTCATTGCCAGAGGCCCCAGCACAGTGCGATGCCTTTGTGATTCACCAGGGCGGTGAAACGTTGACTGCTGCCGTAATCATCGCAGAGCGCCTACGTAATGCGGGGATTGATGTCATTCTGTTTTGCGCTCCTGATGGCCAAGCAGCTAGCTTTAAGTCTCAAATGAAGAAGGCGGATGCCAGTGGGGCAGCCTATGCTGTCATTATTGGGCCAGATGAATTGGCCAAGAATGAGGCTCAACTCAAGGACTTGCGTGGCAGCGGAGAGCAGAAGGCTGTGGCCCTAGATGGGGTTGTAGAAGCAGTAATTGATGCCATCGTCGGTGCTACATAATAGAATTACCTGACCGATTATTAAAGTTGTATTTAAATACCGTATTTATTAGCTTGGAATGACATGCCTTTAGACCTAGAAGAACAAGAACAAATAGATCAACTGAAAGCGTTTTGGCAAAAATATCGCAACCTCATCACCGGCGTGGTGACGGCTGTTTTATTTGCTTATGCTGCCTATAGCGGATATCAATGGTGGCGCACTAGTCAAGCGGCAGCTGCTTCCCAGTTGTACGAGACGATGGTGACCGCTATTAATAAGGGTGACAAGGATCAAACCTTACGCGCTGCCGATGATTTACAGAAGCAATTTTCTGGAACGCCTTATGCGGCTATGTCTAGTCTGGTTGCCGCAAAGATTGCCTCAGATGCGGGCGATTCGGAAAAAGCAATGGCGTATTTGCGCTGGGCTGCCAAAAATGCCTCGGATCAATCTTACGTGGCAATTGCTAAATTACGATTAGTAGCGCAATTGATTGAACAAGGCGCCGAAAAGGATTTTGCTGAGGCCGATGCGATTCTTAAAGAAAAACCAGTGACAGGTTTTGAAGCTTTGTGGCTAGAGCGTCGTGGTGATTGGTATTTGGCGCAAAAAAATACTGCTGATGCTCGTAAGAGTTATGAGGCCGCTTGGGTGCAGTTAAATCAAGCAAAAGAATTTCCTGAGGAGGCGCGTCGTCTCCTGAAGGTGAAATTGGATGCCGTCGGAGGAGTAGCTCAGTAATGGTGGATTTCAAACGTGTAGCAAAGCTAGCAAGCGCAACCCTGATATTGGGCTCTGTCGTCGTGGCCTTGGCGGCCTGTTCTGGTGGCTCACGTGTTCGTAAGCCTGCAGAGCTCGTCCCGGTCACCAATCAATTTGAATTAGCTCCGGTGTGGTCAACTAGCGTTGGCTCATCTGAATCATTTAACTTTCATATGGCTGTAGCAGGCGATTCAGTTTACGCAGCATCCCATCGCGGTAACCTCGTCAAGATTGACATGATGACGGGCAATAAAGTGTGGGAAACATCGGTACCAGACCGCCTCTCTATTGGCCCCGGATCGGATGGTCGCACCACTGCGGTTGTGACCACCAAGGGCACGGTTTATGCCTACGACGATACCGGCAAGCCCATTTGGAATGTCAATGTTGGCAGCGAAGTGTTGTCTGAGCCAGTAGTTGCTGGCGGCGTCGTCATCATTAGAGCGTTAGACAACCGCTTTATTGGTTTTGATGCGCTTACTGGTAAACGTAAATGGACTTATCAGCGGCAGCAGTCTGCATTGTCATTGCGGGTAGGTTACGGCATGCTGGCGATTGGTAATGAAGTGATTGTGACTGGATTTTCTGGTGGCCGTTTTGGCATGATCGCCATTGCCAATGGTGGCCTTGTTTGGGAGACACCAGTGTCCTTCCCCAAAGGTTTTTCTGAGATTGAGCGCTTAAATGATGTAACCGCTAAACCGAGTATGGAGGGCGAGATCATTTGCGCCGTCTCTTATCAAGGGCGTATTGGTTGCGGTCAAGCCCGAACAGGTAACTTATTGTGGTTTAAAGACTATTCCAGCTTTACTGGTACAGCACAAAGTCCAGACTTGGTTTTTTCATCTAATGAGAGATCCACAATCACTGCATTTGCAGTAAAAGATGGCTCACAGGCTTGGGAAAATACCCAACTGGCATTTAGAGGTGTTGGTGAGCCCACCGCCGTTGGCAAGGTATTACTCGTAGGTGATGCACAGGGTTATGTGCATGCACTTTCACAAGCGAATGGGGAAATGCTGGCACGCATTCGTCATGACAGTAGTCCAATCACAGCCGCACCGATTGCGGTGAATGGCCTCATCTTGGTTCAATCTCAAGGTGGAAAACTAGCGGCGTACAGTCCAAAATGAATCCAGTAATTACTATTGTCGGCCGTCCTAACGTTGGTAAATCGACACTCTTCAATCGCTTAACGCGTTCACGCGATGCCTTAGTTGCCGACTTCTCTGGCCTCACGCGAGATCGTCACTACGGTAAAGGCCGTATTGGCGAACGGGCATTTATTTGCGTGGATACCGGTGGCTTTGAGCCGGTTGCAAAGACCGGCATTGTTGCTGAGATGGCAAAGCAAACTAAACAAGCCGTAGCAGAATCCGACATTATCATTTTCTTGGTTGATGGTCGCTTGGGTATGGCGCCGCAAGATCGTGTGATTGCCGATTTTTTGCGCAAGACTGGCAGACCGATTATTTTGGCCGTCAATAAAACAGAGGGTATGCAGGCTGGTGTTGTTACTGCAGACTTCCATGAGCTGGGTTTAGGTGAACCGTTCCCGATTTCCTCTGCGCACGGTGATGGCGTGCGTGGCTTGCTCGATGACGCATTAGATTCTCTCGGGATTCCTGAGCCAGAACCTGAAGAGCAAGAAAACGATCCCAATCGCCCGATGAAAATTGCGGTAGTGGGTCGTCCCAACGTCGGTAAATCGACATTGATCAATAAATTGATTGGTGAAGAGCGTGTCATCGCGTTTGACATGCCTGGAACAACGCGTGATGCGATTGAAGTGCCATTCGAGCGTAACGGCAAACCCTATATTTTGGTCGATACCGCTGGTCTTCGTCGTCGCGGAAAAGTATTTGAAGCGATTGAGAAATTCTCAGTAGTGAAAACCTTGCAAGCGATTGCTGACTGTAATGTGGTCATTTTGATGTTGGATGCTCAGCAGGATATTTCAGAGCAAGATGCGCATATTGCAGGATTTATTGTGGAAGCAGGGCGCGCATTGGTGGTTGCTGTAAACAAGTGGGATGGTCTGGATGCTTACGTGAAAGAACGCGCACGTTTAGAGATTGCTCAAAAACTCCGCTTCTTGGATTTTGCTAACGTACACCCGATCTCCGCTAAAAAAGGCACCGGTCTTAAAGAGCTCTTTAAGGATGTTGACCTCGCTTACGCGGCAGCGATGGCAAAGTTACCAACGCCAAAACTCACCCGTATTTTGCAAGAAGCAATCGAACATCAACAGCCCAAGCGTGTGGGTATGGGTCGTCCAAAACTACGCTATGCACACCAGGGTGGTATGAACCCCCCGATTGTGGTGATTCATGGGACATCCTTGAGTGGTGTGACCGATAGCTATAAGCGCTATCTAGAGGGTCGCTTCAGAGAGGTCTTTAAGTTAACAGGCACTCCATTGCGTATCCAGATGAATACTGCCAAAAACCCATATGTTGATGCGGATAAGGGCAAAAAAGGCAAAAAGTAGTAAATCAGCGTACAGTTTTACTAGTGCATTACATCAAGGGCTTGATTTTCTGAAATCAGGCCCCTTATGTCTGAGGTAAGTAGGCCGTAAATATTTGATAAAAAAGCAAGACTCCAAACATCATAAAAAGCAAATAAAAATCGAATAAGGAGCAGTATGAATAACAGCAAAATCCAACTACTACAGGATCCCTTTCTAAATGCCTTGCGCAAAGAGCATGTACCTGTGTCCATTTATCTTGTAAATGGCATTAAGTTGCAGGGCAATATTGAGTCTTTCGATCAATACGTCGTCCTCTTGCGCAATACCGTAACCCAGATGGTTTACAAACACGCGATCTCTACGATCGTGCCTGCTCGTGCCGTGGAGTTCCGCACGGAAGAAGTTAGCCCTGTATAAAACCGGTGTAGATGCAGCCCGCGCCGTCCTCGTGGGTGTAGACACGGGACGCGAGGATTTTGCGGATAGCATGGCCGAGCTCAGCCTCTTGGCTGAGAGCGCCGGCTCTATACCTGCAGCCAGCGTGATTGCCCGCAAGGGCAAAACTGACCCTGCCTTATTCATTGGATCGGGTAAAGCAAACGAAGTTAAAAAAGCGATGGAAGAGCAGCGGGCTGAACTGGCCATCTTCAATCATCCACTGTCGCCAACCCAGCAACGCAATCTAGAGCGGCATATTGGTTTTCATGTCATGGATCGTACGGGCCTGATATTGGATATTTTTAGCCAACGAGCACAAAGCCATATTGGTAAAACTCAAGTGGAGTTAGCTCAAGTACGGTATCGCATGTCGAGATTGGTACGTGCTTGGAGTCATTTGGAGCGTCAACGAGGCGGTATTGGTGTGCGCGGTGGTCCAGGCGAGACCCAGATGGAGTTAGATAGGCGGATGCTGGCCACCAAAGCGAAGCGTTTAGAGAGTGAGCTTGAAAAGCTGCAACGCCAGCAAAGAACCCAAAGAAGAGCCAGAAACCGCAGGGATGTCTTCTCTGTTTCTTTAGTGGGGTACACCAATGCAGGTAAGTCCACCCTGTTTAATGCCCTTACAAAAGCTGGGACTTATGCGGCTGATCAGTTGTTTGCCACCCTGGACACGACCTCCCGAAAAGTCCATTTGGATGGAGTGGGGTCAATTGTGGTTTCCGATACCGTGGGTTTTATTCGTGAATTGCCTCACCAGTTGGTTGAGGCTTTCAGGGCAACCCTTGATGAAACCATCCATGCTGACCTGATTTTGCATGTCATTGATGCCTGTAGCCTGGTTGCTCGGGAGCAAAAGGCCGAAGTAGAGGCGGTTTTACGGGAAATTGGCGCGGATGATATCCCTCGAATAGAGGTGATGAATAAAATTGACCAGATGCCCCAGACCTTTACGGAAGGTGCAGTAATGGTGCGCGATTCAGAGGGGATTCCAAGTCAAATTTTCCTCTCCTCCAAAACTGGCTTAGGCCTCGATCTATTGCGTTCCGCCCTCGCTGAATGCTCGCAAATGACTGATAGAATAAGGGTTGAGCAGAATCGTGCCAAGGTCCAAATGGCCCCAGACGAGTTTTTAGCTCCTTTACCCGAACGACCAGAGACTTCTGAATTTAACCCTATTTCTAACCGAAAATATTCACCAAATGACGCGTAAATTTCTCGAGCTGTTCTCGGTCAATGATCCAGGCTGGGGCAATAGTCATCCAGGCAAGGATTCAAAAGACGCTAAAGATGGGCAGGACCCTCAAGCCCCCAAGACAGAGCCAGGCAATCCGGATGCGGATAAGCCGGTAGAAGTGCAGCCTAAGAGCCCGCAGCCTGCTAGGCCTGATGGCCCACCAGATCTTGATGAGCTCTGGCGTGATTTTAACGATCGCATTAGCGGTATCTTTGGCGGCAAGAAGAAGCCTGGCTCAGTCGCCAGCAAGCCAGCCAATAGACCAAATAGTGCAGATATTCCTCCGCCATCTCAGCGCGGTAACGGTGGCGGCAATGGCGGTGGCGGCGGTGGTGGTTTCAATGCACCCAACTTCAATTTCACTAACCCCTTTGGCTCTAAAGCGACAGTGATCTTGGCTGCTGGCGGCGTAGCCTTGTTTTGGATCTTTAGTGGTTTTTATATCATTCAAGAGGGTCAGTCTGGTGTTGTTACCACGTTTGGTAAGTACTCTTACACTTCAGGCCCAGGTATTAATTGGCGTATGCCTTGGCCTGTGCAGACTGAGCAAATAGTTAATGTTTCTGGAGTACGCTCCGTTGAGGTCGGTCGTTCAATTTTGATCAAAGCCACCAATCAAAAAGATACTTCCATGCTCACTGAGGATGAAAACATCATTGATGTGCGTTTTGCTGTTCAATACCGCTTAAAAGATCCAACAGATTATTTATTTAATAACCGCGATCCAGATACCACTGTGGTGCAAGCCGCAGAAACTGCTGTCCGTGAAATTGTTGCCCGTAGCAAGATGGATACCGTTTTGTACGAAGGTCGTGAAAAGATAGCGATTGATTTGGCTGCCTCGATACAAAAAATCCTCGATAGCTATAAGACGGGAATCTATGTAACAAGTGTGACCGTTCAAAACGTTCAACCACCAGAGCAAGTGCAAGCGTCATTTGATGATGCGGTGAAAGCGGGGCAAGATCAGGAGCGCTTAAAGAGTGAGGGTCAGGCCTATGCTAACGACATCATTCCACGCGCTAAGGGTACGGCTGATCGACTCATTCAAGAGGCTGAAGGTTACAAGGCCAGAGTGGTTGCCACGGCTGAAGGTGATGCCAATCGCTTTAAGCAAGTGCAGACAGAGTATGCGAAAGCACCTGGTGTAACTCGTGATCGTATGTACATTGATAGCATGCGCGAAATGTACAACAACGTGTCTAAAGTTTTGGTGGATACCACCAAGAGTAATAGCATGCTCTACTTGCCTTTGGATAAGATCATTGCGCAAGTGAGTGCAGAAAGTGCGCAAGTAGCTGCATCACAAGCGTCAGGCTCTACGCCTACCGGATCTGTAACAGTAGGGGGTGCGACAGGCAATCCCGCAGCTCCATTTAGCAACAATGTAACTAGCCCAAGCCCGAGCACGCCTCCAAGCGTTGGTGCTTCCGAAAAACGCGACGGCCTCAGAAGCCGTGATAGAGGGGATGCAAGATAATGAACGCAAATCGTCTATTGGCAGCTATCGCTGGCCTGATTGCTCTGGTGTACATACTGACCTCCAGTATCTTTGTTGTTGATCAACGTAACTATGCTGTGGTGTTTTCATTCGGGCAAATTGTGCGGGTGATAGAGCAACCTGGCCTGCAAATGAAACTCCCGGCACCTTTTGAAAATGTGCGTTTCTTTGATCGTCGAATTTTGACTATCGATACCCCTGAGGCCGAGCGCTTTATTACCTCAGAGAAGAAAAATCTCTTGGTTGACTCTTACGTTAAATGGCGCATTGTTGATCCCCGTAAGTTCTTCGTGAGCTTTAAGGGTGATGAGCGTTTAGCGCAAGATCGCCTGACACAGTTAGTTCGTTCAGCCTTGAACGAGGAGTTTACTAAACGCACGGTCAGAGAGATTATTTCAGATCAACGCGAGCAAGTAATGCAGGGTATTCGTAAAAAGGTAGCTGATGATGCATCCGATATCGGCGTTGAAATCGTAGATGTTCGTCTTAAGCGTGTAGATCTATTGGCGGAAATTAGTGACTCTGTCTACAGGCGTATGGAAGCCGAACGTAAGCGCGTGGCCAATGAGCTACGCTCGACTGGTGCCGCAGAGTCAGACAAGATTCGAGCCAATGCTGAGCGACAACGTGACACTGTTTTGGCCGAGGCGTATCGTGAGGCGCAGAAAATTAAAGGTTCGGGTGATGCAAGAGCTACTGCCTTGTATGCCGAAGCATTTGGGCGCGATCCTCAGTTTGCACAGTTCTATCAAAGTCTTCAGGCTTACCGTAGCTCCTTTAAGGATAAGAGAGATGTCATGGTGATTGAACCTAATGGCGAGTTTTTCAAGTTCTTAAACAAAAAAAATTGAATGTGAATGTTTCAGAACATGAATCGTTGGTTACTTCCCGAAGATATTGCTGATGTTTTGCCAGCCGAGGCTCGTAAAGTAGAGACTCTGCGACGTGCCATCCTGGACTTATATCAGTCCTATGGTTATGAGCTGGTGGCCCCTCCTATTTTGGAGTTTCTGGATTCGCTCTTGACTGGAACTGGCTCAGATCTCAATTTACAAACCTTCAAGTTGGTTGACCAGTTATCGGGTCGCACTCTGGGTTTACGTGCAGATATGACGCCGCAAGTGGCTCGTATTGATGCGCATTTATTGAATCGTGAGGGTGTGACTCGTCTTTGTTACGCTGGCTCTATTGCGCATGCGCGCACGCCAGTCGGTAGCTCTGCTCGTGAAGAGCTCCAAATCGGTGCTGAGATTTATGGCTGTGCTACTTGGGAAGCAGATTTTGAGGCAATCTCCCTGCTACTGAAGACTTTGAGTGTTGCTCAATTAAGCAAGGTCTATCTGGACCTTTCTCATGCAGGAGTTCTCGAGGGAATCCTGGATGGTCAAGTCACTGCGAAGAGCGATATTGAGGCCCTCTACACCTTATTGCAAAGTAAGGATCGTTCACGCTTAGCAATTTGGGCTCAACGCCTTCCTGCAAAATCTGCAGATGCGTTGATGGCTTTAACGGAGTTAAATGGCCCTTGCGCGCAAGTCCTGGCTAATGCTAAAAAGACTTTGCCAAAACACAAGCTCATTGATGAGGCTCTAGCGCATTTGGAGATGCTAGTCTTGGCTACTGCAGCGTTCTCAGGTGATGTTGAGCTGAGCATTGATCTGGCTGACTTGCGTGGCTATCAGTACCATAGTGGTGTGATGTTTGCTGCCTATGTTGATCAGTTGCCGCAGCCGATTGCTCGCGGCGGTAGATATGACCATGTTGGCCAAGCATTTGGACGTTCTCGTCCCGCAACTGGCTTTTCAATGGACTTGCTGACCTTGGCAAGCCTAGCGCCTTTAGCGCAACGCAAACCCGCCATTGTTGCGCCTTGGATTGATGATGCGCTACTGACTAGTAAGATTGGTGAGCTGCGTTTAGCGGGTGAGGTAGTGATTCAGGTAATGGCTGGCGACCCTGTGGAAAGCGCTGAATACCTTTGCGATCGCGAGCTTGTTAAACAGGCCAGCTCATGGGAAGTGAAAAAGAAATAAATCAGTAGCAAACTCATTCTGTAATTACCTTTTGGATTTCAATATGTCTTTAAAGCAACAAGCTCATGGTCGTAATGTCGTTGTCATCGGTACCCAGTGGGGTGACGAAGGCAAAGGCAAAGTAGTGGATTGGTTAACCGATCATGCTCAAGCAGTAGTGCGTTTCCAGGGTGGCCACAATGCCGGTCATACCCTCATTATTGGTGATAAGAAAACCATTCTCCGTTTGATTCCATCGGGAATCATGCACAAGAATGTGATTTGCTACATTGGTAACGGTGTCGTACTTTCTCCAGAAGCGCTCTTTAAAGAAATTGGTGAGCTAGAAGCTGCAGGGTTAGATGTTCAATCTCGCCTGAAGATTTCTGAAGCAACGACATTAATTCTTCCGTATCACGTGGCAATTGATCATGCGCGTGAGAAAAAACGTGGCGATGCAAAGATTGGCACTACCGGCCGAGGTATTGGCCCGGCCTATGAAGATAAGGTTGCCCGTCGTGCTTTACGTGTTCAAGATTTGTTCTACCCTGAAAAATTTGCTGCTCAGTTGCGTGAAAATTTGGAATATCACAATTTCATGCTTACAAATTACTATGGCGCAGAGCCGGTAGATTTCCATAAGACTTTAGAAGAGGCCATGTCCTATGCCGAGCGCATCAAGCCAATGGTGGTCGATGTGTCCAGTGCACTCTATGCTGCTGAGCAAGCAGGTCAAAACTTATTGTTCGAAGGTGCTCAAGGCACTTTGCTTGATATTGATCACGGTACTTATCCCTACGTTACCTCTAGTAACTGCGTAGCAGGTAATGCTGCCGCAGGATCTGGCGTTGGTCCTGATTCCTTGCAGTACATCTTGGGTATTACCAAGGCTTATTGCACCCGTGTCGGTGCTGGTCCATTCCCAAGTGAGTTGTATGACTTTGATAACCCAGCCAAGCAAGATCCCGTTGGCGTTCGTTTAGCTGAAGTAGGTAAAGAGTTTGGCTCGGTTACTGGTCGTCCACGTCGTACTGGTTGGTTGGATGCTGCTGCACTGAAGCGCTCCATTCAGATCAATGGTTTGTCTGGCCTGTGCATTACCAAGCTTGACGTACTCGATGGTTTTGAAACTATTCGCCTTTGTGTTGGCTACCACTTAGATGGCCAAAGATTAGATGTATTGCCGCGTGGCGCTGAAGCTGTTGCGCGCTGTGAACCGATTTATGAGGATTTCCCAGGTTGGAAGGGAACTACTTTTGGTATTCGTGAGTGGGACAAACTCCCAATAGAGGCACAGAAGTTCCTGCGTCGTATCGAAGAAGTTGCAGGAAAGCCAATCGCCATGGTCTCAACAGGACCGGAACGCGATGAAACGATTCTTCTGCAACATCCATTCAAGGGTTAATCGCACACTTTTTATTTAACCTTTTTATTTAATTGATCTATTTGCTTTGGAATTAAAAGATGACTGCACGCACACAATGTAATGGCCTTCAAGTGGCTACACCGCTCTATCGCTTTATTGAAGACAAAGTCTTGCCTGGTACAGGTATTAAAAGCGCAGACTTTTGGAAGGGTTTTGATGAGATTGTTAAAGATCTCGGTCCAAAGAACGAGGCCCTATTAGCCAAGCGTGATAGCTTGCAGGTGGCTTTGGATCAATGGCATCAAGCCAATCCTGGTCCAATCAAAGATATGCCTGCCTATCGCAAGCATCTGAAAGAAATTGGTTATTTGGATGAAGTGCCAGGAAAAGTTCTCGGCACCACTAAAAACGTTGATGATGAGTTGGCGCTGCAAGCTGGCCCACAGCTAGTGGTACCAGTGCTTAATGCACGCTATGCCTTAAATGCTGCTAATGCTCGTTGGGGTTCTTTGTATGATGCCCTCTACGGAACTGATGTCATTTCAGAAGAAGGCGGCGCTACTAAGGCTGGTGCCTATAACCCGATTCGGGGTGCCAAGGTAGTTGCTTATGCTCGTGCATTCTTGGATCAATCTACACCACTAGCTAAAGGTTCGCATGCGGATGCTACTGCTTACACGGTAGATGGTAATCGCTTGGTTGTTAGCCTGAAAGATGGCAGCAAAACAGGCCTTGCCGACGAGAAGCAATTTGTTGGCTACCAAGGCAATGCTTCGGCTCCTTCCTCAGTACTTTTGCGCAATAACGGCGTGCATATCGATATTGAAATCGATCAGAGTAAAACAATTGGCTCCAGCGATGCTGCAGGTGTAAACGATGTTGTGCTTGAGGCTGCGCTATCTACCATTTTGGATTTGGAAGATTCGATTGCTGCAGTCGATGGCGATGACAAAGTCCTTGCTTACGAGAACTGGTTAGGCATTCTCAAGGGAACCTTGGTTGAAGAGGTGAGCAAGGGTGGTAAGACTTTCACTCGCACCTTAAATCCAGACCGTAAATATACTGCCGGTATTGGTGCTGTTGATGCTAAAGATGGCGTGGTGACTTTGCATGGCCGTTCTTTACTATTCCTTCGCAACGTAGGTCACTTAATGACTAATCCAGCGATCATTACTGGTGAAGGCAAAGAGATTTATGAAGGTATCTTAGATGCTGTTGTGACTGTATTGATTGCTTTGCATGACATTAATCGTCCTGCAACTCAGGCAATTGGAAACACTCGTAAAGGTTCTGTCTATATCGTCAAGCCAAAAATGCACAGCCCTGAAGAAGTTGCCTTTGCCGGCGAACTCTTTGGCCGTGTTGAGAAGTTACTCGGCTTGCCTGCAGATACTGTGAAGCTAGGCATCATGGATGAAGAGCGTCGTATGAGCGCCAACATCAAGGCAGCTATTGCAGCTGCAGGTGCACGAGTTGCCTTTATTAATACTGGCTTCCTAGATCGTACCGGCGATGAAATGCATACCGCAATGCATGCAGGTCCAATGATGCGCAAAGGCGATATGAAGACCAGCAAATGGTTATCCGCTTATGAACGTCGTAATGTTCTGGCTGGTTTGGATTGCGGTTTACGTGGTCGCGCTCAAATCGGTAAAGGCATGTGGGCAATGCCTGATTTAATGAAGGCCATGGTTGAGCAAAAGATTGTTCATCCTAAAGCGGGTGCAAATACCGCTTGGGTCCCATCACCAACAGCTGCCACATTACATGCTCTGCACTACCATCAAGTGAACGTAGCGCAATTACAAAAAGAGATGGAGCAGCTAGACACTGCCGCTGAAGCGGAAGCATTGATTGATGACTTGCTGGCTATTCCGGTAGTTGAAAAAGCCAACTGGTCTAAAGAAGAGATTCAGCAAGAGTTGGATAATAACTGCCAAGGTATCTTGGGTTATGTGGTTCGCTGGATTGATCAAGGCGTTGGTTGCTCTAAGGTGCCCGATATTCATAACGTGGGCTTGATGGAAGATCGTGCAACATTGCGTATTTCTAGTCAGCATATTGCCAACTGGTTATTGCATTGCATCGTTACAGAAGCGCAAGTGAACGAGACATTGCAACGCATGGCTAAGGTAGTTGATGGTCAGAATGCTGGCGATGCACTGTACAAGCCGATGATGCCGAACTACCAAGATTCTTATGCCTATAAAGCAGCAAGCGACTTGATTTTCAAGGGTCTTGAGCAGCCGAATGGCTATACAGAGCCCTTGCTTCATGCATGGCGCTTAGAAGTGAAGAAGGCCCACGCGTAAGGTTTCTTTATTTAGCCTCAACATGAAATGGATTTGCTGAGAGGCAAGTCCATTTTTCTTTAAAACCCACATATTCCACTACCCAGCCCATCCATGTTTAGCTTTTTAAATCCTTTTGCCAAGCTTCCTAAGGCCAGTGGACAGGCGCTGGGTTTTCAATTCAATGATGGAGGTAGAGAGGCCGCGGGTTTCAAGGGTGGGGCAGGCGATTGCGTTGTTCGGGCCATCGCCATTGCCGCTCAGTTGCCCTATATGCAGGTATACGAAGATCTTCGAGTAGCCAATGCGACATATGCAGATCAGCGCAACGACAAGTTGGCCCGCAGATTAAACGCTCAGGGTGCCTCACCTCGGAATGGCAATCATCGCAATGTCTTTCATGATTACATTCTGGGCCACGGATTTAAGTGGGTTCCCACTATGAAAATTGGGGCAGGCTGCCAGGTTCACTTACTTGCTAATGAATTACCTCACGGAACACTCATCGTGAAGGTTTCTAAACACTTAACAGCGGTAACGAATGGCGTTATTCAGGACACGCACAATCCCTCTCGGGGCGGTTCACGGTGCGTCTATGGTTATTACATCCAGCGTTAGGGATCAATTCTGAAAAAGAAAAAGCCTCTGACATTTGAACTGACCCACAAAAGCTGGACAGTTTAATTAGGTTAGCACGAGGGATTGAGTTCGGTAATTAACTGGACTTAATCCCTTTAGCTTTTGTTTGATCCGATCATGGTTGTAGTAGTCGATGTATTCCCTCAGTTGCGCTTTAAATAATTCGATAGTCTCAAACTTCTGTTGGTAGAAGAACTCGGTCTTCATCACTCCAAACCAGTTTTCCATGACAGCGTTATCCAAGCAATTACCTTTCCTGGACATGCTCTGAGTAATGCCTTGCTGGTGCAGGGCCTGCTGATAAATACCCATCCGGTATTGCCAGCCTTGGTCTGAGTGCAGCATGGGTTTATCTTTTGGTTTTAGTTGCTTAAAAGCTTTTTGGAGCATCTGCATGACTGAGCTAATCTGTGGTCGATCCGCAATCTCATAGGAGATGATCTCTTGGTTATATAGATCTAAGATGGGTGAGAGATACACCTTCTGCCCTCCGATATTGAACTCGGTGACATCAGTAACCCACTTTTGATTGGGTTTGCTAGCTACAAAGTGGCGCTCTAGCAAGTTGGGGGCTACCTTACCCACAGACCCCTTATAAGACTGGTAGCGCTTAGGGCGAACGGTGGATTTGAGTCCAAGTTGTCCCATGAGCTTTTGTACAGTCTTAGGATCAAGGTAGTGTTGCAAGTTACCGAGCTCCAAATGGACTCGCCGATAACCATAGCGCCCTTTGTGGCGATGGTAGATGGCGCTGATCTGGGTCTTGACTGCAAGATAGGGATCAGTCTGCTTACTAAGCCCCACCTGGTAGTAATAAACACTTCTAGCCATCTTGGCGACAGCCAAGATGATCTGTAAGGGGTATTGCTGCCTTAACTCAGTAATTACTTGGGCTTGTTCTTGCTTGCCAAGTGTTTTTGCTGGGCTAAGGCCTCGAGCTTTTTTAGGTAATCAGTCTCCACCCTGCGGTACTCAAGCTCTTGCATGAGCTCTTGTGGAGTCATCTGGGTCACCGGCTTATTAGTCGGAATAAATGGTTTACAGGGTTTTGACATGGGTGGCCGTCCCTTGGGCTTAGGTTCTAGGGCTGTGATACCGCCTTCATTGTAAAGACGTTGCCATTGACCAATCGTGCTGGGTGCGGGGATATTAAAGTGGGCTGCCGCTTGATTAATGGAGAGCTGGTGCTGCCCCATATGCTGCAAGACAGATAGCTTGAAGGTAGGCGTGTACTGGACGTAACTCTGATTGAGGCTGTGTGGGCCATGGGCTTTGTAAGCATGAACCCATTTGCGAACATAGGCGTATTTAACGCCGTATTGATCTCCAATAGTTTTAAAACCACCCCTACCGGAGAGGTAATGCTGAATAACTACTAGCTTAAACTCTTTGCTGTATTTGGACATGAGACTGACCCTGTTGAGTTGGATTGGGTGTCCAACTTTTGTGGGTCAGTTCACATTCCAGAGGCTTTTATCTTCGGGCTGGCCATTAATGGCCAAAACAGCGCTTAATCAGTCAGAAATTACCAGTTTCCGCTTGTTTTACGTGATTGCTGTTCCATCATCTTGGCTTCGTTAAAGGCTGCTGCCAATAGAGCAAAGAAGTCTTTAATTGCCAATAAAGGCTTAAAGCTAACTAGTGATGTTTGTTGATATTGAACTGAGTTTGAATGTGCCATGGTGAGCTCCTTAAGGGTTAACCCTAATGATACTCCACTTTACTGCAACGCAACAACATTTGTCCTGTTTATAGGTTAAATCGATCTTTGTATTTCAAATTCCAAGCCTCTTTATAGGTGGTGGTCATGCCAAACATGATGGAAGTGGTCCACGCTAAGGAGAAAAGTCCCGTGAAGGAGATGAAGAAGGCCAAGGTTTTCCAGCCATCTGGTAAGGCATCGGGTTCAAAGCCAACGGTTGTGTAGCAGCTGCCAGCAAAAAGAATGGCATCTATAGGCTCTTTAAAGAGATTGAAGCTAAAAATGAAGATTGCCCAAAGGAGAATTTCAAGCAAGTGGGTGATTGCGATGAAAACAAATGAAGCATAGAAGTGAGCAAATACACGGTTGTATTGAATCAATTTTAAGTATTTAGTAGTGCGTCGTTCAAACACCATATAAATGTGATTAATGGCGCTGCCATGAAAAATCAATATGGTGATTAGTCCAACTATCCCCCACGATGCATCCCTTACGAGTGCGAGTAAGGGGAAATTGATGAGCGCTTCAATCATAAGTATGTGGGTCTAATGTAGGGAATTTTTACGAATTGTTTTGGTCTAGCCAACAAGATTAATCAGCAATTTTGTTGCTAAGCCTTGATAATGTCATATCCCTAAATTCATGTAAAGCAACCATTGACAGAGCAATACAGCCCAGGAGGTAAGCAGAAAGAACGCTTTTTCTTATTCTCTTTGGCCGGAATTCAGTTCACCCACATCCTCGATTTCATGATCATGATGCCTTTGGGCCCAGAATTTATCCGGGAGCTCAACATCAATACCCACGAGTTTGGCCTTCTACTATCCTCATACACCTTCGCCGCTGCCATTGCCGGCGTATTTGCCACGTATTTTGTGGATCGGTTTGAGCGGCGAGTGCTATTACTCAGCTTATATGCCTGCTTCATTATTGCCACTTTAGTGTGTGGTCTAGCCCCCGATTACCATTCATTGTTTATAGCCCGAGCATTTGCAGGCGCCTTTGGAGGAATCTTAGGATCTTTAGTGCAAACCATTGTTGCGGACTCCATTCCATTTGAGCGCAGGGGAAAAGCATTAGGAATAGTGATGTCGGCTTTCTCGGTATCCACCGTTGCCGGTGTGCCACTGAGTCTATTTCTGGCCAACCATATTCCGTCATTAGGTTGGCGTGCCCCATTCATTTTTATTGCCTTGTTATCCAGTGTAATTTTGTATTTAGGCTATCGCAACATTCCTCGGATAGTAGGTCACTTGGGCCATACCCATGAAGGTAGTCGCCTAAGTCAAATTTGGCATGTCTTTGCTGCCCATCAACATCTTCGTGCATTTATCTTTATGGCACTCATCATGTTGACCGGTTTTTCCGTCATACCCTACATTGCTTTGTATCTCACATCCAATGTGGGTATTGATAATGCATATATTCCACTGATTTATCTTAGCGGTGGCATTGCTACCTTAATGACCTCTAGGTTAGTTGGCCACATGGCCGACCGCTACGGTAAGGTGATGGTCTTTAAGGTATTGGCGATCGCCAGCCTCATCCCCTTACTAGTCACTACTAATCTCATGCCTGTTCCGCTTTGGGTGGTGCTCATAAACTCAACAGCATTTTTTATTCTGATCTCCGGGCGGATGATTCCAGCCATGGCGATGGTGAGTCAAATGGTGGATGCTAAAAACCGTGGTACTTTTATGAGTCTAGTGGGCTCTGTGCAGATGCTGGCATCGGGTCTAGCCTCAGTCATAGCAGGGATGGTAGTGACGATTGGAGTTGATGGAAAGATGGAGCACTACAACCTAGTTGGCTATGGGGCAGTAGCATGCGGCTTGCTGACCTTCTGGCTAGTGGGATATATTCACACTGATAAACCAGTGACATCAAGCACAAGCTAGTTCATTTTTTAAAGAAAAGAGACTTCAATGATTACATTTCAAAGACCTGACGGCAAAACAGTAGAAGCCTATCTAGTGGAGCCAGCGAATGTTCAAAATGCACCTGGTGTGGTGGTCATTCAGGAGTGGTGGGGTCATGATGATGAAATTCGATCTGTTGCCGATCGTTTAGCTAAGGCGGGTTACCGCGCTCTAGTGCCCGACCTCTATCGCGGTAAATTGGCGCTAGAGGCAAATGAAGCTGAGCACTTGATGAATGATCTCAACTTTGGAGAGGTTGCAAGCCAGGATATTCGTGGCGCTGTTCAGTACCTCAAAGCAACGGGGAGCGCTAAAGTAGCTATCACTGGTTTCTGTATGGGTGGGGCACTCACGGTATTGTCGGCTGCCCTTGTTCCAGAATGTGATGGCACGGTGGTTTGGTATGGCTACCCGCCATTAGAATACGTGGATGCGCAGGCTATCAAAAAGCCAATGCTAGCCCATTGGGCTATTCAGGATGAATTTTTCTCTATCGCAGGTGTGGATCAGCTTGAGGAAAAGTTAAAGATGGCTGGAGTGAGTTATGACTTCCAGCGCTATGATGCCAAACATGCATTTGCGAACCCTAAGTCAGATTCGAGACAGTTACCACCGTTGCAATACAACTCGGCTGCAGCTGATTTGGCTTGGGAGCGCACGATGACTTTCTTAAAAACCCAACTATCTGATTAAGCGCGTTACTAATAAATCTATCCAATGCATCTTTTCGCTGTAAACCTCGCAGTAGAAATCTCTACCTATTACCGCAACCTCGCTTTAGCCCATGGCGTTATTCCTAAGGTATTCACATTGGTTAATGGTGCGGGTGATCAATATCTCTTTTTTGTCGATGACCTCAGCATGAATCAAGACGAGGAAAACCAATTTTTGGCTTATGTCGTTCAAGAGCATGAGGCAGTTTGCTACGCTAGGGGAACGCTGGTTATTTTGGATCGGTCCCAGCAGTTGATCGAATTCGCTGTGATTGATCACGATGATGAGGAAGCGATTGTCTGTTCTGCTCAGCTAACACGGGATATTGAGGATAAGCCGGTTGGGCTGACTGAGTTTGAAAAGACCTTAGCCCCCAAAAAGACCATCTTCTTTAGCGGCCTCTTTGCACCCATTGAGCTATCTGAGGCTAGGGCTGAGGAGTTTGAAAGTCTTTGGGAAGAAATGAAGCCCAAGATTTTGCATCGAACCATGGGTATTTGAGCACCTATTGAAAAAGGGCTGTTGGGTCCCCATATAGGTCTTTGTAGGTGTATTTGGTGCCCAGGAAGGGACTCGAACCCCCACAACCTTACGATCGCCAGCACCTGAAGCTGGTGCGTCTACCAATTTCGCCACCTGGGCATGCCGTTATTATAAAGGTATGTGCCTCCTGGCCCACTTTATAACCCGTTTTAACCTTTCCCCCTTCAGACTTGATGGTTTGATACAGTAGGCTAATTCAGAATTTTTATTGAAATATAAGGCATGTATTGCCGAAGGAATTAAATGCGTAAAGCAAAAAACTTGGTGCCACGAGAGGCTGATCGATTAGGAACGGTCCAAGGTCACCGAGATGGATTTGGATTTGTAATCCCCGATGATGGTGGCGAAGATATTTTTCTTTCTGAAAGAGAAATGTCTCGCGTCATGCATGGGGACAGAGTAAATACCAGGGTTTTAGGAACCGATCGACGTGGTCGCCCAGAGGGGCAGATCGTGGATGTCATTTTGCATGCCAACAAAGTAGTCATTGGACGTCTCTTAAATGAGAATGGCGTTTTGATTGTTGCGCCGGAAGATAAGCGGATTGGCCACGATATTCTGATTCCACCAAAGGGTCAGGGTGACGCCAAATTAGGGCAGGTAGTGAGTGCCGAGATCATCGACTATCCAGATAGTTATCGTCAAGCTGTTGGCCGTGTTATTGAAGTGCTCGGCGAGATTGATGATCCTGGTATGGAGATTGAGATTGCCGTCCGCAAGTACGGCGTTCCCCACGAATTTTCTAATGCTGCGAAAAAAGAAGCAGAGGCATTGCCTGATACCGTACAGCAATCGGATCTTGAGGGTAGAGTAGATTTGCGCGATGTACCGCTTGTCACTATTGATGGTGCGGATGCCCGTGACTTTGATGATGCGGTGTATTGCGAGCCGGTTATGTACGGCAAGAGTAAGGCTTGGAGACTGATCGTAGCTATTGCTGATGTATCTCATTATGTAAAGCCAGGACACCCCCTGGATGATGAGGGTCTCCTACGTGCAACCTCAGTGTATTTCCCAAGACGTGTGATACCGATGCTGCCAGAGAAAATCTCTAATGGGCTGTGTTCATTAAATCCTGGCGTTGATCGTTTATGTATGGTCTGCGATTCGGTTGTAGATAACAACGGTGTGGTGTTGGCTTATCAGTTCTATCCAGCGGTCATGCACTCTGCGCAACGTTTTACATACGATACGGTGTGGGAGATTCTTTCTAATAGTAAGGGCCCTGAAGCTACTCGTTTTAGTGAGCTCAGACCTTTATTAACGAATCTCTATTCGCTTTATAAGATCCTATTAGATGCACGCCAAAAGCGTGGTGCCATTGAGTTCGAAACCACTGAAACCCAAATTATTAGTAATGAGCTTGGCAAGATTCTCCGCATTGAGCCTCGTCTTCGTAATGATGCCCATCGCTTAATTGAAGAGTGCATGTTGACGGCCAACGTTTGCGCTGCAGACTTTATTGATAAGAATAAGCATCTCAGCCTTTATCGTGTTCATGGTGAGCCTTCTGAAGAGAAGTTGGTAACATTGCGTCAAGTTTTGCGTACCTCTGGTTTGTCATTGGACGGTGGTGAAAAGCCTAAGCCCAAGGACTTTGCCAAGCTGATGCGAGAAATTAAAGATCGTCCTGATGTCAATATGCTGCAAACAGTCGTGTTGCGTGCGATGCAACAGGCGATGTACCAGCCAGATAATGAGGGCCACTTTGGCTTGGCATATCCTGCTTACTCTCATTTCACCAGCCCGATTCGACGTTACCCTGATCTTTTAACGCATCGCGTTATCAAAGCAATTCTAGTAAAGAAGCCTTACGTACCAGTTTTGCCACCACTAGTTCCGTTAAATCTCACGTTGCCCCGTAAAGGCAAGGGTCGTGAAAATGCGGTCAATGCCAAGAAGTCCCACAGTGATGCCAAAGAGGCAGCAGCGAATGGCACTCGTGCACCTAAATTACCTAAGGGTGCTAATGCGACATTGCCGATTTGGGGTCAGTTGGGTGTTCATTGCTCGTCAAACGAACGCCGTGCAGATGAGGCATCTCGTGATGTTGAGGCTTGGCTAAAGTGTTACTACATGCGCGATCATTTAGGTCAAGAATATGCCGGCACTGTCACTGGGGTAGCAACATTCGGTTTATTTATTCAATTGGAAAATCTCTTTGTCGAGGGCATGATTCACGTGACTGAGCTTGGTGGTGATTACTTCCAGTATGACGAAGCCCGCCAAGAGTTGCGCGGTGAAAGAACGGGTATCCGCTATCGCTTGGGCGATCGTGTGCATGTCTTAGTCAGTCGTGTTGATCTAGACGCTCGTAAGATTGAATTCAGCCTGGTGAAGTCCGTAGGTCTTGAGCCTGGTGGCACAACCAATCGCCGCCAAATTGTTTTGGCAAGTGATACCGGTAGACCCAATAAGAAGGCATCGCCAAAGAAAGGTCGCCCCGGTAGTAAGGAGCCCCAAAAACATGCGGGTGTTAATGTCAATGCCGCTAAGTCTGGCGGCAATTTGAGTGCCAATCAATCTAAAAACAAAGCGGGTCGCAGCACTAGCCAGGCTGCACAATCTGCTAAGCCTAGTAGACCAGCCGTAAAACCTGCCGGTACTAAGCCACCAGTACGAAGCACTAAAGCGCGTCGCAAATAATTAGCAATACAGAATCGAGATAAAGAAAAAATGAAGCAAATATTAGTGGGTTTTCATGCGGTACAAGCGCGCTTACGTGTGGATGCAGACAGTCTGAAGTCAGTGTACTTTGACCCCAGTCGGCGTGATCGTCGTATGGGTGATTTCTTAAAGCAGGCTGAAGAAGCGCTTGGAGAGCGATTGCATGCAGCTGATGCTGAGCGTCTCCATAAGCTGGCTGGCCATGATCGTCATCAAGGCGTGGTAGCGCTGGCTGAAAAAATGACCATCGCACGTACTATTACAGAGGTCGTAGAGGATGCTGAAGGCAATCAAGCTAAGGTGATGTTCTTGGTGCTTGATGGCGTAACAGACCCTCACAACTTTGGTGCCTGTTTACGTGTAGCCGATGGCGCTGGTGTAGACGCTGTCGTCATTCCTAAGGACCGCTCTGCCTCTATTAATGCCACTGTGAGCAAGGTGTCTAGTGGTGCATCTGAAGTAATGCCAGTGATTACAGTAACCAATCTGGTTCGTAGCATGAAGGAGATGCAAGAGGCGGGTGTTTGGCTAATTGGTACTGATGATGAAGCAGAAAAATCGATTTACGACATTGATCTCACTGGCCCGATTGGCATTGTGATGGGTGCAGAGGGCGAGGGCATGCGCCGCTTGACTCGTGAGAACTGCGATGAATTAGTTCGCATTCCGATGAAGGGTGTTGTTGAAAGCCTTAATGTTTCTGTTGCCAGTGGCGTCTGCTTGTATGAGGCGCTAAGGCAGCGATTAGCTAAAGAGTCTAAATAAGGAGTCTAAATAAGGAGCCTAAATAAAGGGCCTAAGTAAGCAATCTCACCTCTCTAGGAAAGCAGTTGTTGCACAAACTGTTCTAGCTGCGCTGGTGGCAGAGCACCACTAACACGGTGCACCTCTTTGCCATGCTTAAATCCAGCAAGGGTAGGGATCGAGCGGATATTGAATTGTGCCCCAAGCCCTTGTTCAGACTCGGTATTGACTTTGACATGCAGCACTTGATTCGCATGAGTAATGGCACTTGCCTGAAAAGTGGGCCCAAACATTTTGCATGGCCCGCACCAAGGCGCCCAAAAATCGACAATGACTGGCATGACAGTTTGTGTCACCAATTCGCTAAAGTTATTGGCATTGGCATTGATTGGTAACGTGAGAAGCTCTTGTTTACAGGCTCCGCAGCTGGGGCTCTGATTGATCTTCTCAGTCGGAACACGGTTCCCTTTGTTGCAATGTGGACAATGAATAATCATCTGAATTCCTTCGCAGGCTGATGGTTGCTTACTGACTTAAGAGTGCTTCTAGCTTTTCAGTATCGATACAAAAATTACGAATTCCTTCGGCTAACTTCTCTGTAGCCATAGCGTCATTATTGAGTTGCAGTCTGAAACTAGATTCATCTAACTTTAGTGGTGAGATGTTTTCATCTGTGAAAGTACTTGTGGTGCTTACGGCGCTACTGGCATTAAGCTTCTGTTGAACTATATCCGTACTCATCTGGAGCTCCCCTAAAAGCTCCGGGCTGATGGTCAGTAAGTCACACCCTGCTAACTCTAATACCTGACTAGTACTACGGAAGCTAGCACCCATGATTTCAGTGGCGATACCAAAGTGTTTGTAGTAGTGGAAAATTCGTTTTACGGAGCTTACTCCAGGATCATCTGCTCCACCGTTAGCTGTGTCACTCCAATTGCTTCCCAGCTTGGCTTTGTACCAGTCAGTAATACGCCCCACGAATGGTGAAATGAGTTTTGCATTGACTGCGCCACAGGCTGCTGCTTGCACTAAGGAGAAGAGCAAAGTCATATTGCAATGGATGCCTTGGGCTTCTAAAGCCTTAGCCGCCTGTATGCCTTCCCACGTTCCGGCTAATTTAATTAAGATGCGCTGACGATCAATGCCATGAGATTCATAAAGGGAGATGAGGTGCTTCGCTTTGTGGATGGTTGCTTGGGTATCAAAGGAGAGGCGGGCATCGACCTCGGTAGACACTCTTCCTGGAACGATCTTCAAAATTTCGAGTCCAAAGGCAACAAGGATGTAGTCAATCAAATCTACCGGTTTCATACCAGGATGCGCTGCTTTAACTTGATTGACTAAGTTTTGGTAATTGGCTTGCTGGGCAGCCTTGAGTATTAAAGAGGGATTGGTGGTGGCATCCTGAGGCTGGTATTCCTGCATACGCTCAAAGTCGCCGGTGTCGGCCACAACGGTAGTCAGTTGCTTGAGTTGTTGGAGTTGGCTGAGTGCAGAAGCGGTAGCGTTCATAAGAGTCTTTTACTGACCTGGATGGATTAATGTTGTCTTAATTTGAATATCATATGATAGATGCATCAATAACACCGTTCCAGAACAGGCAAAGGCAGTCAGTCAGATCATGAATCAAGATCAATTAAAGCAATTAGTGGGAGAGGCAGCCCGTGATGAGGTATTGAAATTACCTGCTGGTCAGGTTTTGGGTATCGGTACGGGATCTACCGTTAATTACTTTATTGATGCTCTAGCACCTCATAAAGCACATTTTTTTGGAACCGTCTCTAGCTCTAATGCCACTACTGAACGCCTGTTAAAGCACGGTTTTAAGGTCTTAGACCCCAACGATGTTCAGGAATTGCCTGTCTATGTTGATGGTGCTGATGAAATCGATCCTGCCGGTCATATGATCAAAGGTGGTGGTGGCGCCTTGACCCGAGAGAAAATCATTGCCTCAATGGCAAAGCAATTTATCTGCATTTGCGATGCTTCTAAGCAGGTTCCCGTATTAGGCAACTTTGCCTTGCCGGTGGAGATTATTCCCCTGTCTAAGGGAATCGTTGCTCAAGAGCTGGCAAAGCTGGGCGGTACTATAAGTCTTCGAGTCGCAAAAGAAACCAACCTTGATTTAGGCCAAACTCCGAGTCAGCCTTTTGTAACCGATAACGGCGGATGGATTCTGGATGTCTCCGGCTTGCAGATTGCCAATCCACTAGCGCTCGAAGCTCAAGTGAATCAAATTGCTGGCGTGATTACCGTTGGCTTATTTGCTAAAGAGAAGGCCGACATTCTGCTAGTAAGCAATCCCTCGGGCTTGAGCAGGGTGACTTTCTAATTAAAAAACCCGACGGGTCAGCGAGCTGATCCATCGGGTTTGTTTGCCATGTTGATCATGGCGGGAGCATAAGGAAGGGATTAAGTTCCTAGTGCCCGATAAGCATATAGATATGCTTACGTGTAGTGGCTTTCGCCAATGTAGCTGGCCACAAGAGCTGACTAACTACATCTTTATCCTATTCCCCTGCAAAGTCGTCGTCAAGGGGTGGGAGAAAATATTTACTCAGTTGGCGGTACGTAGCCCTGAGCCATATCTGCACCACCTTCAAAGAAGTATTTTTCCACTTGCTTTAAAAGGTATTGACGAGCGCGAGGATCAGCCATGTTGAGTCGATTTTCATTAATCAGCATTGTTTGATGCTTCAGCCAATCGGCCCAGGCCTGCTTGGAAACTTGATTCCAAATCTTTTTACCAAGGTCGCCTGGGAGGGGAGCAAAGTCCATGCCCTCCGCTTCTTTATTAAGTTTGATACATTGAACCATGCGTGCCATTTGTGATGCCTTTCAAATACGGTGTACTAAAAAAATAATGTAATCCAAAGAAAGCTAAAAAGACTTATAGATCTTTAGTAAGAACCATTGACTTACGGTCCCAGTTATAAATCTGCTTTCTTTCCTCAGGAAGATCGTCTACGGACGCACGTTTAAAGCCACGCTTTAAAAACCAATGCTCTGTTCTAGTAGTTAAAACGAACAGCTTCTTGATGCCTTCGCGTTTAGCGCGCATCTCCACACGTTTGAGTAAACGCTCTCCATCTCCCGAACCTTGTACATCTGGATCGACTGCTAAACATGCAAGCTCGCCTACACCATTGGGGAAGGGGAAGAGGGCTGCGCAGCCGAAGAGAACTCGATCATGCTCAATCACAGAGAAGCGATGAATGTCACGCTCAATCACGTCTTGACCACGTGCGGCCAAAATGCCTTCTTCTTCAAGAGGGCTAGTTAACTGCAAGATACCACCAACGTCATCTTGACTTGCTTCGCGCAAGTTCTCAATATCTGATGAAGCTAGCATCATGCCAATACCATCATGGGTAAAGAGCTCCTCTAGCAGGGCGCCATCTTGATTACAAGGTAAAAAGTGCACACGACTCACACCTGCACGAATGGCTCTACCGGAGATGTTGAGTAAACCCTTCATACCAATATCTAGTTCCGGATGTTGGGCAACATATTCATGAAGCTGTGGCATGGAGAGTTCAGTGATGAAATCGCCTTCTTCGTCTTTCAAGCCTGTATAGGGACTCAAGAAAATCAGCTTATCCGCTTTCAAGGCTGCAGCAGTAGATGCAGCAACATCTTCAAAAGCCAGATTAAATGCCTGACCCGTCGGCGAGAAGCCTAAAGGTGAGAGCAACACAATCTTATTGCTATCGAGAGAGAGCTTTATTGAGGTGGAGTCCACTTTGCGTACTAAGCCGGTATGGATATAGTCGATTCCTTCCACTACACCCACTGGCATCGCAGTAATAAAGTTGCCTGAGATCACGGAGATACGTGATCCAGCCATTGGCGTATTGGGTAGTCCGCGACTAAATGCAGCTTCGATGTCTAAGCGCAATTCGCCAGCAGCTTCTTTGACGCACTCTAGTGCAGCAGCATCGGTGATCCGGTAGCTGTGCATCGCGCTCTGACCAAACTGACTTTTGATTTTACGGAGCATGAGTTGCTCCTCAATCTGGGGGCGAATGCCATGTACCAAAACAATCCGCATCCCCATGGCGTGCAACATGGCGATATCTTCAATCAGGTTCTCGAGACCAATTTCTTGGGCTAATTCGCCGGCAAAGGCAATGACAAAGGTCTTCTCGCGAAAGCTATGGATATAGGGCGCAACATCACGCAGCCATCCCACAAAAGGAAAATTGGAGCTGGATTCTTCGGCATTTGAGCCGGGATTTGGTGCATTTGTTGGCATAGTGAGAAAATTATAGGGTGCAAGAGCCTATAAACCAACAAAAACCCAAAGCAAGCCCTGTGACTGTGCCTGCTTCCAACACCCCCTCACGGCTAGAAATTCGTTTTCCAGAGGAGTTGCCAGTATCTGGCCAGCGTCAAATCATCAAGGATGCTTTGAGCTCGCATCAAGTGATCATTGTTTGTGGCGAGACTGGTTCGGGTAAAACAACTCAGTTACCTAAAATTTGCCTTGACCTCGGTAGGGGCACCATTAACGGCGGCAAACTCATTGGGCATACTCAGCCCCGCCGCATTGCCGCTACAGCCACTGCTAAGCGAATAGCCCAGGAGCTGGGCTCTCCAATAGGTCAGGACGTGGGTTACCAGGTCCGTTTTGCTGATAAGACCAGCCAAGGCGCCTCTATCAAGCTAATGACCGATGGTATTTTGCTGGCGGAGACACAGCGCGACCCGCAGCTACGCGCCTATGACACGCTCATTATTGATGAGGCCCACGAACGTAGTCTGAATATCGATTTTCTCTTAGGATATTTGCGTCAGCTGCTACCCAAGCGGCCGGATCTCAAGTTGATCATTACTTCAGCGACCATTGACGCTAAGCGTTTTTCTGATCATTTCACTCTAAATGGCAAACCTGCCCCGGTGATTGAGGTGAGCGGTAGACTGTTTCCAGTAGAGCAGCGCTATGAAGCACTCGAGCCGGATCCTAAGCCAGATGGTAAAAAAGAATCCAAGGAAGCGAAAGAGCTTCCAGATGCTGTTGCAGAAGCTATTGCCAATGTGTGGCGAGAGGGCGTATCAGGTGCTGGCGACGTATTGGTTTTTTTACCTGGCGAGCGAGAAATCCGGGATTGCGCCGAAGTCCTCAGAAAAGATCACGTACTTCAACAACGATTTCATCCCGAGATACTTAGCCTATTTGCCCGCCAATCGGTTGCTGAACAAGAGCGCGTTTTTAATCCTGGCAATGGGCGGCGCATTATTCTTACTACGAACGTCGCCGAGACTTCATTAACGGTTCCCAATATTCGGTACGTGGTGGATAGTGGTTTAGCTCGAGTGAAGCGCTACTCCTATCGCAATAAAGTAGAGCAACTTCAGATCGAGCCCATATCCCAGGCTGCCGCAAATCAACGGGCAGGGCGCTGCGGACGGGTATCTGATGGTATCTGTATTCGTCTCTACAGCGAGCAAGATTATTTAAGTCGTCCTAAGTTCACTGATCCAGAAATTCTGCGCAGCTCTTTGGCAGCGGTTTTACTGCGCATGAGCTCACTACGTTTACCCAGAATTCAAGAATTTCCCTTTATTGATAAACCACTGGGACGAGCTATTGCAGATGGCGTGCAGCTTTTAGATGAGCTCGGTGCGATTATTTATGACGATTCCACTACGGGTGATATTAAGGACATCAACAACAGCTTTAAGCTCACGCCAACTGGCAAGCAGTTAGCAGACCTGCCACTTGATCCTCGGATTGGTCGAATGCTGTTAGCCGCTAAAGAGCAAAACGCATTACGTGAAGTCACTATCATCGCTTCTGCTTTGGCCACGCAGGACCCACGCGATCGACCGATGGATCAAGCTGCTGCCGCTGATCAGGCCCACTTGCAGTTTGCGGATGAGCGATCTGAGTTTCTCAGTTTCGTCAAACTCTGGGATTGGTATCAAGATGCGCTCAAGCATAAGCAAAGCAATCGACAACTAGAAAATCTTTGCAAGAGCAAATTTTTATCCCCAAGACGTTTGCGTGAATGGCGCGATGTCCATAGTCAACTGCACACCATGTTGAGTGAAAAAGCCTGGAAAGAAAATCCATCTGCTGCCACCTATGAACAGGTTCACCTATCTTTATTGACCGGTCTATTAGGCTATGTTGCAAAAAAAGAAGAGGATGAAAAATCCCAAGAGCGTGGCAGCAAGACGGGTAGTTATATTGGGGCGCGCGGAATTCGTCCGTTTATTTGGCCAGGCTCTACCATTGGTAAAAAAGCTGGTGCTTGGATTTTGGCAGGCGAGCTCCAAGAAACGAATCGTATGTATGCCCGTACGATTGCCAAGATTGAGCCTCAATGGGTGGAGAAAGTCGCCGCGCATCGCCTCATTAAATCCCTTAGTGAGCCATTTTGGGATAGCCGCCAGGGCGAGGTCATGGCATTTGAACGTGGCACTTTATATGGCTTGCCAATCTATCACGGACGGCGCGTGCGATATGAATCTCACAACCCAGAAGAGGCCCGCAACTTATTTATTAGTCAGGCCTTAGTGCAAGAAGAAATATTTGGACGTATGGATACGCCAGCATTGATACGTGAGACCGAGGCGGACGCCAAGAGAAAATACCCTGGTAGTTTTGAGTTCTTTTGGCATAACCGCAGATTAATTAAAGAGATCGAAGCTTTAGAACATCGTTCACGTCGTCCCGATGTATTGGTTGATGACGATTTGTTATTTGCTTTTTATAATTCACGTATACCTAAAGAGGTGTTTAGTCGTGAAGGGATGCAAGCTTGGTTAAAAAAATCCAGTAAAAACCAAGATTCTTCCCAAACCCATCCAGACGTTCAGTTGCGTTTATCTAAAGCAGATCTCATGCGCCATGAGGCTGCTGGTATTACGGTAGATCGCTATCCTAAAAAGATGACTGTTGGTGGTGGTGAGCTTGATCTCACTTATCACTTTGAACCCGGTAGTCCAAAAGATGGCGTGACTCTCGTTGTTCCATTGACGCTATTGAATCAGGTCGATGGTCGCCGTTGCGATTGGCTGGTCCCGGGGATGTGCGAAGAAAAAATTCATCTGCTACTCAAATCGCTTCCCCAGAAACTACGACGTCACTGTATTCCATTGCCTGATTATGCAAAGTCCTTTCTAGAACGCATGCTGACGGATAAACAATTCGGAGTCGGCGATTTTTTAGATAGTTTAATTACCGATATTCGTAAAGAGCGTGGCTTGGAGATCAAGCGCGCTGATTTCAGGCCCGAATCTTTACCCGCACATTCTTCTATGAATTTCCGCTTAGTGGATGAGCATGGTCGCCAGCTAGAGTTAGAGCGCAATTTAGCGCGTCTGCGTGCTGAATATGGGGAGACTGCCAGAACTGCTTTTCAGGCGATTGCGCAGCAAGCAGTTCATGAGGAGCTCGGCGCTATTGCTCCGGGGAGCAACGCGGCCCCTGCCAGCAAAATCCATCAAAGTAGTAATCCATCTGCAGTAAAAACGGTAGAGCAGGGCGGCTATCGAAGCTGGGATTTTGGTGAGCTACCTGAAACTCTAGAGATTCAAAAAGGCAATCGCACCTTATTTGGTTACCCAGCTTTAGTGGATCGTACCGAGTCTTGTGATCTAGAGGTGTTTGATGACTTGCTCGAAGCCAGAAAACATCACTGGCATGGTTTGCGTCGATTGTTTGCCCTATCAAATAAAGATACGCTGAAGGCCTTGCAAAAACAGCTTCCCGGAATTCGTGAACTCGGTTTGTTATTTATCAATGTGGGCTCAGTCGATAGTTTGATTGAGCAAATCCTCAATCTCGCCATAGAGCGTGCATTCCTGGGCGATCCATTGCCTGTCAATGCCGAGCAATTTGCTGAGCGCCTACAAGCAGGAAAACCTCGCTTGGCCTTAATAGCTCAAGAAATAGCGAGGCATGCATTGGCAGCCTTGCAGGCGCATGCAGATCTGCAAAAAAAGCTAGCCCAAGCAAAAGCAGCTTCAGCCGCCGCCTACACCGATATTCAGACGCAAGTTCAAGGTTTGATATTCGAAAAATTGATTTCAGATACGCCCTACGGTCAATTGGTACATTTTCCAAGGTATCTCAAAGCAATTGCCATGCGGATCGATAAGCTACGCACCAATCCCAGTCGGGATGCGCAATGTCAAAAAGATTGGGAGTCTGTCGCCAGGCCGTGGCAAAAACTAGTTCAAGGCAGTCGTGGCTCCGCTGCTTATGCCATGGCTGAAGATCAGGTGCTGACCGATTTTCGCTGGCAGCTTGAGGAATTAAGAGTGGCTCTGTATGCCCAGGAGCTAAAGACTCCAACCCCAATGTCCCTTAAACGCTTAGAAAAGGTCCTGGCAAGCCTGCGTTAGGGCAATTGCTTACAATTAGGGCTATGAATACATTTATCAGTAAAGCTAGATTCGGCACTATTACAGGCTTGACAGCTTTTGCCCTTTTCGGATTCCATCACGCCGCGCTCGCTCAAGTTGCTGCACCAGCTGACTCCAAGGCAGAGCCTAAGATAGCGATCGTATTGAACTCCGGAGAGGCAACGGTAAGCCTGATAGATATGCCCACCCGCAAAGTCATCAAGACTGTTCCTGTTGGGAAAGAGCCTCATCACTTGATGATGACCCCTGACCAGAAAACGCTTCTGGTAGCTAATGCGGTTGGTAATGACATCACCCTAATGAACCCTGTTAGTGGTGAATTAACTGGCAAGATTCCTAACATCATTGACCCATACCAAATCGGCTACTCACCGAACTACAAGTGGTTTGTTTCGAACGGCAATCGCTTGGATCGGGTGGATGTGTACCAGGCGGCACAGGGTGCCGATTTGAAATTGGCTAAAACCATTAAGCTCGGAAAAACACCAAGTCATATTGCCTTCACTGCAGATAGCAAAATTGCATTTATTACCTTGCAAGATTCCAATGAATTGGCCGCCATTGATTTGGATACGCAAACGGTTATCTGGAAAATGCCAACGGGTAAAGTGCCTGCAGGCGTCTGGCTGACTCCTGGTGATCAGTATGCACTAGTAGGTATTACTGGCGAAGACTATGTCCAAGTGATTGATTGGAAAAACCGAAAAGAGGTCAAACGTATTCAGACTGGTAAGGGTGCTCATAACTTCCGCCCATTAGGGGATAAAAAGCATGTGTTTGTTACCAATCGCATTGCCTCTAGCATTAGCTTGATCAATATGCAGACCCTAGAAAAGGTGGGCGAGATTGCGGGTTTGCCTGCTGGTCCAGATGATATGGAGATTACACCCGATGGTAAGACCTTATGGGTGACTCTGCGGTTCTCAAAAAAAGTTGGGGTGATTGACATTCCTTCGATGAAGCTGGTGTCAGTAATACCTGTTGGAAGATCTCCTCATGGCGTGTTCTTTACCCCCCGTGCTGGTTGGGAATAAGCGTTGTAAGTAATCTTTGTAAATGCATTGGAGAGCCACTCTTTTGAAATGTATTGCACTATTTTTGCTAGTCATAGTTTCGTCCCTTGTGCATGCACAAGAGTCGCAGTGTAAAAAAACGATTTACCTGAGCTTTGATACTGGCAACATGTCAGTCGCGCAAACGGTGGCCGATGTATTGAATCGTCAAAATATCAAAGCCACTTTTTTTCTCTCCAATGAGAAGACGTATCGCGGTGACTTTGCTTTAGATGACTCTTGGAAATCCTACTGGCAAGATCGCGTTCGTGAAGGCCATCATTTCGGTAGCCATACCTTTGATCATCTGTACTTTGTTAAAGATGCCCCGGGTGCAGAAATCTTTGCTAAACCACAATTTGGACCCAAAGCTGGGGTAATGAGTCTTTACAACGAGGCCACTTACTGCCGAGAAATTAGAAGGGTGGATGATCGGTTTCAGGATTTAACGGGCACTAGCTTACAAAAAATTTGGCGTGCTCCAGGCGGCAAAACTTCATCCCGTTCCATCAGGATGGGTAGTCAATGCGGCTATCAGCATATTGGCTGGAGTCCAGCGGGGTTTTTGGGTGATGAGCTGAACTCTGAGGCCCATCCCAATCAGATGCTCTTAGATAAAGCCAGCAGCAAGTTGCAGGATGGGGATGTGGCCATGGCTCACCTGGGCATCTGGTCCAGAAAAGACCCCTGGGCTCCCGCAGTTTTAGAGCAGCTCATCATTAGGCTTAAAAATCGCGGTTTTTGCTTTGGAACCCTGCCAAAAAACGATAAATAAGACACAATAAGCACCATGGAATCCACTTTACTAACGAATATCGCTGATGCTTATGCCAGCCTTCAAGAGTATTTGTTTGCGAACCTAGTGGCACCCGTTTTGTATCAATTGGATTTGATGGCTTGGGCGGAAGATGCCTTTGACGGCATGGACTGGTTTTTGTTTGGTTGTATCCAAATTTTCCTCATCATGGTTATTTTTCGAACCTGGGAAAAATTGGCGCCAGCCGAGTCCCAGGGACCCACTATCAAGGCCTATAAGGCGGATATCTTTTATACCCTCTTTCATCGTTTAGGTATCTTTCACGGCTTAATCTTTATTGCTTTGTCAGGATTCTTTTTTGAAATAGATTCCGTGTTGCATGATTTCCGTTTTGCCCGGCTCAATGTGGAATCTTGGTATCCGTCGATCACGTCGATTCCCTTGATTAGTTTTTGTATCTACTTTGTGTTGTTGGATTTTGTTGAGTATCTCTACCATCGTGCCTCACACGTGTTCAATTGGTGGTGGCAACTCCATGCCTTGCATCACAGTCAAACGGTCATGACTGCCTGGTCTGATGATCGGAATCATATTTTGGATGACATCATGCATGCTCTGGTGTTTTCTTTCTTCGCCTTATTATTTGGCGTTTCCCCCAGTCAATTTATTTTATTAGTGGTTTTAAGTCAGCTTATCCAAAGTTGGCAGCATGCCAATATTAAAGTCGATCTTGGGATATTTAAATACGTCTTAGTCTCACCGATGTTTCACCGTTTGCATCACGCTGTAGGTTACGGACACGAAGCTAAAGGAAAGCCCGGTGTTCTTGGTGGATGTAATTTCGGGGTTTTATTTCCTTGGTGGGATATGCTCTTGAATACTGCGATTTTCTCAAAGGAAGTTCACCCAACCGGCGTGAGAAACTTATCGCTCTCACATCATATTATGTTGCAGCAGTGGCAGAGCTTTAAGCATGCCGCTCGCGAGCTTTTCTCTAGGCATTAATCAATTTCATTGATCTTAGTATGTTGATGGGAATATATGGATAGCATGCAACAGGTCTTTAAGTCATTTGGCTTAGCGTTGGTTGGTACCATGCATCCCAAAATGCTGTGGCTCAGTCTGCAACCGTTTTTGATTGTCTCGGTTTTATGGGGCTGTTTGATTTGGTTCACTTGGACGCCCGCTCTAGAGGTGCTGAGTATTTTCTTAACGACCTCTATTTTTACAAGCTGGATTCAAGATGGTCTTATCTGGGCTGGCTTTGAAAATGCACGAGCATGGATTGCACCACTTTTTTTTGTGATGCTGCTTATTCCCCTCATCTCCATTAGCTTGCTTGTGTTCATTGCCTTTACAACCGTACCTACGATTGTGAAAATGCTGACCCGTCAACACGCTTATCGTGATATTGCAAAGAAAAAGGGTGGGGATCTGTTTGGTAGCTTCATCTACACCATTTGGTCAGCATTTATCTGCTTGGCTTTAGTGATGTTGACATTGCCTGTGTGGTGGATCCCTCCCTTAGTAGCGGTGCTGCCACCATTAATTTGGGGTTGGTTGACTATGCGCCTAATGTCTTATGACGTGCTTGCACAACACGCCAGTCCGCAAGAGCGAGATACGCTTCTCCATCAACATCGCTGGCCCTTGTTGGCTATGGGTATTATTTCAGGCATGCTCGGCGCTGTGCCAACCTTCTTTTGGGCAACTTCCGCACTAGCATTGGTCTTGTTCCCGATCGTGAGCTTTGTGGCGCTGTGGATTTATTCGCTGATCTTTGTATTTGCTGCACTCTGGTTTGCGCATTACTTGCTAGAGGCATTAAAAGAGCTTCGTAGCGTTGAATTGGATCGGTCCCTTAATATTGAGGCACGTGTAATTGATATGGAGCTTCCGAATCATGGTTGAGGCAGTTAAGCAGTTTGCTATTGATGCGCCCGAAGTGAAGTCGCGACGTTTTGGTTTGATCGTTATTGGCGATGAAATTCTGTCCGGCCGTCGTCAAGATAAGCACTTGAGCAAATTGATTGAGCTTTTGAATGAGCGTGGTCTTAGTTTGTCATGGGCAAAGTATGTAGCCGATGATCCCGAGCAAATCACAGCAACCCTTAAAGATAGTTTTGCCAGTGGAGATGTTGTTTTTAGTACTGGCGGTATTGGTGCCACCCCAGATGATCACACTAGGCATTGCGCTGCTTTGGCGCTGGGCACTACAACAGCATTACATCTAACGGCACAAGAGTTAATAGCAGGGCGCATTCAGTCCATGGCAGAGGGCGATCCTACCAAAGCTGATCTCAATACCGCTGAGAATCAACATCGCTTCAAGATGGGCGAGTTTCCAATTGGTAGCAACATTATTCCCAACCCCTATAACCAGATTCCCGGCTTTTATATTCGGGAACACTACTTTGTTCCTGGTTTTCCCGTGATGGCTGCACCCATGATGGCTTGGTGCCTGGATACGCACTATCAGGATCTATTTCATCGTGAAAACTGGGCGGAGCAGAGCTTTATTGTTCCTAAAGGGATTGAGTCTGTTTTAACGCCTTTGATGGAGCATATTGAAGCTGCTTATCCTGACGTAAAGGTCTTCAGTCTTCCCTCTGTTGGGGATGTATCCAGAGGTGGTGTTTATGCTGAACGCCACATTGAGCTTGGCATCAAGGGCAATGCCCAGCTTTTGGATAGTGCCTGGATTGCACTGCGAGCTGGCACTGAAGCTTTGGGATATGAAATTCACGATATTGTGAAACCCCAGTAAGCACTATATTGGTGCAAGTAGGGGGTTTTTAGGCTTTTTTGTCCCTATTTCAGCACTTAATTAGTGCAATAATGGTCCTTCCCATTTGTTTGCTTCAGTAAATTAGATACATCCCGAGGGCATATTTAATGCCTGGAAAAAACAAGGGTGTACACCTAAAGTTTGTATTCCGAATTTAGTTAATAGAGGAGATTTGCATGACGAAGACCGTCGCTGATGTGATGAAGTTAGTTAAAGAGAAAGAATGTACTTTTGTTGATTTCCGCTTTGTAGATACAAAGGGCAAAGAGCAACACACTACAGTTCCTATTTCTCATTTTGACGAAGACAAGTTTGAGAGCGGTCATGCGTTTGACGGTTCATCTATTGCTGGCTGGAAGGGTATTGAAGCATCGGATATGTTGCTGATGCCAGACCCAACAGCTTGCTACATTGATCCATTCTATGAAGAGCCAACATTGGTCATCACATGTGATGTGATCGAGCCATCTGATGGCAAAGGCTACGATCGTGATCCACGTTCTATTGCCAAGCGTGCTGAGTCTTACTTGAAGAGCACCGGCCTAGGTGACACTGCTTTTTTCGGCCCAGAGCCAGAATTCTTTATTTTTGACGGCGTCCGTTGGGGTGCTGACATGCAGGGTTGTTTTGTAAAAGTTGAATCTGAAGAAGCGCCATGGTCTTCAGGTGCTGAAATCGAAGGCGGTAATACTGGTCATCGTCCAGGCAAAAAAGGCGGTTACTTTCCAGTCTCTCCAGTAGACTCATTCCAGGACATGCGTTCTGAAATGTGTTTGATTCTTGAATCATTGGGCATTCCTGTCGAAGTGCATCACCATGAAGTTGCTGGTCAAGGCCAAAACGAATTGGGTACAAGATTCAGCACATTAGTTGAGCGTGCTGACTGGACGATTTGGCAGAAGTATGTTGTTCAAAACGTAGCGCATGCTTATGGCAAAACAGCTACATTTATGCCCAAGCCAATCGTTGGCGACAATGGTTCTGGTATGCACGTGCACCAATCTATTTGGAAAAACGGCGAGAACTTGTTTGCTGGTAACGGCTATGCAGGCTTGTCAGAATTCGCATTGTTCTACATCGGCGGCATCATCAAGCACGCTAAGGCGTTGAATGCGATTACCAACCCAGGTACGAACTCCTATAAGCGCTTGGTTCCGGGCTTTGAGGCTCCAGTGAAATTGGCTTACTCTGCTCGTAACCGTTCGGCTTCGATTCGTATTCCACACGTTTCTAGCCCTAAAGGTCGTCGTATTGAGACTCGCTTCCCTGATCCATTGGCTAACCCATATCTTTGCTTCTCAGCATTGATGATGGCAGGCTTAGATGGTGTTCAGAACAAGATTCATCCAGGTGAAGCTGCTGACAAGAACTTGTATGACTTGCCGCCAGAAGAAGATGCAAAGATCCCAACCGTTTGTGCAAGCTTAGAAGAAGCATTGGAAGCCTTGAACAAAGATCGTGAGTTCTTGACTCGCGGTGGTGTCTTTACTGACTCTATGTTGGACGCTTATATCGCATTGAAGATGGAAGATGTCACACGTTTCCGCATGACAACGCATCCAATCGAATTCGATATGTACTACTCCCTGTAAGCGAAGGAGAAAAGTTGAGCGCAGGTCTCTTGCGCAATTCGTTAAAAGGGGCGGCTTCGGCTGCCCCTTTTTTTCCGACATTGCTTGACCAATTGCCTAATGCCATCGTGGTTTTTGAGGCAGAAAGCCAGCAATTGATTTACGTGAACCCAGCCGCAGAGTCGGCACTGGATCTCTCTCGTAAGTCTCTTGAGGGACAGTCCTTGCATAACTTGTTTGGTGACAATCATTCGCTCAATTACTTGATTGCAGAGATCAAGGCTGGTCATGTATCTGCGCAACGCCAAGAAATGGTCTTACACTCCCTGCCTGGAAGTATTCATCAAGAATCCATCCCTGCGCACGTCGTAGTGGCTAGTCTTGAGGACCCCTCACTCATCCTGATGGAGTGGTTTCCGATCGATCAACAGTTACGCAGTGAGCGCGATGAGCGTGTCACGCAGCAGGTTGAAGCTAACAAACAGTTAATGCGTAACTTAGCGCATGAGATTAAAAATCCTTTAGGCGGTATTCGTGGCGCCGCTCAGCTGCTGGAGTTTGAGTTGCCAGATAAAGGCTTGCGGGAATACACCCAAGTCATTATTAAAGAGTCTGATCGTCTTCAGAATTTAGTGGATCGATTGCTCGCGCCGCATCGTAAAGCCCATGCTATGGAATTGTTTAACGTTCATGAGGCTCTGGAGCGCGTTCGTAGCTTAGTATTAGCGGAATTCCCCAAAGGCTTGCGGATCATTCGTAACTATGACACCAGCCTTCCTGAGGTGCTGGGTGATCGTGAGCAGTTGATCCAAGCAGTCCTCAATATTGCGCACAATGCAGCCCAAGCACTTTCAGAGGAAATTGCTCAGGGTATTGCTCAGATTGAGTTAAAAACACGAGTTGCTCGCTCGGTGACCATTTCCAAACAACGCTACAAAATGGCGATGGACTTGCACGTAATTGATAACGGACCCGGTATCCCAGAAGATATTCGTGAACGTATTTTCTTTCCATTAGTCTCTGGCAGGGATGGTGGTAGTGGCCTAGGCCTTACTTTGGCCCAAACTTTTGTTCAGCAGCATCAGGGTTTCATTGCATGTGACAGCCGTCCTGGACGGACTGATTTCCAAATTCAAATTCCGTACCGTAGGCAGGAGAAAGCATTATGAAACCCGTTTGGATCGTGGACGATGATCAATCAATTCGTTGGGTACTAGAAAAAGCGCTGACCCGTGAAAACATTCCTCATAAAAGTTTTTCCAATCCTAATGACGTACTGAATGCCTTGGATAAAGAGACGCCGCAGGTATTGATTTCAGATATTCGCATGCCGCGTGGCAATGGTTTGGATCTTTTGCAGAATGTAAAAGAAACACACCCGATGCTCCCCGTGATCATCATGACTGCTTATTCTGATTTGGATTCAGCGGTATCGTCCTTTCAAGGCGGTGCATTTGAATATCTTACTAAACCGTTTGATATTGACAAGGCTGTAGAGTTGATCCGTCGGGCGATAGAGCAGAGTGAGCGAAATCAATCTAGCAATAAAGAGATTAATGGTTGGCGACAAGACTCCACCGAAATTATCGGTCAAGCTCCTGCCATGCAGGAAGTGTTCAGAGCAATCGGTCGCCTTGCACAGTCCCACTCCACTGTATTAATTACCGGTGAATCTGGAACCGGTAAAGAGCTAGTCGCTCAAGCTTTGCATAAGCATAGTCCAAGAGCCAAGGGACCCTTTGTTGCATTTAGCACTGCCGCAGTCCCAAAAGATTTGTTAGAGTCGGAATTATTTGGTCATGAGCGCGGCGCATTTTCAGGGGCCTTAACTCTACGCCGTGGGCGCTTTGAGCAGGCCGATGGAGGCACTTTATTCCTAGATGAAATCGGTGAAATCTCTTTTGACCTACAAACTCGTTTATTGCGCGCTCTAACGGATGGCCACTTTTATCGTGTTGGTGGCCAAGACCCGATCAAAGCCAATGTTCGTATCATTGCGTCTACACACCATAATCTAGAGGCGCGGGTTGCCGCAGGTGCTTTCCGCGAAGATTTATTACACCGCCTAAATGTCATACGCTTGCGTATGCCAGCATTGCGCGAGCGTGCTGAAGACATTCCAGTGCTGGCACGACACTTCATGCTGTCATGTGCAAAGTCATTGGGTGTTGAGGCAAAAAAACTTTCAGATGATGTTTTGCGAGAGATAAGCGTTAAGCCGTTTCCCGGTAATGTTCGCCAACTAGAAAATCTTTGTCACTGGCTAACAGTGATGACCCCTTCTAACGTCATTGGTAGCGGCGATCTTCCTACGGATTTATTGGCCGAAGCTAGTGAGCTAGCTATTGCGCCTCAAGGGGGCACTAGCCCAGCCAATCTAGCGGGCACCCGAGTTGGTGGGCTTGATTGGGAGGTTGGATTGGGGCGCCTAGCAGTGAAGATGCTTCAGGATGGAGACACGGGAGTGTATGACGCTTTGTGCTCCAAATTTGAAAAAGCGGTTTTACAGGCTGCCCTTGAGGTGACTCGTGGCAGACGTGTTGAAGCAGCTCAGCGATTGGGCATTGGGCGCAACACAATTACTCGTAAGTTACAGGAGTTGGGATTAGATGACTGAGTCAGTTCGTATTGCCGCTTGGAATGTCAATTCACTGAAGGTGCGCTTACCTCAAGTCTTGAAATGGCTGCAAGATCAAGAAAAGGTCAAAAAGCCAATCGATGCGCTTTGCTTGCAAGAGCTAAAGCTTACTGACGATAAGTATCCGCATCAGGAACTTGAGGATGCGGGATATGTCAGTCTAGCTGCTGGACAGAAGACTTATAACGGCGTTGCCATCATTGTAAGAAAAGCGAGCTTGGCTCCAATTGCTTCCGATGCTAGCACTACCTTTTTAAAGCCCATCAGAAATATCCCCGGGAATGTTGATGAGCAGCAGCGTATCTTAGCCGCAAGTATTCCTTTCGCTGGAATGCAGCCCATCAGACTGGTCTCAGCATACTTCCCGAATGGCCAGTCACCTGAAAGCGATAAGTTTGCTTACAAACTAGCTTGGCTCCAGGCCCTCGAATCTTGGTTAAAAGATGAGCTCAGCCAAAATAACCAACTGGCATTATTGGGTGACTTTAATATTGCACCTACTGATGCCGATGTATATGATCCTTCAAAATGGGTCGGACAAAACTTGGTTTCTCCAGAGGAGCGTAAAGCCTTCCAGCAATTGCTAGAGCTGGGCTTAACAGACTCTTTCCGCATGTTTGAGCAAGCGCCAAAATCCTATAGCTGGTGGGATTACCGCATGATGGGCTTTAGACGTAATGCAGGCATGCGCATCGATCATATCCTCTTGAGCGAAGCCCTTAAAGATAGATGTATGGCAAGCCTCATCGATAAAGAGCCTCGTACTTGGGAGCAGCCCTCAGATCACACCCCAGTGATTGCAGAAATCAAAAAGGCCTAGTCGCAGATGTATATTGTGCTGGGTCAGACAAATTAGCGACCTAACTATTTGGTGATTTTTTTAGTCTTAGAAAAATCAGTGCTACCAGACCAGCCATCATTACGTAAATAGAAATCATGACAGCTCCTCTGCTATGTGCGTACATGATGCTTGAATAAGCAAGATACCCACAAGAGGCGCAAAAGATCAGCGGGGTGAGGGGGTAAAGTGGTACCTTAAATGGACGCACCGAATGATCTTTAAAGCGCAAGATAAATAAGCCCAACCCAACCAAGAATAAGAAGATCCAAAAAACGGGGGCTGTGAACTCCACCATTGCCTCAAAGCCATCACTTTGTAGGGCACCAAAGCCTACTAAAGCAAGGCTGATAATGCCTTGTACTAAATAAGCAAGGCTTGGTGAGCCGCGCGATGACTCCCAATGACTCATTTTTCTCAAACCTTGCCAGTCTTCCCCCATAGCGTAATTCGTTCTGGCCCCAACAATCATGGTGGCATTAATGCTGGTAAGGGCGGCAATTGCCACAAAAAGACCGAGTAACTTTTCACCTAAGGGGCCAAAAGCAAGGCCTAATAAATCAGCCGGTGCTGCTTTACTGCTAGCCAATGCTTTAAGACCAAGACCATTAATCAGTGCAAGATTAACTAGTAGATAAACTACAGTGATGACTGTAAGACTAGCCACAATCACTGTCACGATGGTCTTGCTGGTGCCTTTGAGTTCAGAAGAAATATAGGCGGATTCATTCCAACCCCCAAAAGTCAATAAAACAAACACCATACCCAATCCTAGTGTGCCAAGTTCCGGACTGCTAGAAAACAAAGGAGGGTTATCAACTAACGGTAGCGGAGCCGAAAAAATACCAAAACCCGCAACGATGATTGCCACCAGACCAAACACTTCCAAAATTGTTAAGAGGCTTTGTATTCCTGCCGAAGTATGGATGCCAATGAGATTAATTAGGGTAAGCGTAATGACGATCAGTGCCGCCCAATAAATAGTCGAGTTAGCTCCGATTGGTAAAACTTTAGTCATGTAATCGCCGAACACAAAAGCCAATAAAGCAATTGAGCCCGTATTGATCACCATGGCCTTTGCCCAGCCATATAAGAAAGAAACATTCTTGCCATAAGCGCGAGTAAGAAAATGGTAGTCGCCGCCGGCATGAGGGAAGGTAGTGGCTAATTCTGCATAACAAAGAGCCCCCATAATCGATATTAAAGAGCCTACAACCCAGATGGTCAGTGCCCAACCAACATCGCCTGTAATGCCCGCTACCATAGACGGTGTCTTAAAAATGCCGGCACCGATCACAATACCAACAATGATCGCAATCGCCCCTGTCGGGCTTAATAATTGCTGTGGAGAATTATTTTTTGGCATTCTGAAGTCTTAACGACGCTTGCCTAGAACCGGGCCTTGAGAGTAGCTATTTTTGTATTCACCCTTGAACTCTGAGCCATTAATATCGCCCTTAACTGTGATGTAATTTTTGTTCAGATCAATGTATGAAAAGCGCAGTTGTTTACCCTCGAGATGGGGATTCAGAATAGGCTGAGACTGATCCCCAATTTTGATGTTCCCCCCAATTCGTTGAAATCGTTGAGCAAGGGTAAGGGTGACTTTTTTTACTTCATTGCCCTCCAGTGACCATTCACCTGCAACATCAGCTGGAACTACCCAATAGTATGCTTTGCCGTCTAAATCCATCTCTTTGTCAGCCTCCCAGTCGCCCATTGAAAAAGCATGAGAGACCACGCGTGTACCAGGCTTCATTTTGAGAATGGTTGGCCGTAATTGCATATTGAGATCAGGCAGTAAGTACAGGGTGACTACAGTGGCTTGACTAAAGTCCTCGACAAAAATATCCCCATGAATAATTTTGACCAACTGACCTACGCCAGACTGAATCGCATTGCGTTGTGCATACGCAGCCATGTCTGGGTTGAACTCAATACCAACTGCTTTTGCTCCAAATTCTTTTGCGGCTGCAATCGCAATCTTGCCATCGCCAGCACCCAAGTCATAAACTAAATCTTGATTTGTCACATTCGCTGTTTTGAGCATCAAACTCACGAGCTCAGTGCCCGTTGGAAGCCAAATTACATCTTTCCCGGCTTGACCGGGACTAGGCGTATAAGAGCTATCACCTTTAACACTCGATCTATCGGCCATAGCGTTAAAGGAAAGGCAGCAGCAAAGTGCAACCAAGCAATACTTCATTTTTTTCATATAAATCCCCAGGGAATCGTAAATATTTTTAACAAGACTCATTCTTATAGCAGTACTTAATGACATTTCCTCAATTTTATCTAATCAGGCTTAGAGGTTTCCAATGGGGCTTAGAACTCAAACTCAAAAGTAAGCAGATACACGACTTGTTAGAGTCCATTGGATTTAGAGCCAGGTCTTATGCATAGAGCGTAAGCAGTCAAATATAAAGTTAGACCATTAAAGAGGTGCCATAACCAATGTGTGCCACCAATCAATTCGCACATGGGTAAATCAAGTTGACGGGTCAGTAGAGATAATGGAAAAACAAACACTGCTAGCCATAAAAATCGAGCTGCTGATTGATTTGTGTATTGCGTAATTAAAGTATAGATAATCAGTACCAGCCAAGCTCCAAGGTATATGCCCGGAGGTAACCATGGTGAAGCGAGTTTTAAATGACTAAGGAGTAACTGAACAAAAGCGATGCTAATGACTAGTAACAGAACCGATCCTAGTTGAATCAATATCGAACTTCTCGGCCACTGCTTGGGTATCAAAAATGCAAAGACCACTAAATACAAGGCGATTGCCAAGACATCGAGTAAACCAGTTAGTCGATTGGCATAGGTATGAAAGCAAAAGCTACACAAGCCAATGAAGATTATCAGAATAGCTAGCAAACCAGAGCGGTGACATTTTCGGCGCCAAAGGAAGTATCCTGCAACGATGAAGGATAGATTACTAAAGGCGTTAATAGGCTCAGCCCAAAAACTTGGATCTATGCGTTCGCAATAGATATCAACAGAATTGAACCAAGTACTCATGACGGTGTCTTTCAGGAGCGATCAATCATTCTATTAAAAAAAGGATTGACGCTCAAGATCGACTATCCATAGTTACCGATTGAAATAATCAGTTTTTGTTTCTATATTTTCATTTCAGCAAAGACTTCCTTGGCGCACCGGAAGCTGTCAATCGCAGCAGGCACTCCACAGTAAATCGCAGTCTGTAAAAAAATCTCCTGGATATCTTCTTTGCTCAGGCCGTTATTAATGGCGCCTTTGACGTGCAGCTTAAGCTCATGAGGGCGATTTAAAGCGGTGATCATCGCTAGATTAATAATGCTTCTTGTTTTGCGGTCCAGGCCAGGACGGTTCCAAATTTCATTCCAGCAATATTCAGTGACCAATTCCTGCATCGGCATATTGAATGCGTCTGCATTCTTTAAGGAGTTATCTACATACTCGGCACCTAAAACTTCACGACGAGTTTTTAAACCTTTTTCAAATGCTTCTTTATTCATAGCGCTCTCCTAAATTAAAGTAATAGTGTATTGGCAGCAATATATTGCCACTACTAATGCTTTCAGGTTTAACCTAAAGAGCTTTATGAACATCAGCACAGCCCTCAGCATCACCACTTTATTGATTTCCTCAGCCTTCATGGCGGCTTGTACCTCGGATAAGTTAGAGGCTAGGCTCCAGGCCGACCCCCAGTGCAAGCCGATGATGAACCCAAAAACCGGTGCCCTGATGCCATGCCCCGGAACCGATAAAGAGTTTTATAGATCTTTTTCCGCTTTAAGTGCGCCGACCTCAAAGCCTGCTCAAGAGCTCACCCCAACGGCAGCCTCAGCTAGTGTGGCAGCCAGTCCCAAGGCAAATACTGTACCAGTCGAGTGCAAGCCACAGCTGCATCAAAAATCGGGGAGTTTGATGCCTTGCCCAGCCCCTTAAATCTTGCCATTAGCCTGCGGCCTTAAATGCTATGTATGATGGTCAGTATCAGATTCGGACTAGCTCCTGATTTAACCTTTACATGAGAATAAAAATGAAAAAATTAGGCACTTTAGTTGCTGCAATATCTGCTGTAACCCTATTAGTTGCCTGTAGCAACACTCCGAAATTGGCAAGCCAGCCAATGCCTCAGTCAGGTTTCTTGCCTAATTATTCAGTTTTAGTGCCAATGGCTACCTCTGAATCAGATACACGTATTTGGAGATATCGTAAGGCCGGTGTTAACCCAGGCTCTTACACTGCAGTCATCTTAGATCCGATTTATTTAAATCAGAATGCCACTAAAGAAGTATCAGTTGATGCCATCAATCAAGCTAAAGTTGCACTGCAAGCTTCGATGGTTGAAGCCATTAATAATCGCGGCAATATTAAGATCGTAAACCAGCCGGGCCCAGGAGTTGCTCGAATCTCTGTCGGTATTACTGGCGCTGAAAGTTCTGCCGATAGCCTGCAGCCATGGAATTTCACACCTATTGGCTTGGCGATGAATGCGGCTGCTTATGCTGGTGGCGTGAACTCAAAAACTCCTGCGATGTTAGTGGAGAGCAAGATTACCGATAGTCAATCCAAAGAAGTGATTGGCGAGGGCCTGGTGACTATTCAGGGTGAATCCTTTAGAACTGGTGGTGGCTCAGTGGAATCCTTTGTTGCAATGGCCAAGAAGGTTGTAAAGGTCGCTCTTGAGACCTCCGCCGATCCGAGAGCAACTTCCGCTAAGTAGGGCGTGATGAATTCAATGATCAAGGGTTTAGGGCTTGCTGTGCTCACTGCATCATCATTGTTAGTGGCTCCAGTATTTGCTAATGATGCTTCTCGCAACAAGGGGATACAAGAGCGCTTTGCAATATGCGACACCAATCGTGATGGCAAACTCACTCTTGATGAAGCTAAGGGTTGCATGCCTAGGGTCTATGATCATTTCACCTGGATTGATTCACAGGGTAGAGGCTATGTCACCGTTGCGCAAATTCAGGCAATGGCAGATCGTTAATCTATTTGGAGAGCTTCGGCAACTTCTTAGAGTTTGCAGGCCAAGTTAACACGATCTTTGGATCTATTTTTAAGAGTTTTTTATCTTTATCCGGATAGCTAACCCTAGATAGTAAATTGGCAATCAGGTTCAGGTGCGCTAATTTTTTATCATTTGCAACAATGACCGTCCAAGGTGCAAGAGTTGAACTCGTGTGCTTGAGCATCTTGTCTCGTGCATCCGAATAGGCATCCCACATCTTCTGTGCCTTTTGATCAACCGGACTGATTTTCCACTGTTTTAATGGATCCTTAGTGCGATCCTTCAGGCGCGCTGCTTGTTCATCCTTAGTGATATCTAAGTAGTACTTAATCACCTGAATGTCTGATCTCACTAGTAGGGACTCAAACTCATTGACGGTCGCCATAAACTGCTTGTATTGATCTTCAGTACAAAAACCCATGACCCGTTCGACACCGGCGCGGTTGTACCAACTTCGATTAAATAATACGCATTCCCCAGCAGCGGGTAGTTCAGCAATATATCTTTGGAAATACCATTCACCTTCTTCGCGTGGGGATGGCTTATTGAGCGCAACAACTCTTGTGTCTCTGGGGCTTAAGTTCTCGATGATGCTTTTGATCGAACCATCTTTACCTGCGGTATCACGCCCCTCCAAAATGACTAACAGGCGCTTGCCTTTTTGAATAATGAGACGCTGAAGTTTGACTAGCTCAATTTGCAGCAGTCGTAAGTCTGCCTCGTAAGTATGCTCTGGGAGCTCTGATTTACTCACGGGCAGATTTTGATAACAGTGTAACTATTGTTACGCAGTCGTTGTGGGAGCTACTGTTTTCGCTACTGCTTTCTTGGCAACCGCTTTCTTAGCAGGAGTCTTTTTAGCAACTACTTTTTTAGCAGGCGCCTTCTTGACTACTACTTTATTAGCAGGAGCTTTTTTTGCTGTCACTTTTTTAGCTGGCGCTTTCTTAGCGACTACTTTTTTAGCAGGAGTGCTTTTCTCCATCTTGTCTAAAGCCTTAGCAAGCTTGTCGATCAACTTTTCTCTTTCGGCTTCCAATTTGTCTAATTTTTTTAATAATTGTTTTACTAATTTTTTCTGACTCATGATGTATTCCTTTAAGGAGAGTGCTGGTAATTAAAGCAGGTTGCAAAGGCTGATGCCTATGCCTTCATCCTACTTTTTATCGGGATTAGTTTCAAGTGTTTGTGACAGTCAGAGCCATATTTAATTTAATGCTACATTGGTTCGTATGTGGAAAACTTTGCGATCTCTACCTCGTACGGTCTGGCTGATTGGTTTGATTAGCTTCGTGAATGATGCTGCAAGTGAAATGCTGTACCCATTAATGCCTCTGTATCTTGCTACTGTTCTCATGGCTGGGCCAAAGGCTCTAGGCCTGATTGAAGGTATTGCTGAGGCTACATCTAGCATCTTCAAGCTAGTTTCTGGTGTGATTGTTGATCGCACTAAAAAGACGAAGCCTTGGATCGTTGTCGGGTATTTTCTGGCGGGTATTGGCAGGCCTCTGATTGCGATTGCCAATTCTTGGGCATGGGTTCTTTGTATTCGGTTTACGGATCGTCTTGGTAAAGGCTTAAGAAGTTCGCCGCGGGATGCATTATTGGCTGAGAGTGTTGCTCCAAATCAACGGGGTATTACCTTCGGATTGCATCGATCGATGGATAACGCTGGCGCTGTTTTTGGGCCTTTAATGGCCGCATTGCTACTGTCACTAGAAGTTCCCTTGCGAGATATTTTTTTATGGGCAATCGTACCCGGCATTATCGCTGTGGTTCTGTCTCTTTGCCTTAGGGAACCGCTACGTGAACAGCGGGTTGTTCAACCATTCTCCTGGTCTTTAAAAGGATTGCCGCCGAACTTTAAGCGTTATATTCTGGTGGCTGGAATCTTTGCGCTGGCTAACTCATCGGATATGTTTTTGCTGTTAAGGGCTCGGGAGCTTGGCGTGCCTCAAGAACAAATTCCTTTGCTATGGGCAGGGATCTCCTTAATTACCACTGTATTTGGAACGCCACTATCGGCACTCTCAGACCGATTTAGCCGTCAGTATTTCATTCTAATTGCCTGGTTTGCTTTTGCATTTTTTTACATTGCGATGAGCTTTTCGGCCATCACGCTTTGGATGCTGTGCGGATTATTTGCGCTCTATGGATTATTCAAGGCTGCTACCGAGGGAGTGGAGAAAGCGCTGGTAGCTGACCTAGCCCCTGAGGGAATGGCAGGCACAGCCTTTGGCTGGTTCAATCTGATTACAGGGCTGATGTTGTTGCCAGCCTCCCTGATCTTTGGATGGCTTTATGAATCCTTTAATCCTGGCTATGCCTTTTTGTTTTCGGGTTCCTGCGCAGTTTTAGCTGTCTTGTTATTGGCATTTTGGGTTTTTAGGCCCCCAGAAACACAAAACCCCAGATAAATACCTCATCTGGGGTGTTTGGGGTGCGCGGACTTGGCAATCTATTCCGGGTGGAAGTTGTTGCTCGCCATGAAGCTAATCGTGCGTTCAAAGCCAAGGATGCGAATGTAGCGCCACGCGATATCGCGGTATTTGCTATCCAAGTAGCCAATAGCCACTTCAGGCGTCCTATTGGATAGGTCGATTTGTTGAATAGAACGGGCCCAGCGTTTGAGTCTTGTTGACATATTTGTCACCTCCATGGGCATACAACGCCTGAAAAAGTAGCTGAGATGACAAGAAGTACACAATTTTTTAATAAATTGCCCAAAAAGGTCAGCACCCCCGCTTTTTGGCCGATTAAACGCGGCTTTCTGCAGCTTCACGCTCCTTTTTGGCCGCCTTGGCACGTGCTTTGATTGGCTTGAGGAAGGCTAGGAGGCAAACAAAGCCGATGGTGCCTAAAGTGGTTTCCAGCGCCGCCATCCAGAAATTGGTGCCAGTTTCTAAAATCCGAACCAAGCCCTCAGTGATGTAGAGCAAGATCAGCATGGATGCCCATTGCATGGTGTAAACCTTGCCTTTCCAGAGACCTGGAATGGCAAATAGCAGGGGAATCGCTTTCAGAATGAGCCATGAGCCTCCCGGTCTGAGCGGGGAGATGAACCACTCCCAAGCAACACACAGAATAAACAGGTCCACAAAGGCTGCAGTGGCAATAAGTTGGTATGGGCTTTTGTTACGCCAGTCTTTGAGCATGATGATTTGTCTTTAAATGAGTTTGAGTGCCGTGAGAGCCAGGCGTTTGCCCTGGGCAATGGCTAGGCGTTGCTCTTCGGCGCTAATAGGCGCCCGACCATCTGCATGGGCTAGGTGAGTTAAGCCGTAAGGACTCCCTCCGGTAGAGGTGCTCATCAGATCGGGCTCGCTATAGGGGATGCCCATCATCATCATGCCGTGGTGTAGCAGAGGAATCATCATGGTCAACAGGGTGCTTTCTTGGCCGCCATGTAGGCTGCCGGTGCTGGTAAAGACGCAAGCAGGCTTACCTATGAGGGCGCCATTGAGCCACTCCGAGGAGCTGCCATCCCAAAAGTATTTCATGGGAGCAGCCATATTGCCAAAGCGAGTAGGTGAGCCTAGTGCAAGGCCGATACACTCTTGTAGGTCTGCATATTCCACGTAAGGAGCGCCATCAGAGGGGACGGCAGCCTCGGTGGCTTCACATACGGTTGAGATAGCCGGAACGGTACGTAGTCTGGCATTCGCACCGGGAATGCTTTCAATGCCCTCAGCTATAAGGCGCGCCAAGTCTCGGGTTGCGCCATAACGGGAGTAGTACAACACTAAAATATCGGATTGGCTCATATTCTTCTCTTATGATATGGGCGATGCGCCTCATTCGGAATCCTCAATTATGGCTCTCTCTTGGAAAAGAGATCTGGGAGCGTAATCGCGGCCAAAATTTGAAGCAGGTAGCCGCTAGCCTGGCTTTTACAACGACACTTTCCTTAATTCCGATGTTGACGGTTGCCTCCATTTTGATAGGTTACCTGCCCAGCGTTGTCAGGATTAAATACGCCTTTCAGGCCTGGTTATTGGACACCTATATGCCTGGTGGACTGAATCAACAGGCTTTTAATTATCTAGATCAATTCTCCGCTCAGGCCAAAGGCTTAACTTTGGTCGGTTTAATCGGCCTGGTGATCACCACCATCATGACACTGGCAGTGATTGAGAGCGCCTTTAATCAAATCTTTCGAGTCACCCAACGTCGACCTATCTCAAAAAAGATTGCAATTTATTCAGCGGCTACGATATTGGGCCCCATCCTGCTAGGTGTCGGTACCTACCTCAGTGGCCTCCTATTTAGCGCAGCAGAAGGGTGGACCGAGGCGCTCAGCTTTAGTTTGGGTTTTGTGGCAACGGTTGTGCCGGTGCTCTTGGCGATGTCCGTCTTTTCTGTAGCCTACAAAATTCTTCCTTACGCTCAAATTCAGTGGCGTGATGCATTGAGTGGAGCGTTTTTTGCTGCCCTGACTTTCGAACTCATGAAGTTTGGATTTGGACTCTTTTTGACCCATGTCGCCTTCTACAACACGGTTTACGGTGCCTTTGCCATCTTCCCTCTGGCGCTCATTTGGATCTACCTGACTTGGTGGATCACTCTAGCTGGGGCAGTCCTGGTTGCCAACCTTCCCAGTATTCGGAGTGGCTTGCTAAGGGTTATTCGTTACTGAAATATTTCACCTGACCCTTGATTCCCACGGGGCTTGAGAATATATTGATTGCATAAGAACTGATAGCTGGAGGCCAAATGAAAGTCTGTGACATATTGCGCGTCAAGGGCAGCACACTGTTTACGGTTGCACCAGACACAGCGTTGCAAACTGCGGTTCTGGTCATGAGCGAGCATGATATTGGCTCCTTAGTGGTGATGGAGTACGACAAGCTGGTTGGCATTCTGACATTCCGCGAGGTGATTGCAGCATTGGCAAAGCACCATGGCAAGCTTGATGATTTAAGGGTTCAGAGTGTGATGAACTCCAAGCCCTTGACTTGCAATATGGAAACCGAGATAGATGAAGTGCGCCGAATGATGCTGGTTGAGCACGCACGATATTTGCCAGTCATAGATCAAAAGATGTTGATGGGCGTGATTTCTTTCTATGACGTTGCTAAATCGGTTGTTGAGGCTCAGGATTTTGAAAACACCATGCTCAAGGCATACATCCGGGATTGGCCAGAAGAGACTGAGAAATCTACCCCTTGAAGCAGCTCTAGCCCAAGCCTCTGACAGGTGACATAATGTCGCTATGTCAGGAAATACTCTAGGTCTTCTCTTCACCGTTACCACTTTTGGTGAATCCCATGGTCCCGCGATTGGCGCTGTTGTTGATGGTTGCCCTCCTGGAATGTCTTTGTCTGAGGCAGACTTGCAGATCGATTTGGATCGTCGCAAGCCAGGCACGTCACGTCACGTCACCCAGCGTAAGGAAGAGGACAGGGTAGAGATTTTGTCCGGAGTATACGAAGGTAAAACCACTGGAACGCCAATTGCCTTACTCATTCGTAATACGGATCAACGTAGCCAAGATTACGGCAATATCCTACAAACATTTAGACCGGGCCATGCTGATTACGCTTACCACTACAAATATGGTCTGCGCGATCCACGCGGTGGCGGCCGTTCTTCAGCAAGGCTCACTGCGCCAGTAGTAGCAGCAGCAGCGATTGCCAAGAAGTGGCTGAAAGAGCAATACGGTACTGAGGTTTATGGATTTATGAGCCAGCTTGGTGAGATCGAGGTCCCATTCAAAGATGCTGCGGTGATCGAGAGCAATCCTTTCTTTGTTGCCAATGCCGATGTCGTTCCTCAGTTAGAGAGTTATATGGATGCTCTGCGCAAAGCAGGGGATTCTTGTGGGGCGAAGATTGAAGTGCGGGCGCGCAATGTACCGTTCGGATTAGGCGAGCCTCTATTTGACAAGTTGGATGCTGATATTGCCCATGCCATGATGGGCATCAATGCGGTCAAAGGCGTTGAGATTGGTGCTGGCTTTCAGTCGGTAGCGCAACGCGGTAGTGAGCATGGCGATGAACTGCATCCAGATGGTTTTGATAGTAACAATAGCGGTGGCACCTTAGGCGGCATCAGTACGGGTCAAGATTTGCGTGTATCCATTGCAATCAAACCAACCTCCAGCATCCATAGCCCAAAAGAATCGGTTGATTTAGAAGGTAAACCCATCACAGTCCAAACCAAAGGTCGCCACGATCCGTGCGTAGGCATCCGAGCAACGCCAATTGCTGAAGCGATGTTGGCTCTCGTTTTAATAGATCATGCTTTACGTCATCGTGCTCAATGTGGCGATGTGAAGCACGTCATTCCACCGATTCCATCAGCCCGCCCTGGTTCTGTGACCGACTAATTTAAATATTCATCTAAGAAAACTAAAAAGAAAATGACACCTTCAGTGCGCTGGGCCTTCGGGTCCTTTTTCTTTTTATATTTTGCTTACGTTGGTTTAGTTTCTCCCTACGCTAGCCTCTTTTTTCTCGAGCGTGGCTTTAGTGTGATTGAGATAGCAGTCTTAATGTCCATGTTGCAGATCACCCGTATTGTTGGTCCATTTTCATGGGGCTGGTTATCTGACTACCTTTCCGACCGCATTGGAATTATTCGCTTTAGCGCTTGCTTGGCAGCAGTAGTTTTTCTCTTGATTTTTTTCCTGCAGAGCTATGCTGCATTCTTTATTTGGATGTTTGTGCTGCACACGATCTTAAGTAGCCTGATGCCATTGGGCGAGTCAGCTACTGTGCATGCTTTGTTTAAGGATAATTCTTTTGACAAACGCTATGGGCGCTTGCGCTTATGGGGCTCTATTGGCTTTATTGCAATGGTACTTTTTGCTGGGGAGTTGTTTCAGCGCGAGGGTATTGAACTCTACCCAATAGTGGGCGCGGTGATACTGGTTTTATTGGCGCTAATTACATTCCGCCTGCATGAGCCCAAGATGGAACGTCGCAAGATGGTAAAGGGTGAGCTCTTAGTAGTCTTGTTTAACCCTGATGTGCGTTGGTTTCTGCTCTCAGGCTTCTTTATGATCTTTGCACATGCGGCTTTGTATGTTTTCTATTCTCTGTACTTGGCAGATTTAGGCTACGACAAATTCCAGATCGGTTTGTTTTGGGCTTTAGGTGTTGCTGCTGAGGTGATTTTCTTTTATTACCAAAGCAAGGTACTGAGTCGCCTTGATCCGGAAGTGGTTCTGCAAATTGCTTTTGGGATCGGCGTATTTCGATTTATCTTAATCGCTTTTTTCCCTGTGACTTGGGTTCTCATCATCGCCCAGCTCATGCATGCAGGTACTTTTGGTGCTCACCATAGTGCAGCAACCAAATTACTCCAGCGCTGGTTTACTGGACCGTTACAGGCACGTGGTCAAGCTCTCATGGCTACGGTATCTTATGGCCTGGGCGGAACGCTGGGCGGCTTGGTGGCTGGCTGGTTATGGGATACAACTCAACCACGCAATGTATTTGTAATGGCAGCATTGGCTTGCGGCCTGGCGGGTATGGCGATTGGGAAGATGCGACCTCGTCACTACCCAGCTAGCTAAAGTCACTAGCAAAGCTTGCAGGCAAATTACATGGATGCGTAGTTTGGTCCACCACCACCCTCAGGCGTGATCCAAACAATGTTCTGACTTGGATCTTTAATGTCACAAGTTTTGCAATGAACGCAATTCTGGGCATTAATCTGCAATTGCGGCTGACCATCTTTTTCTACATATTCATATACACCAGCAGGGCAGTAACGTTGCTCTGGGCCTGCGTAAGTTTTGAGATTTAAGCTCACTGGTATCGATGCATCTTTTAAGGTGAGATGGACTGGTTGATTCTCAGCATGATTGGTATTGGAAATAAATACAGATGAGAGGCGATCAAACGTGATCTTGCCATCGGGCTTGGGGTAATCGATTGGCTTGTGTAATGCTGCCGGCTCAAGGCATTCATGATCTGCATGCTTTATGTGAATTGTCCATGGCATATTGCCACCTAGCAGCTTTTGCTCAAGGCCCACCATCAGCGTCCCTATATATAGTCCTTTGGACATCCAAGGTTTGAAATTACGGGCTTGACTTAACTCCGTATGTAACCAGCTATTGTTAAAGGCACTTGGGTATTCGGTTAACACATCAGCCGAGCGATGTTCAGCAAGTGCAGCAACTGCTGCTTCAGCAGCGAGCATGCCGGTCTTAATGGCAGCATGACTGCCTTTGATGCGAGAAGCGTTTAAAAAGCCGGCATCACAACCAATCAAAGCACCACCAGGAAATACGGTTTTTGGTAGGCTATTCAATCCACCGGCAGTCAGGGCACGAGCGCCATAGGCGAGACGCTTTCCGCCCTCAAAAGTCTCCCGAATTTTGGGGTGTAACTTGTAGCGTTGGAATTCTTCAAAAGGCGATAGGTAGGGATTTTTATAGGAAAGACCCACCACCAAGCCAACTGCCACTTTGTTATCACCCAAGTGATACAAGAATGAGCCACCATAGGTATCGCTCTCCAATGGCCAGCCGGCCGTATGAACTACCAGTCCAGGCTTACTCTTGGAGGGCTCAACTTCCCAAAGTTCTTTAATACCGATGCCGTAGCTCTGCGGGTCAGCGTCTTGATCTAACCCAAACTTAGCAATGAGTTGTTTGCCTAGATGCCCGCGTGATCCCTCGGCAAACAAGGTGTACTTGGCGCGTAATTCCATGCCAAGCTGAAATTGATCGGTAGGCTGACCTTCTTTATCCAGACCCATTGAACCGGTGACCACACCGCAAACAGCGCCTTGCTCATCATAAAGAATATCCGCAGCTGGAAAACCGGGGAAAATTTCTACACCGAGATTTTCAGCCTGTTGACCTAGCCAGCGAGTGACATTGGCCAAGCTAATAATGTAGTTCCCTTCATTTTTGAAGCAGTTCGGTAGCATCCAATTGGGTACTTGAAATGCGCTCTCTTTAGTCAGGAATAAAAACTGATCTTGAGTGACTTCAGTATCCAAAGGTGCGCCAAGCTCTTTCCAGTTAGGGAAGAGTTCTGTGAGGGCCTTGGGATCCATCACCGCGCCAGACAATATGTGAGCCCCTATTTCGGAGCCCTTTTCGAGTACGCAGACGCTAATCTCTTTACCCGTTTCCTGCGCTAGATGTTTTACCTTGATTGCTGCAGAAAGACCGGCTGGGCCACCTCCTACGATGACGAGGTCATAGTCCATGGATTCTCTTGGTCCAAACTGGGCGAGTAATTCCTGGGCGTTCATTCAATCTCTCCGACATGACTTAAAAAAGGGCAATCCGTTATTTTGGGCGTTTTGAGTGTTTATGACACTTATCCAGCCTTAAATTGCCCCTCTAGTTTAGTTCTAAGCGAGAAAACAGGCTTGCTGCTTGCTGCCAATAGGCCAAGGAGTCTAAGGCGTTATGATTGGTTTTTACCCTTCTTGGCAATATGAGGACGAATCTATGAATAAAACTTACCCATCGGCTGTGGATGCTTTAAGAGATATCTTGAAAGATGGTCAGAAGTTGGCTGTTGGTGGTTTTGGTCTATGCGGCATTCCCGAGGCATTGATTGCTGCAGTAAAGGATCTCGGCGCACAAAATTTGACTGCTATTGCTAATAATGCTGGGGTCGATGGCTTCGGCTTGGGCGTGCTGCTCAATTCAAGACAAGTGAAGAAGATGGTTGCTTCTTATGTGGGCGAGAACAAAGAATTTGAGCGTCAATTTCTGGCTGGTGAGCTTGAGCTGGAATTTACACCGCAAGGTACCTTAGCCGAGAAGCTGCGCGCAGGTGGTTGTGGCATTCCCGCTTTTTACACTAAAACAGGTGTAGGTACTTTAGTTGCCGAAGGAAAAGAAGAAAAAGAATTCGATGGTGAGAGATACATTATGGAGCGCGCTATCGTCTCGGATATTTCTCTGGTGAAGGCATGGAAGGCTGATAAGTCTGGCAATTTGGTGTATCGCCTTACTGCTCGCAACTTTAATCCTGTAGTAGCTATGGCTGGCAAGATTACCGTTGCTGAAGTAGAGGAGATTGTGGAGAACGGCGAATTGGATCCCGATGAGATTCATACACCAGGTATTTACGTTCAGCGTTTGGTGCTCAACACCACGCCTGAGAAGCGTATTGAGCAACGCACTTTGTCTGCTGCTTAATACCTATAGACACTATATAAAACAGTACTGAACAGTTAGGAAGATCGACATGCCTTGGAATAGAGATGAAATGGCGGCACGTGCTGCTAAAGAGCTAAAGGATGGTTACTACGTGAACTTGGGTATTGGCATGCCAACCTTGGTAGCGAATCATGTCCCAGAGGGAATGGAGGTATGGCTCCAATCAGAAAATGGTTTATTGGGTATTGGCCCATTTCCAACTGAAGCCACGATTGACGCGGATTTGATCAACGCGGGTAAGCAAACGATTACCACCTTACCTGGCTCCTCCATTTTTTCTTCTGCAGATTCTTTTGGAATGATCCGTGGTGGGAAGATCAATATTGCGATTTTGGGTGCAATGCAAGTGAGCGAGCATGGTGATTTGGCAAACTGGATGATCCCCGGCAAGATGGTGAAGGGCATGGGCGGCGCTATGGATTTAGTTGCTGGTGTTAAGCATGTGGTTGTATTGATGGAACACGTTGCCAAGAAAAAAGATGGCACTGAAGAAATCAAAATTCTGCCTAAATGTACTTTGCCACTGACGGGTGTAGGCGTCATTAGTCGCATCATTACTGATCTTTGCGTGCTCGACATTACGCCAACAGGTTTAAAGTTGGTAGAGCTGGCACCCGGAGTGAGTAAAGAAGATGTGAAATCTAAAACGGGTGCCCCTGTCGATACTTCGGGCTTTTAACCCCTATCACCGCTTAGTGAAATAATGGGGTCTTAGCGATCCCATTTCTTTTTAGAGACTTCTATATGAATGCAACAGACCATTCACTTCATGCCCATAAGCAGGGAGATGCAAAGCATTCGCACAGTAAAGAAGTATCTAATCAAAATTTATTATTGATTGCCTTGGTGCTCACCCTCGGTTTTTCGGGGGTGGAAGGTGCCGCCGCTTACTATGCCAATTCCTTAGCCTTAATCTCTGATGCTGGTCATATGGTGACTGATGCCGCCGCGCTAGGCTTGGCACTACTGGCTCAAATCATTTCTCGTCGCCCACCGTCATCCAAGCACTCCTTTGGGTTTGGAAGAGCGGAAGCCTTGGCTGCATTTGTTAATAGCATTGCAATGCTAGCCTTAGTTGCATGGATCATGTTTGAGGCGATCAGTCGATTTTATGATCCACATCATGTAGATGGCTTAACTGTCATCATAGTTGCTGCGATTGGTTTAGTCATGAATATCGCAGTGGCATGGGTACTATCACGCGACAAAAAGAGTGTGAATACGCGCGCTGCATTGGTTCATGTCATGGGGGACTTACTAGGATCTGTAGCCGCTCTGATTGCGGGTGTTGTGATTCAGCTCACCGGATGGATGCCAATTGATGCCATCTTGTCAATCTTGGTATCTCTGTTAATTCTGAAGTCGACTATCTCTATTTTGAAAGAGTCCTATCACTTCTTGATGGAGGGAGTGCCTCTCCATATTGACTATTTACAAGTTGGTACAGATTTAAAAATGGTGCCAGGTGTATTAGCAGTTCATGACTTGCATGTTTGGGAGATGACACCGAGCTTCCCAGCGCTCATTGGCCATATTGAAATTGCCCATATAACGGAGTGGCCAGAAATCATGGGTCGCATTAATACGATGCTGTTGAATCAGCATGGGATCGATCACGTGACCTTGCAGCCTGAAGTGGTCGGAATGGCAGATAAGCAGACGCAGGATTTAGATCCTGAAAACGAGACTAAAGCTCCTCATGTTGGCATTCACCAGGGTGAAATTTTCTATGTGACCTGTGCGAGTAGTGACGGCACTCATCGAATGGCGAATCACGCCTGGGGCAATCCCAGTAATTCAAAAGTATTAATTTGCGTCCATGGCTTGACCCGAAGGGGCAGTGATTTCAGAACCTTGGCGGAGGCAATGAGTCAGGAGTACTACGTTGTGTGTCCTGATATTGTGGGGCGTGGCGACTCTGATCGCCTCCAGAATCCAATGCTGTATGCCGTACCTCAATACGTTGCCGATATGGCTTGTCTGATTAAGCAATTGGGCGTTGCTCAAGTGGATTGGTTTGGAACCTCTATGGGCGGCTTGATTGGTATGGTGTATGCATCGATGCCGAATAGCCCCATTCGTCGCATGCTTATTAATGATGTTGGTCCCCGTATTGAGCCAGAAGCAGTCAAGCGCTTAGGCTCTTACGTTGGGCAGCCTTTTGCTTTTGCTCACCGCGCTGATGCATTGGAACGTTTAAATGAGATTTGCGCCTCTTTTGGTGCGCATTCGCCCGAAGAGTGGGAGATTTATAACGGGCCCATGCTAGTGCAAAAGGACGGCCTTTGGATGATGCACTACGACCCCGATATTGCTGTGCCATTTGCATCGGTGAATCCGATCATGGCGAAAGCGGGTGAGATGGCAATGTGGCATGCCTTCAAGCAAATTCATATTCCAATGTTAATTGTGCGTGGTGGAGACTCTGATCTACTCTCCGCTAAAACTGTGGCGGAGATGTGTAAGGTCAACCCGTATGTTCGAAGTATTGAAATTCCGGGAGTAGGACATGCGCCTGCTTTTGTTAAGCCAGAGCAAGTTGCTTTAGCAAAAGAATTTTTTAGTTAAGGTTTTCAGTTTTTTATGTCCAATGCTGGCAAGGTTGCCGTGAACATCAAAATTATTGATGGCTGGTATGGCGAGCCTTCCGCAGATCATGCTGCAGGCGTACTCAGTATTCTTAAACTGCTGCATCTCGATGAAGCTACCTTAACAGCTGCTACTAATATTGCCCGCACTCACGGCAAAGAGGCCCTGATTAAGTTAATTGGTGAGGAGTCAGCCAAGCTATTGATTGGCTATCGAGGTCTTAGACAGGCGCAAGGCAAACTTGTTCGTGCTGACGGTGGCCTCAGCATTTCTGGGCAAGAAGAAATGCTCCGAAAGATGTTACTTGCCTTTGGAGATGACTTACGGGTAGTGCTCATCTATCTTGCTTCACGTTTGCAGACCTTACGCTGGATTACTCAAGAAAAAATTGAGATGCCTGCAACATGGGCGCAAGAGATTCTCAATATTGATGCAACGCTTGCAAATCGTTTGGGTATTTGGCAAATGAAATGGGAGATGGAAGATCTAGCATTTAGAGTCCTGTCCCCAGAGATCTACCGTGATATTGCCAAGATGCTCGATGGCAAACGCGCTGAGCGTGAGTCATTTATTGACTTCATCGTCACTCGACTACAGGAAGAGCTGAAAGCCTCACAAATTCAAGGTCAGGTACAAGGCCGCCCGAAACACATCTATAGTATCTGGAAAAAGATGCAGGGTAAGTCATTGGACTTTGCTAATCTTTATGACGTCAGGGCATTTCGCGTTCTCGTGGATGACGTTAAATCTTGCTATGCCATTTTGGGAATAGTACATAACGTTTGGCAGCCAGTCCCCCGAGAATTCGATGACTACATTGCGGGGCCTAAGCCTAACGGTTATCAATCGCTCCATACTGTTGTGATGGATGAGCATGGCACTGCTTTTGAAATTCAGGTGCGTACCTATGAAATGCATCAGCAAGCTGAATATGGTCTGGCTGCGCATTGGCGTTACAAAGAGGGTGCTTATAGTGGTGCGGCAACTCCGCCAAAAAATAAATCAAGCGATTCCAACCCAAACCATCAAACCGGTACACATAGCGCGGCAGTAGCCTATGAGCGCCAAATTGCTTGGGCACGGCAGTTGATTTCTTGGAAAGAGGATGCATGGGAGCAGCTTAAGCACCATGAGATTGACGACCACATCTACGTCCTTACTCCATTGGGAAAAGTGATTGCATTGGAGAAGGGCTCATCCCCTATCGACTTTGCTTATGCAGTACATACCGATCTGGGTCATCGCTGTCGTGGTGCTCGGGTTGATGGTGCCATGGTGCCTTTGGACACACCGCTACAGAATGGGCAGACAATTGAAGTGATTGCGGTCAAACAGGGCGGGCCATCACGCGATTGGATTAGCCCCAGGCGGAATTACTTGCGTTCACAACGTGCTCGTTCTCGAGTTCGTACTTGGTTCAATGCCTTAGATGATGAGGAGGCAGGTACAAAGCACACTGATATTGGGTCAGATCACAAGCCAGAGCCTAAGATCAATGCGCCCACTCCAGAGATCGTGCTGAAACAGAGTACTCGCAAGCAGGGTCAAGTGGGCGATGTGTTGGTAGTTGGAGTAGATTCTCTTTTGACTCAGTTGGCTCGTTGTTGCAGGCCTGTACCACCAGATGCTATTGCTGGCTTTGTGACTCAGGGTCGGGGCGTATCTATTCATCGACGGTCTTGTAAAACCTTTCGTGGTCTTTTGGAGAGGGCACCCGAGCGGGTTATCCAGACAGCTTGGAATGCGTCTTCAGAAGAAATGCAGCACGCGGGGGATGCAAAACGGGTGTTTCCTGCAGATTTAGCGGTATCCGGCCTAGATCGTCCGGAGTTGATGCGCGAGCTATTTGAAATATTGACTCGGCAAGGTGTCCATGTCATTGATTTGCGTAAATCAGCCAAGCGGGGCATGGCTCAAATACTGCTGACGGTTGAAATTAAAGACTCTGAGGCCTTGCGGCTGATCCAAAATAGCCTAGAGGAGGTCAAAGGCGTGACCCAAGTGCGTCGCCGGTGATAAACTCTATGGCTGTATAGGCTCGTAGCTCAGCTGGTTAGAGCACCACCTTGACATGGTGGGGGTCGTTGGTTCGAGTCCAATCGAGCCTACCAACGAATGAAGACCCAAAAGAGCGCGGTTGCTGAAATGCTGCCGCGCTTTCTTTTTTTGTAAGTTAATTGATGGAGTTGTCATGCTTGTAGTTACTCTGCCAGACGGATCTAAACGTGAGTTCGACGCTCCCGTTCGCGTTCTTGACGTTGCCCAAAGCATTGGTAGCGGCCTTGCTAAGGCTGCCTTAGGGGGCATTGTTGAGGGCAACATGGTAGATGCCAGCTTTGTCGTTGATAAAGATAGTCGCCTAGCAATCATTACGGATAAAAGCCCAGAGGCGCTAGAGATTGTTCGCCACTCTACTGCTCACTTACTCGCCTACGCTGTTAAAGAATTATTTCCAGAGGCGCAAGTCACAATTGGTCCTGTAATTGAAAACGGTTTTTACTATGACTTTTCATTTCATCGCCCATTCACGCCAGATGATTTAGTTGCGCTGGAAAAGAAAATGGCTGAGCTCGCAAAAAAAGATGAGCCGGTTAATCGAACAGTCATGCCCCGTGATGAAGCTGTTAAGTTCTTTAAAGATCAAGGCGAAAACTACAAGGCAGAAATTATTTCTAGCATCCCGCAAGGCGAGGATGTCTCTTTGTATTCTGAAGGCAAGTTCACTGACTTATGTCGTGGACCCCATGTGCCATCAACTGGCAAGCTCAAGGTCTTTAAGCTTCTGAGCGTTGCTGGTGCTTACTGGCGCGGAGATAGTAAGAATGAGATGCTGCAGCGTATTTACGGTACAGCTTGGTTGAAAAAAGAAGACCAAGACGCTCACCTGCACATGCTAGAAGAGGCCGAGAAACGTGATCACCGTCGCCTTGGTAAGTTTTTAGACTTATTTCATTTCCAACCTGAAGCGCCGGGTCTCGTTTTTTGGCACCCTAAGGGTTGGTCTATTTGGCAAGAAGTTGAACAGTACATGCGCCGCGTGTATCAGCGCGAAGGTTATCAAGAGGTCAAGGCCCCACAAATTCTGGATCGTGGTCTTTGGGAAAAGTCGGGTCACTGGGATAACTACAAAGAAAATATGTTTACGACTGAGTCGGAGAATCGTGCTTATGCATTAAAGCCGATGAACTGCCCAGGTCATGTCCAGATCTTTAACTCAGGCTTACATAGCTATCGTGAGTTACCTCTGCGTTACGGTGAGTTTGGACAATGCCATCGCAATGAGCCATCAGGTGCTTTGCATGGCCTCATGCGCGTTCGTGGATTTACCCAAGATGATGGCCATATTTTCTGTACTGAAGATCAGATCCAGTCAGAGGTGGCTGCATTTGATAAAGCGGTTCGCGACGTCTACAAAGACTTTGGATTTACTGAAGTGGCTGTCAAGCTGGCTTTACGTCCAGCCAAGCGTGTTGGTGATGACGCCATTTGGGATAAAGCTGAGGCTGCCTTACGCGGTGCCTTAACTGCTTCGGGCCAGCAATGGGAAGAATTGCCGGGCGAGGGAGCTTTTTATGGTCCTAAAATCGAATATCACCTGAAGGATTCGATTGGGCGTACTTGGCAGTGCGGCACTATTCAGGTGGATTTCTCGATGCCAGCCCGTTTAGGCGCTGAATATGTCACGGAAGAGAACACCCGTAAGGCTCCTGTGATGCTTCATAGGGCAATTGTGGGCTCTTTGGAACGTTTTATCGGCATTTTGATCGAAAACCACGCTGGAAATATACCAGTTTGGCTTGCTCCGACCCAGGCTGTAGTCCTAAATATTTCTGATAATTCCGCTGCTTATGCCCAACAAGTCCAGCAATCTCTGAAAAAACAAGGGTTTAGAGTCGAATCGGATTTGCGGAATGAGAAAATTACGTATAAAATACGCGAGCACGCATTACAGAAGCTCCCATTTTTGTTAGTTGTTGGGGATAAAGAAGCAGAAAGTAATTCGGTGGCCGTTCGTGCCCGTGGCGGAGTGGATTTAGGTGTAATGCCTCTTGATGCTTTCGTTGCCCGACTCCAGCAGGATATTTCTCAGAAAGTCGGACCCGAGCCTAGCTAGGGGTGGAATGGTTTTTATTGTTTTTTTAAAGGAATTAAGAAGATCGCTACTGATAAATCGCAGCGCATAAATCGGGAGATTACTGCTCCTGAAGTGCGTCTGATTGGACTAGATGGAGAACCCATCGGTGTAGTTAAGTTGAGTGAAGCCCTGGCTTTAGCAGAAGAGAAAGAAACCGATTTGGTTGAAATTGCTCCGACGGCTGTGCCACCTGTAGTTCGCATTATGGACTTCGGCAAATTCAAGTACCAAGAAGCCAAACGTTTGCATGAAGCTAAGCTCAAGCAAAAAGTGATTCAGGTGAAGGAAGTCAAATTCCGTCCCGGCACGGATGATGGCGACTATGGTGTGAAGCTACGCAATCTAATCCGCTTTTTGGAAGATGGCGATAAGACAAAGATTACGCTGCGGTTTCGGGGTCGTGAAATGGCCCACCAAGAAATCGGAGTCAGAATGTTGGAACGTTTGAAGTCGGACCTGATTGAGTTTGGTCAAGTAGAGCAGTTTCCAAAAATGGAAGGTCGCCAGATGGTGATGGTATTGGCCCCCATTCGTAAGGCGAAGTAATAAACATAACAAACCTATTCGCAAGATGAAGTTTGTTGTTTAAGTAGGGAGGGGTTCCTAGTGAATTACTAAGGACTCCGGTAGTGAGAAGTGCTTCTAGGTACAGGAAGCGTAACCGTCGGTTACCACCTATGTTGCACATGCAGAAGAAGGGGTGCTTTATGCCCAAGATGAAGAGCAAGAGTAGCGCCAAAAAGCGCTTCACGGTTCGCGCAGGCGGAACGATCAAACGAGGTCAGGCTTTTAAACGCCACATCCTCACCAAGAAAACCACTAAGAATAAGCGTCACCTCCGTGGTACTACCGAAGTTGCGAAGGCAGACGTTAAGTCCATTCGCTCCATGCTTCCTTACGCTTAACCTCAGACTAGATTAGGAGAATTAAATGCCAAGAGTCAAACGTGGGGTTACAGCAAGAGCCCGTCATAAGAAAATCACCGATGCCGCAACAGGTTATCGTGGACGTCGTAAAAACGTATTCCGTATTGCTAAGCAAGCAGTTATGCGTGCTGGTCAATATGCATACCGCGACCGTCGTAATAAGAAACGTGTATTCCGCGCATTGTGGATTGCTCGTATCAACGCGGCAGTTCGTCAGCATGACATGACCTATAGCGTATTCATGAATGGTATGAAGAAAGCTGCGATCGAACTCGACCGTAAAGTACTTTCTGATATGGCCATTGCTGACAAAGCGGCTTTTGCTGCTTTGGTTACTCGGATCAAATCCGTAGTAAGCGCTGCAGCTTAATTCTTAGTTCATTTAAAAACTAAGCTGCAATGGTTTCTCTCGACCACATTGTCGAGGATGCTAAACGCGATTTCCTCAGAGCTGCCGATTCGGCAGCTCTAGAGGACGCGAAAGCCAAGTATCTCGGTAAGTCAGGTGTTCTCACTGAGCGCTTAAAAGCGCTTGGTGGAATGTCGCCTGATGAACGCAAGAGTGCTGGCGCCCAAATTAATCAAATCAAAACCCAAGTTGAAGCTGCGCTACAAGAGCGTCGCCAGGCATTGGCTGATGCAGTATTGCTGCAACGCCTTGCGGCAGAATCAATTGACGTTTCCTTGCCTGGTCGTGGCCAAGCTGTAGGTAGTTTGCATCCTGTGATGCGCACCTGGGAGCGCGTTGAAGAGATCTTCCGCTCGATTGGTTTTGATGTAGCAGATGGCCCGGAAATTGAAACCGATTGGTTTAATTTCACCGCCTTAAATAGTCCTGAGAATCATCCTGCCCGATCTATGCAGGACACTTTTTACATTGATGGCAAAGATGCTAATGGGAAGCCATTGTTATTGCGCACGCATACTAGCCCAATTCAGGTTCGTTACGCGAGCGAGCATGTTAAGAAGTATGCGGATGCGGATGTGATGCCCCCTATCAAAGTGATTGCTCCCGGCAGAACTTATCGGGTAGATAGCGACGCAACTCACTCACCCATGTTTCATCAAGTCGAAGGTTTGTGGATTGCAGAAAGTGTTTCCTTTGCAGATCTCAAGGGTGTGTATACCGATTTTCTTAGAACCTTTTTTGAAACGAATGAATTACAAGTTCGTTTCCGCCCTTCCTATTTCCCATTCACGGAACCTTCCGCTGAAATCGATATGGCCTTTGGTAGCGGCAAGTTAGCCGGCCGTTGGTTGGAGATTTCTGGAGCAGGGCAGGTGCATCCGAATGTCTTGCGTAATATGGGTATTGACCCTGAGCGCTACACCGGTTTTGCTTTTGGTTCTGGTCTAGAGCGTTTAACGATGTTACGTTATGGCGTTGATGACTTACGTCTTTTCTTTGAGAATGATCTTCGTTTTTTAGCGCAATTTCCAGCTTAATTAGCTAACCTTCTAATAGTAGATAGCGCATATGCAATTTTCTGAATCTTGGTTACGCCAATATGTAAACCCCTCACTGGATAGCAATGCTTTAGGTCATGCCATGACAATGGCAGGTCTCGAGGTTGAAGAGCAGCACTCAGTAGCTCCTGCATTTACAAAAATTGTTGTTGCACAAATCCTCTCTGCGGAGCAGCATCCGGATGCTGATCGTTTGCGAGTTTGTAAAGTGGATGCCGGAACTGGTCAAGAGTTGCAAATCGTCTGTGGTGCGCCGAATGCGCGCGTCGGTATCAGAATCCCATGTGCATTAGTTGGCGCAGAATTGCCTCCAGCAGAATCTGGCGGTAAGCCTTTCATGATTAAGACAGGCAAACTACGCGGTGTAGAAAGTCAGGGCATGTTGTGCTCTGGTCGCGAGCTTGGCCTTGGTGATGATTACGAGGGTATTCTGGAGTTACCTGGTGATGCACCAGTTGGTGAAGATATTCGTAAGTACTTAGATTTGGATGATCAAATCTTTGTGATTAAGTTAACGCCCAATAAGGCGGACTGTCTTTCGTTGATGGGTATGGCACGCGAAGTATCCGCAATTACCGGCGCTTTATTGTGTGCACCTCGGTGGAATGTTGTAAACGTCTCTATCCAAGATAAGCTTAAAGTAACTGTTGACAACGCTGACCTCTGCGGACGCTTTGCGGGTCGTGTCATTCGAGGGGTGAATCCTCAGGCTAAGACGCCGGATTGGATTATTCAACGTCTTTGTCATGCTGGGCAAAGAAGCATTTCTCCTTTGGTAGATCTATCCAACTACGTTATGTTGGAGATGGGTCAACCGACCCATGTATTTGATATTGATAAACTAACTGGTGATTTATCTGTTCGCTGGGCGAAGCCAGGCGAAAGTCTCGAGTTGTTAAACGGCCAGACGGTTACCTTACAAGGGCCTGATTCTGCTGGCAAGATGCAAGATGCTGGCATAGTTGCCGATCAAAAAGGCCCACTAGCATTGGCGGGCATCATGGGCGGCAATCATTGCGCAGTAACTGATGACACTAAGAATATTTATGTTGAGGCGGCTTATTGGCAGCCTTCAGCAATTCAAGGACGTGCCCGTCGTTTTAATTTCAGCACTGATGCGGCGCATCGCTTTGAGCGCGGCGTTGACCCACAAAATACCGTTAATTGCTTGGAGTACTTAACTTCAATGATTATTGAAGTCTGCGGTGGCCAAGCGGGCCCAATTGACGACCAAGTATTAGCTATGCCTGAGCGTAAACCTGTCAGTATGCGTTTGGCTCGTGCCATGAAGGTCATTGGTATTCCGTTGACTTCTGAAATTGTGGCTGATGTGTTTCAGCGTCTAGGGTTTGAGTTTAAAAAAGAGGCAGGTGATGTATTTGTGGTGACACCGCCAAGCTATCGCTTTGATATCGAAATAGAAGAAGATTTAATTGAAGAAGTCGCCCGTATGTACGGCTTTGAAAACATTCCTGATGTGCCACCAGTCGCTTCATTGAAGATGAGTGCTAAGGCTGAGTCAAAACGTGGGGTACATTTGTTACGCCAACGTTTGGCACTTCAAGGTTATCAAGAGGCGGTGAACTTTGGATTTATCGACTCAGAAAGTGAGCAACGCCTAGCTGCCGCTACTGAAAAAGATCTCATTACCGTACTCAACCCAATTGCGAGCCAGTATGGCGTGATGCGAAGTAATCTCTGGGGTGGTTTATTGGCTAACCTGAAGGCAAACTTGAATCGCGGTGCTGGTCGTGTGCGTTTGTTTGAAACGGGTCGGGTATTTAAACGTGATGAAAATATTCAAGAAGAGGCTGGCAAGGTAGCTGGTTTTTATCAACCACAGCTGGTGGGTGGCTTGGCTTATGGTTCATTTGTGCCTGAGCAATGGGCAAGCGATAACCGTTTAGTGGATTTCTTTGATGGTAAGGGTGATTTAGAGCGCGTACTGGATCCCTTGTATTTCACAACCGAAGCTGCCGCACATCCTGCATTACATCCTGGTCGTAGTGCCAAAATTCAATTGATGACCCCAGCGGGTAATTGCAACATTGGCTGGATCGGCGAATTGCATCCACGATTACAGCAAGCTTATGAGTTACCCCAGGCTCCAGTTTTGTTTCAAATGGACTTAGAGTCTATTCGTAATCTGGGTATTCCGCAGCCGGAAGAGCTCAGCAAGTTTCCCGCAGTGCAACGTGATTTGGCGGTAGTGGTGAAGCAATCCGTTTCATCACAGACTTTACTCGATGCAATGAAGGTAAAGAAGCCGAACTTCGTTAAAGCAATCGAGTTATTTGACGAATTCAAGGCAAAGCCTGGTTCAAGTAGCATGGCGGATGATGAGAAGAGTTTGGCGTTCCGCGTTACTTTGTTAAATCCCCAAGAAACATTGCAAGATACCCAAATTGAAGCAACTATGGCCGCTTTAATGGCGGCGCTTGAGAAAAATTGCGCAGCTCGTCTGCGCTAGGTTTAATATTAGCCCTAGATACAGCACGAAGAGACTTCAGACATGAATGAATTAGCTAGCAATGACACCGTTACCAAGAACGAGCTCTCTGAAGCGCTCTTCGATCAGGTGGGTCTCAATAAACGTGAGGCCAAAGATATGATTGATGCATTCTTTGATCGCATTGGACGTTCTTTGGAGACTGGCGTAGAGGTGAAAATTTCTGGGTTTGGTAATTTCCAGTTACGTAATAAGTCTGCACGACCCGGCCGAAACCCAAAAACAGGCCAAATGATTCCGATTGCGGCTCGCCGTGTTGTCACTTTCCACGCAAGTCAAAAACTCAAGGACGTAGTTGAGTCGCATGCTCGAGAAAACAGTATTTGATGCTGGGTCGGTGCTGCTCAGCTCGCAGCTCCCCCCAATCCCCGCTAAGCGCTATTTCACTATTGGTGAGGTTGCCGATCTTTGCGGTGTTCGCTCCCATGTCTTACGTTATTGGGAGCAAGAGTTCTCGCAGTTAAGTCCCCAAAAACGTCGCGGCAATCGTCGCTACTACCAACATCATGAAGTTGTTTTAATTCGTAAGATTCGAGCGCTTTTATATGAAGAGGGCTTTACGATTAGTGGTGCCCGTAATCGTCTCGATGAAGCCCGTGGCGAGCTTCGCTTACGAGATGAGCTGCAAGCCGTTTTACAAATTCTCTCCAAATAGTTACTGATACAATTTTCTTTTCCGTCGGGGCGTAGCGCAGCCTGGTAGCGTACATGCATGGGGTGCATGTGGTCGGAGGTTCAAATCCTCTCGCCCCGACCAATCAATTTGGTATTCATCCTTTTCCCCCAATCTTTCCTACCCATCGGTCTTTCTATGACTTCAAACACCAGCGACACTACTTATTTTGGATTAAGCATTCCTTTTTTAGCTCACTTGGGTGTGGTGCCGGAGTTCGCGGAGGGCGGTAAATCACGGATTAGCTTGGTAATTAAGCCCGAGTTTGAGAATAGCTTTCACATTGCCCATGGTGGCGTAGTGATGACCCTGTTGGATTTTGCGATGGGTGCAGCGGCCCGGAGTACAAATGATCAACCACTTGGCGCCATGACCATCGATATGAGTGTTAGCTTCTTGCGTCCCAGTATTGGCAAAATCGTAGTGGAGGGCTCCGTACTGAAGGCCGGCAAAACGATTAATTACTGTGAGGCTGTAGTTTTGAATGAGGCTGGTGAAATCACCGCAAAATCTAGCGGTACATTTATGCTGAGAAGATAACAGTAAATACTAATAAATATTGTATTTATAATTATTATGTTATTTATTTAAATATTAATAAGTTAATTCATTTAGTTTTGTAGGGTTATGGCTAATATGCAGTATTTATAGGCTTATTTATTAATGTATGTATATAATCTCAACATAGGATTAACTAATTCCTAGTTAGTTCAGACAATTCATATTCGGAGAATTAATATATGTCTTCCTATAAAGAGCTATTAGCCCAGCGCGAGCAGTTGGACAAGCAAATTAAAGAAGCGGTACAGCGTGAAAAGGCTGATGGTATTGCAAAAGCTAAGCTGATCATCGAGGAATACGATCTAACAGCCTCAGACTTATTTAGTCGTAAATCGGGTGTACGAAGCTCTAGTGGAAAGGTTGCTCCAAAGTACCGTAACCCATCTACTGGTGATACGTGGACGGGTCGCGGTAAGGCTCCAAAATGGATAGAAGGTAGAGATCGCGCCAACTTCTTGATATAAGCTATTGATTTAAATGGAATTAATTTATAAAAAAGCCGCTCTGTGTGAACCGAGCGGCTTTTAATCAATCTAGGGGTGGGTAAGTCTAGGCACATTTTCTGTTGAGCGCTTGGACAAAAATAGGCTCCAATAGCGCATGTCGATTCTGATTCCCCAATGTACTCTCTAGCTCTGGATTTGTGGCGGGATAGCCAATAATTAAGGGGTTTTCATCAATGAGGCCATTCTCCAGCTTTTCTTGGAGAATATCTGGGCATTGAGGTTTGACGCCAACAGTATTTTCATCAGCTAAACCCATTACCCCGGGGTGAAGTCGGATAAAGCCCTCATCTACCAAAATAGGAATACGCTGGGTGTCCTTGTTTTTACTCAGATAATGGATCAAATGGACTTGCTCAACTGGCGGTATCAGGGCATCCAGAAATATTAAATCTGGTGCAATCGAAACCGCCTTCATGAGACCCTCAAGGCTATCTACCGATACCTCTAAATCCACCTTTAATTGCCAGCATTGAATAGATTCGATTAATTCATGGCTATTTTCAACCCTCCTAAAAATGCCTATGGCAATGCAGTTTTGAGTCGTTTTTTGCCGCATCGACCTTTTACGGCGTGCTAGCTGCTGTTCTAATGAGCTCGCTAAGATACGCCGATGGCCACCACGGGTCTTCCAGGCGATTAACTCACCCAGTTCCACCATTTTCTGTACTGTACCAAGAGATACCTGCAATACCTTTGCACTCTGTCTGGTACTTAAATATTCCATTTCTGGGGTAATTGCTTTCATATATCCTTAATCCCATTAATTCATTTGAAGATTTAGAGAATACGAAGCAAATCCATGGGAATCTGTCGGGCGGGGTTTAAACCTCAGTAGGAAAATTCTTATTCAAGGCTAAATCGGGAAAATGACTACCAAGCCGACTTAGTTAGGGAAAGTCCTTTATGTATCAATGGGTAATCGTGTTAAATTAGACAGGTTGTCACAGTATTTGCACAGATCAATTCGTCAAGCGGTAAAGCCGTAGACCGAATGGTTTTAACCACAGTTTTTATTCGGGAAACCCGATGAAAGGTGAGCATCATGATGCAGGATCAAAGAGATAATTCCTATCTCTTCGGCGGAAACGCCCCTTACGTAGAAGAGCTCTACGAATCCTACTTGCACGATCCAGCTTCCGTAGCGGATCATTGGCGAGATTATTTCGATGGCGTGAAGCAAGTCCCTGCAGCAGATGGCTCCTCTAGAGTCGATATTGCGCACGCGCCGATTGTTGCTTCATTTGCTGAGCGGGCCAAACAAGGCCCCATCAAAACTGTTTCCGATTCAGCTGACTCGGAGATGGGACGCAAACGCGTTGCCGTTCAACAGTTAATTGCCGCATACCGTAACGTCGGTAATCGCTGGGCAGATATTGACCCTCTTAAGCGTACAGAGCGCCCGGATATTCCGGAGTTAGACCCTGCGTTCTACGGTTTTACTGACGGCGATATGGATATCGTTTTCAACACTAGCAATACTTTCTTTGGCAAGACAGAGATGTCCTTGCGTGATCTATTGCAGGCCTTACGTCAAACTTACTGCGGTACTCTGGGTGCTGAGTACATGTACATTGCCGACCAAAAGATTAAAAAGTGGTGGCAAGAAAAATTAGAGTCCATCCGCTCGACCCCGAGATTCAACGTTGACGAGAAGCGTCAAATTTTGGATCGTGTGACTGCAGCCGAAGGCCTGGAGCGCTACCTTCAAGCGAAGTATGTTGGTCAAAAGCGTTTCTCACTTGAGGGTGGGGACAGTTTTATCCCTTGTATGGATGCGCTGGTGCGTGAAGCCGGCTCAAAAGGTGTACAAGAAATTGTGATTGGTATGGCCCATCGCGGCCGTTTGAATGTACTAGTTAACGTCTTGGGCAAAATGCCAACGGATCTGTTTGCTGAGTTCGAGCACAAAGGCCCGGAAACATTACCTGCAGGTGACGTCAAGTATCACCAAGGATTCTCTAGTGACATTTCAACACCATCAGGCCCAGTGCATTTGTCGTTGGCATTTAATCCTTCCCATTTAGAAATCGTCAATCCAGTCGTAGAGGGTTCTGCCCGCGCTCGTATGGAGCGTCGTGGCGATATGTTGGGCGAGCAAGTATTGCCAGTGCTCGTGCACGGAGATGCGGCAATTGCTGGTCAGGGCGTCATGCAAGAGACTTTGGCCATGGCTGAAGTTCGCGGCTATTCCACTGGTGGCACGATTCATATCGTGATCAACAACCAGATTGGCTTTACAACTTCAGATCCACGTGATTTGCGTTCGAGTTTATATTGCACCGACATCATGAAGGTGATCGATGCCCCTGTGTTGCACGTGAATGGCGATGATCCTGAGGCGGTTGTTTTAGCTACTAAGCTTGCAGTGGAGTTCCGCAGTCAGTTCCATAAAGATGTAGCGATTGATATTGTTTGTTTTAGAAAGTTAGGTCATAACGAGCAGGATTCACCTGCGATGACCCAGCCTTTAATGTACAAAATCATTGCTGCGCATCCAGGGACGCGCAAACTGTATGCAGACAAGTTAGAGGCGCAAGGCATATTACCAGCTGGCACCGGTGATTTAATGGTGAAAGAATATCGTGCTGCGATGGATGCTGGTAAGCAAACTTCCGATCCTGTATTGAGTAACTATCAAGGGAAGTTTGCTGTAGATTGGTCACCATTTTTGAATAAGAAGTGGACCGACGAGGCAGATACAGCGATTCCATTAACTGAATGGAAGCGTTTAGCCGAGAGAGTTTCTACTGTTCGTGAAGGCTTTCAGATTCATCCGCTAGTAGAGAAGGTATTGAAAGACCGCGCTGCTATGGGACGCGGTGAAGTGAATATCGACTGGGGTATGGGCGAGCATATGGCTTTCGCTTCTTTGGTTGCTAGTGGTTATCCAGTTCGTCTGTCCGGCGAGGATAGCGGCCGCGGTACCTTTACTCACCGTCACGCGGTGCTTCATAATCAAAGCCGCGAGAAGTGGGATAAAGGCGTGTACATTCCTTTACGTCATATCGCCAAGGATCAAGCTCCGTTTGTTGTTATCGACTCAATCCTATCCGAAGAGGCTGTGCTCGGTTTCGAGTATGGCTATGCTGCTGCAGAACCAAATACGTTAACCATCTGGGAGGCTCAGTTCGGCGACTTTGCTAACGGCGCTCAGGTAGTAATCGATCAATTTATTGCCTCCGGTGAAGTGAAGTGGGGCCGTGCAAATGGTTTGGTCATGATGCTTCCTCACGGTTACGAAGGTCAGGGCCCGGAGCATTCATCGGCCCGTTTAGAGCGCTTTATGCAGTTGTGTGCTGATACCAATATGCAGGTCATTCAGCCGACAACAGCGTCGCAAATCTTCCACGTATTACGCCGTCAAATGATTCGTCAATTCAGGAAGCCGTTGATCTTGATGACGCCAAAATCATTATTGCGAAATAAAGAAGCTGCTTCACCGTTGTCTGAGTTTACTAAGGGTGGTTTCCAAACAATTCTGCCTGAGCGCGATGTGGCCATTGACGGTAAGAAGGTTACTCGTCTAGTCATGTGTTCTGGAAAGGTCTATTACGACTTAGCTAAAGCACGTAGCGATAAAAAACTGGATGATGTTGCGATTATTCGTTTGGAGCAGTTGTACCCATTTCCGCACAAGGCATTGACTGCGGAGTTGAAGAAGTATCCCAATCTGACTGAGATAGTGTGGTGTCAAGATGAGCCACAAAACCAAGGCGCCTGGTTCTTTGTTCAGCACAATATCTTGGAGAATATGTCTGAGGGCACAAAGTTGGCATATGCAGGTCGACCAGCATCAGCCTCACCAGCATGTGGATATGCCCACCTCCATCAAGAACAACAAAAGTCTCTCCTTACGGCTGCATTCGCAAAACTGAAGGGTTATGTCATTACGAAGTAATCGTGGACATCACTCTATATATAAATATTAAATAGGATTAATCATGGCTATTTTTGAAGTTAAAGTTCCCCAACTCTCTGAGTCAGTAGCTGAAGCTACTCTGCTGCAGTGGAAAAAAAAAGGTCGGCGATGCTGTCGGTCAAGATGAGATCTTGATTGAAATTGAAACTGACAAAGTCGTATTGGAAGTTCCAGCTCCTTCTGCTGGTGTTATTACAGAGATCGTCATTGCTGATGGTGGTACTGTTGTTGCTGAGCAGTTGATTGCAAAGATTGATAGCACTGCGGTTGCCGCTGCTACTGCTGCACCTGTACCTGCAGCCGTTGCCGCACCAGCTGCTGCGCCAGCTAAAGTAGCCCCAGCCCCAGCCCCTAAGTCACCTAGTGCCGCTGCCGCTCCCTCGGCTGCAAAAATTCTTGCCGAAAACAATATTAGCGCTGGTCAAGTTGCAGGTTCTGGTCGCGATGGTCGTGTGACTAAAGGGGATGCACTGAATGCGGTCGCTGGCGGTACAAAATCTGCTGCATTGCCAAGTACACCAATTCCGATGGGTGACCGCCCAGAAGAGCGCGTTCCAATGAGCCGTTTGCGTGCTCGTATTGCTGAACGTTTGCTAGAGTCTCAAGCAAATAACGCCATTTTGACCACATTTAATGAAGTGAATATGGCGCCGGTCATTGCCATGCGTAACAAGTACAAAGATCAGTTTGAGAAAGTTCACGGAGTGAAGTTGGGCTTTATGTCTTTCTTTGTTAAAGCTGCAACTCATGCATTGAAGAAGTTCCCATTGTTGAATGCCTCAGTTGATGGCAATGACATCGTTTATCACGGTTATTTTGATATCGGCATTGCGGTGAGCTCACCACGTGGCTTGGTAGTTCCTATTTTGCGTGATGTTGATCAAATGAATTTGGCGGATATCGAGAAAAAGATTGCTGAGTTTGGCACTAAAGCTCGCGAAGGTAAATTGTCTTTAGAGGATTTAACTGGCGGCACATTCTCGATCTCTAACGGTGGTGTATTTGGGTCGATGCTATCTACCCCAATTATTAATCCTCCACAGTCTGCCATCTTGGGTATTCATGCCACTAAAGAGCGCGCTGTAGTAGAGAATGGTCAAATCGTCATTCGCCCAATTAACTATTTGGCATTGTCATACGACCACAGGATCATCGATGGCCGTGAGGCTGTCCTTGGTTTGGTTGCAATGAAGGATGCTTTAGAAGATCCTTCACGTCTCCTACTTGATTTATAAGAGGGGAGAATATGAGTCAATCATTTGACATAGTAGTTATTGGCGGCGGCCCTGGCGGCTATATTGCTGCGATTCGTGCAGCCCAATTGGGCTTCAAGGTAGCCTGTGCTGAATCGAATGCCTATGACGATCCAAAAGGTGAGCCACGTTTAGGCGGTACGTGCCTGAATGTCGGCTGCATTCCATCAAAGGCCTTGCTCGCGTCCTCTGAAGAGTTTGAGAAGATTAGTCATCATGTTGCGGATCATGGTATTACCGTGGGCTCTGTCAAGCTGGATTCAAACAAAATGATCGCTCGTAAAGATGCGATTGTGACCAAGATGACTGCTGGTATTCAGTTCTTATTCCGTAAAAACAAAATTACTTTGCTAAAGGGTCACGCCTCCTTTGAAGGCAAGAGTGCTGATGGCTACCAGGTCAAGATCGACAGCAAAGATCAAGAAGTCGTTACTGCTAAGAATGTGATCATTGCTACTGGATCTAAAGCACGTCACTTACCGAATATTCCGGTGGATAACGTATTGATTAGCGATAACGAAGGCGGTCTCAAGTTTGACTCTATTCCGAAGAAGCTGGGTGTCATTGGCGCTGGCGTAATCGGATTGGAATTAGGTTCTGTATGGCGTCGTGTTGGTTCTGATGTGACTATTCTTGAAGCCTCATCTACGTTTTTGGGTGCTTGCGATCAAGGTATCGCAAAAGAAGCGCAAAAGATCTTCACGAAGCAAGGCCTCAAAATCAATATGGGCGTCAAGATTGGTGAAGTGAAAGCAGATAAAAAAGGTGTTGTCGTGAATTACATCGATAGCGAAGGTAAGGCTCAGAAACTAGAGTGTGATCGCTTGATTGTTTCTGTTGGTCGCGTACCCAATACGGATAAGTTAGGCCTTGATAAGATTGGCCTACAAGTTGACCAACGTGGTTTTATTCCAGTCGATGACCATACCTGCGCTACTGCAGCTCCTGGCGTTTATGCTGTCGGCGACGTCGTGCGCGGACCGATGTTGGCACATAAAGCTGAAGATGAAGGTGTCTTAGTTGCTGAAACGATTGCAGGTCAAAAGCCGCACATCGACTACAACTGTATTCCTTGGGTAATTTATACCGATCCTGAAATTGCTTGGGTTGGGAAAAATGAAGAGGAGTTAAAGCAGGCTGGTATTGCTTACAAAGCTGGTCAATTTCCATTTGCTGCCAACGGCCGTGCTTTAGGTATGGATCGAGCCGAGGGTTTTGTCAAAATATTGGCCGATGAAAAGACAGATGAAATCTTGGGTGTTCACATTATTGGACCAAATGCTTCTGACCTAATCGCTGAAGCAGCTGTAGCTATGGAATTTAAAGCGGCCGCTGAAGATATTGCTCGTATCTGTCATCCTCACCCTAGCTTATCTGAAGTAATGCGTGAAGCGGCATTGGCGACGGATAAACGTGCATTAAACATGTAATTGAAAGCATTAGAGTACTACCATCAAGAGTTAAAGCTGCGCGGGTATCACAGTGATCCTGCGCAGCTAGCTGCTATTGAGCGTTTGCAAGATTGCGAAGATGAGTGGGTTGCTTACAAAGAAATTCGCAGTAACGGCTTAAAAAAGAAACTCTTTAAACCCAAGCTACCCCGTGGCGTCTATCTATGGGGTGGTGTCGGTCGCGGCAAATCCTTTTTAATGGATTGCTTCTTTGCTGCATCCCCTTTAGAGAAAAAAATTCGTATTCACTTTCATGAGTTCATGCGAGAAGTACATCGTGAGCTTCATGAGCTCTCTGGTATGGCAGACCCTCTGGATGAGCTTGCAAAAAGAATTTCCAATAGATACCGGCTGATCTGTTTTGACGAGTTTCATATTAATGACATTGCTGATGCGATGATTCTCTATCGTTTGTTGAGCGCGCTCTTCGAAGATCGCGTTCAGTTTGTGATGACGTCGAACTATCAACCGAGTCAGTTGTATCCCAATGGCTTGCATCGCGACCGTTTGCTTCCCGCAATTAAACTTCTTGAAGAGCAGCTCGATGTCATGAATGTCGATGCGGGTAATGACTATCGTCGTGTGCAAATGGCCCAAGTAGAGGCTTATCTCACGCCTGTAAATGCCAATACCAGTGCGATTCTGATGCAGATGTTTCAGAGGTTGATTGGAAATCAGAAGGAGTTAGTTCGTCCTGTTCTGCGTATTGAGTCTCGAGAGTTAAGGCCGCTTCACATGGCCGAAGGGGTGGTGTGGTTTGATTTTGAAACCTTGTGTTGCGGCCCAAGATCCCAGAATGATTACCTGGAGATATCTAGCCAGTTTCATACGGTGATTTTGTCCGGGGTGCCTTATATGCCCCCTAGGATGACTAATGAAGCCCGCCGCTTTATCTGGCTAATTGACGTTCTTTACGACCATAAAATCAAGTTAATCATCTCTGCGGAGGTTCCTGCAGTCGATTTATACACCGAGGGGCAGATTACTAGTGAGTTCTCTCGGACAGTTTCTCGCTTGATAGAGATGCAATCTCGCGACTACCTAGATGCACCTCGCCGTGTGGTTGACACCAGCTTGACCTAAAATAGGCCTATGACCAGTCATTCCAGCCTAAACGCCGACTTACACTGCCATTCCGTGGTTTCTGATGGAACCTTAACGCCTGAGCAGCTGGCAGAGCGTGCTCACGGTAATGGTGTTCAATTATGGGCGTTGACCGATCACGACGAGTTGGGCGGTCAGGAAAGAGCCCGAATTGCGGCGAGCTTGCTAGGTATGGATTATGTTTCTGGAGTTGAAATCTCTGTCAGCTGGATGGGTCAGACCATTCATATAGTTGGCCTCGGAATTGATGCCACCCATGCAGGAATTTTAGAGGGATTGCGTCGTACACGCGATGGGCGGGGCAATCGCGCCAAAATGATGGCCGAGCAATTATCGAAGGTGGGCATCGCTGGCGCCTATGAAGGTGCCCTCCATTTCGCTGGTAACCATGACTTAATTTCTCGTACACACTTTGCACGCTTTTTGGTTGAGCAAGGCGTTTGCCGTGATACCGATCATGTCTTTAAGAATTATTTAGTCGAAGACAAGCCTGGTTATGTACCCCATCTCTGGGCATCATTAGATGACGCAGTAGCCTGGATTAAGGGTGCCGGTGGTGCAGCTGTGATTGCGCATCCTGGGCGTTACAAGTTGAGTGCTATGCAGATGGATGAACTTTACAAGCATTTTAAGGACATCGGCGGGATAGCCATTGAAGTAATCACTGGTAGCCACAGCCCTAATCAATATCAAACCTATGGCAAGATTGCCCAGCATTATGGATTTTTGGCTTCTCGAGGATCTGATTTTCACGATCCAGAAGAGAGTTATATTGACCTTGGGACTTTGCCACATCTACCTGAGCATTTAACCCCTGTATGGACGCTATTTCATTAAGCGACTTTTTACACCCAACCTGTTTTATTACCTTTAAAGAATAAAGATCAAGATGTTTGAAGAACGCGTTCTCTCTGGTATGCGACCAACCGGTAGTTTGCACCTCGGCCATTACCATGGTGTTTTAAAGAATTGGGTTCGTTTGCAGTCTGAGTATCCTTGCTACTTTTTTGTAGCAGACTGGCATGCCTTAACAACCCATTATGAAACCCCCGATCTGATTGAGCAGTCGGTCTGGGATATGGTGATTGATTGGCTTGCATGTGGGGTTGATCCTAATCAGGCGACTTTATTCATTCAGAGCAAAGTGCCTGAGCATGCTGAACTATTTTTGCTTCTCTCAATGGGTACTCCACTGGGCTGGCTTGAGCGAGTTCCAACCTATAAAGATCAAATTGACAAGCTTAAAGAAAAAGATCTGCAGACCTATGGTTTCTTAGGCTACCCTTTGTTACAAGCTGCCGACATTCTGATTTATCGTGCGCAATTTGTGCCGGTTGGTGAAGACCAAGTTCCTCACGTCGAGATGACACGTGAAGTAGCACGCCGCTTTAACTATCTTTATGGTCGCGAGCCTGGCTTTGAAGAGAAGGCCCTGGAAGCAGTTAAAAAATTAGGTAGTAAGCGCGCCAAGATGTACGCTGAGTTGCGCGTAGCGTTTCAGGAGCGGGGTGATGACGAGGCTTTAGAGCAAGCTAAGGCATTGCTTCAAGAAGCGCAAAGTCTTTCCATGGCGGACCGTGAAAGATTGTTTGGTTTCTTGGAGGGCGCCCGTAAAATTATTTTGCCAGAGCCGCAAGCTTTGCTCACTTCCGCTTCGCGTATGCCAGGCATTGACGGACAAAAAATGTCAAAGTCCTACGGTAATACGATTAGCATTCGCGAGAAGCCGGAAGAAGTCATTCGCTCTATACGTACTATGCCAACGGACCCGGCTCGCGTTCGCAGAACCGATCCGGGCGATCCTGCGCGTTGCCCAGTTTGGCAACTGCATACTGTGTATTCCAGTGAAGATACTAAAACGTGGGTACAAAAAGAATGTAAGTCAGCGGGTATTGGCTGTTTAGAGTGCAAGCAGCCAGTAATCGATGCGATTCTTGCTGAGCAGCAACCGATGTTTGAGCGCGCACAGAAGTACTTAGATGATCCAAGCCTGCTGCGTTCAATTATTGCTGATGGTTGCGATAAAGCGCGTAAGGTTGCTCAAGAAACAATGCGTGAGGTCCGTGAGTCTATGGGTCTTGCGTACGATTGAAGTTAATCCCTTGATCTCAAATCACGATGTCATTGCAGATGCCTCCGTTTGGGTAAAGCGTTTTGCTGCTCTTATACCCGCCGAGGGGTTGGTTTTGGATTTGGCTTGTGGTGCTGGCAGGCATGCTGGATTGTTAGCATCCCTGGGTCATACGGTTTTAGCGGTTGATCAAGATATTGAGCCTATTGAGCGTTTAAAAAATCCTCATATTCAAGCCCTGCAAGAGAATCTGGAAGGTGCCCTTTGGCCTTTGGCAGGCCAGCAGTTTTCAGCAATTGTGGTTACAAATTACCTATATCGTCCATTTTTAGATGAACTGCCGAGGATGTTGAGTGATGGGGGTATCTTTATCTACGAGACCTTCGCCGATGGAAATGCCCAGTTTGGGCGGCCATCCAACCCTAATTTCCTACTGAAATCAGGGGAATTACTCGCTTTGGCTGCACGCTCGGGCCTCAAAGTGATTGCTTACGAGGATATTTACCTTGATCAGCCTAAACCAGCCATGGTTCAGCGGATTGTTGCTGTAAAAGGGCATTTAAAAGGGTACGTTCCGTTACAATTTGGTGGTTAACATTCAGATAAATCAGACACATTCAGTGACTAATACAAGCCAATCCCAAGTCAGTAAAAAGCCCATCGCTGGCAGCATGCCGGCTATTGTGACTCCGATGCTAGAGGATGGAAGTTTAGATTTCCCTGCCTTGCGTTCATTGCTCGACTGGCATGTCAACGAAGGTTCAGATGGTATCGTCATCGTGGGTACCAGTGGCGAGTCGCCAACAGTTTCTGTTGAAGAACACTGTGAACTGATTAAAGTAGCTGTTGATCACATTGCTGGACGCATTCCTGTCATCGCTGGAACTGGTGGAAATTCCACCACAGAAGCAATCGAGTTAACCAAATTTGCTAAATCAGTTGGCGCTGATGCAAGTCTGCAGGTTGTCCCGTATTACAACAAGCCTACTCAAGACGGTATGTTTGCTCACTTCAAGAAGATCGCAGAGTCTGTTGATTTGCCAGTTATTCTCTATAACGTTCCTGGTAGAACGGTTGCTGACCTCGCTGGTGAAACTACGGTTCGTCTTGCCGCATTGCCTGGAATTATCGGTATTAAAGATGCAACCGGTAGCATTGAGCGAGGCACCTTATTGCTCGCTGATTTAAAGCGTGCTGGACATCATGATTTCTCGGTATTCTCTGGCGATGATCTAACTGCTGCAATGCTGATGCTGATGGGTGGCAAAGGAAATATTTCTGTTACAGCAAACATTGCGCCACGTTTGATGCATGACTTATGTCAGGCGGCTATGTCTGATGATGTTGTTAAAACGCGTGCGATTCAATATCAATTATTGGCTGTACATAAAGCCATGTTTACCGAGGCGAACCCAATTCCCGTGAAATGGGCCCTGCATGAAATGGGCAAAATCACAGCTGGAATTCGTTTGCCTTTAACCCCTTTGAGTGTTGCTTTGCGCGAACCTTTGAAGACTGCAATGAAACAGGCCGGCTTACTATGATGAATTTGCTCCAACTTCTGCGCCAGTATTTCGCAGTCTTGCTGATACTTTCCGCTGTGTGCTTTAGCTTAACAGCTTGCAAATCAGTGACAACGAATGACACTGTTGACTATAAGTCTGCTGGAGCAGTTCGTGGGCCTAACTTATCTCTTCCTCCGGACTTAGTTACCTCCCAGGCGGATCGTCGCTATATTGTTCAAGATGGCTCCGCCACAATGTCTGAGTACAACGCTGCAGTGAAAAAATCAGTCCAGACACGAAAAAACGTGATGACTGGTATTCCAGGTATGCGCATTGCCCGTGATGGAGAGCGCCGTTGGTTGGTAGTTGAAAAGCCGGCCCCTGAGCTCTATCCACAAATTAAAGATTTTTGGCAGGAGAATGGCTTCTTATTGGTGATTGATTCCCCATCGACTGGCATTATGGAGACGGATTGGGCTGAGAATCGTGCCAAGATTGCTCAAGACTTTATCCGTTCCTTTATTGGTGGAGCTTTGGACTCCTTGTACGACACTGGCGAGCGCGATAAATATAAAACACGTCTGGAAGTCAGTAAGCCAAACGAAACAGAAATTTACATCACCCAGCGTGGTGCCATTGAAAAATGTACGACTGATAGCACTGGCTCTTGTATTTCCACAATTTGGACGGCGCGACCAAATGATCCTGAGCTCGAGGCAGCTTTCTTAGCTCGATTGATGGAGCGTTTAGGCATGAGCCAGGAACAGGCCAAAGCTCAGGTTGCAGCTCCACTAGGCCCCAAGACGCCAAAGGCAAAATTAGTTCAACAGGGCGTCAATACGGCTTATATTGATATAGCGGCTGGCTTTGACCGTGCATGGCGCGATACTGGGCTTGCCTTGGATCGCTCGAACTTTACCGTTGAAGATCGTAACCGTGCTAACGGCATTTACTATGTTCGCTACGTAAACCCCAAAGATTTGGGTGATACTAAAGGGTTCTTCACTAATTTATTTAGCAGTAAGGACGACTCTAGCCTGAAGGCTAAAAAGTATCAAGTGGTTGTTAAATCAACCAGCGAGAATGCTTCATCCATTTATGTGCAAGGCGCTGATGGTAAGCCTGAAAACACTGCTGCTGGATTACAGCTTTTGACCTTGCTCACCGAGCAGATGATTCGATAAGCAATTGAGTTAGATGAATTCTTAGTCAATAAAAAAGCCGCTTTTCAGCGGCTTTTTTTCTTCAAGAAGAAGATTACTTCTTAGCGTCAGGAGCTGGAGCAACAGGCGCGGCTGGAGCAGCAGCAGGAGCAAGAGCATCAGCAGCAGGAGCAGCAGCAGGAGCAGCAGGAGCAGCTTCTACAGGTTTTGCTTCTTCTTTTTTACCGCATGCGGCCAAAGCGATTGCCAACATTGCTACGAGTGCGAGTGACTTCTTCATTTGTAATTTCCTCTTAAAAAATGATCATTAATAACCGGTTATTAATACCAGGATTGCACAGGGTAAGCCCTTAGGTACTTTCCATGAATCATTATAGCTTTGTCTTTATCTGCTAATTAAAAATGAGCCAGCCAGCTGTGAAGGCTTCGAAAAGACTGTTATCTGGGGCTACTGCACCAATAGGGCCGTTGATTTGTTTTTTGGCAGCAAGAGCGCGCCATGCCTTTTGAATCCGAGCTTCTTGGTCGCTAGTCATATCCTCACCGTTGCAGTAAATCACCTTGCCTAGTGCAAGTATCCTGGTTTGGGGGTGAGGTTTCAGGGCTTGTATTTCAAGTAGAAGTTTGAATGCTTCCGGGGAATGCGTATTTGCCAGTCCATCAAAATAGGCCTGTGGCTTAGGTTCGCTCAAATAGGCAGCTATTCCTGGGAGGAATGTTTCTACACGATCGAGCTTTAAGCCTCTTAATTTCTGGCCTACTTGCTTAATAAGCTCTTCTGGGAGTTGTTCGGCTGCGCTAGTTGCCGATTGGTTTGGATCGGCAAAGTGTTTATCCAGATCTGGAAAATCTTCAAGTGATTCAGCAAGACGCCATAAGCCCTCTTGAAGTATTTCTCTATAGCTTTGCGATCTAAATCCGACTGACCAAGTTTGGCAAGCCGCATCCAATGCAATTCCTTCATGCGCTACATGCGGGGGTAAATACAGCATATCCCCTGGCTCTAAATCCCATTCTTGCTCCGCCTTAAATTGTTGCAAAATTTTTAAGGGAAGATTGGGATTTAAGCTTAAGCCTCCTTGTTCTGAGATGCGCCAACGCCGACGACCCGACATCTGAATTAAAAAGACATCATAAGAATCAAAGTGAGGTCCAACGCCGCCACCCGGACCAGCAATACTGATCATCAGATCATCTAAACGGGCATCTGGAATAAAGCGAAACCAAGAGAGTACTTTTGCTGCTGCTGGATGTCTGGCTTCCATGCCTTGAAGTAGGAGCGTCCAGTTCGGTGCATCGAGGGGCGGAATAGTTTTTTTCTTGAATGGGCCGTTTGTAAAACTCCAAGGCTGAGCTTGAATTAATCTTGATTCAACTACTTCATTGCCTGCAATCTTCAATAGCTCCTCCGGTGAAATTGCGCTACCAAGGGGCTCGCCCATTTGTTTTGCAAGCTCAAATGCGGGGATAGCACCACGAACCAAAAGCGGCTTTTTATGCCAGAAGGTTTTCATGAACTTTTGAGGACTATTTCCCCCTAGAAGAGCCCAAGGACGATCTAGAGGAAGATTTTGGGGTGCCTGCGGTGGATCATAGGGCTTGCTCAAGTAAAATGTAGTCATATAAGTAAGAAGCTATTTAAAACACATTGTTGAATGAATTACGCATGAAGATCGAAAAAAATACCGTTGTGTCCCTGCGCTACAAATTGACTGACGCGCAAAACAATATTATCGAGGAACCAGATGCTCCGATGGTATACCTGCACGGTGGATATGAGGGCACTTTTCCAAAGATCGAAACCTTATTAGATGGTCAAGACCTCGGTTATGAGGCCAGCATTCAGCTTGAGCCTAGCGAGGCTTTTGGTGAATATGACCCAGAGCTATTAAAGATTGAGCCACGTGCCCGTTTTCCAGAGCCCTTAGAAGTCGGCATGCAATTTGAGGGCGTGCCTGACGCCGAGGAAGAGGGCGATGCTGGTGATGGAGATGATGACCCCCTAATTTACACCGTAACTGATGTAGCGGACAGTCAAGTAGTGTTAGATGGCAACCATCCTTTAGCTGGTATGGCTCTGCGATTTTGGGTTCAGGTCGAGGATGTTCGCACAGCTACCGATGAAGAAATTGAAAATCGCTATCCTGAAGGTGGCGAAGCATTTGCTTTTGGGATGCCGGGCGATGAGCCCGATGATGGTGATGATGAGTCGGCAGGTGGTACTTCAAGTGCGGGTACTTCGTCACCAACCCTGCATTAACTTATTCTTTTAGCCACTCTTTTAAAGCGCCAAGATCACGTTTTGTATCACTAGACTCATTGGCATCTGATGTCGGTGTATTGCTTAACTTTGCAAGCGCTTTCTCTAGTGCGGCGATTTTGGCTTCTTGCTCTAGAGTGGCATCAATCAAACCCTTTAAAGCCATAGAGACTGGATCGTCCACGTTAGGAGTGACTCCATAGGCAGAGAAATACTCTTTTGCCTTACTTTCTGGAGTGCTAGCCTGCGGTAAATCTGGGTGCAAGATGCGCGCAGGAATCCCGACTGCAGTTGCTCCGGCTGGAATTTCTTTTAGTACCACAGCATTTGAGCCAACACGTGCACCATCACCTACAGTGAAGCCTCCTAAGACTTTGGCGCCAGCACTAATCACCACTCCCTTACCTAAAGTAGGATGACGCTTAACCCCCTTATATAAGGAGGTACCGCCCAAAGTAACGCCCTGGTAGATGGTGCAATCATCACCAATTTCTGTGGTTTCCCCAATAACGATACCTAGACCGTGATCTAAAAATACTCGCTGACCGATCTTTGCACCCGGATGGATTTCAATGCCAGTAATCCAACGTGCCACCATCGACAAGAGTCGCGCAATCCATTTAAAGCCAAGGTTCCAGAGGCCATGTGATGCTTTATGAATCCATACTGCATGCAAACCTGGGTAGCAGGTAATTACTTCCAGGCGATTTCTGGCGGCTGGGTCACGAACAATGATGGAATCGACTTGGTCGAAGAGTGAATTAAACATCGTCTAATTTTAACGGGTAAAGGCTAGACTTACTTTCTTAAGAGCATCTGTTTGGCAATTCCCCGTAGAAGGTCGATTTCCTCCTGATGGAGTCGGGTCCTTGCAAATAGGGCTTGTAGACGGGGCATCAGTTTCTTGGGATTAGCAGGATCAAGATAGCCAATAGCCTCAAGCCCTGCTCGCCAATGATCAAGCATTGCAGCCACGGCCGCTGGATCAGCATAGTCCACAAGCTCTGAGGAGCTTTGAATTAAGTCCGCCGGCATAGATTTTGAATTCGTTACTAAGGTCTCTCTTAGAGTGAAAGCGCAGACCATCATTGCTTGGGCAAGGTTGAGTGAGGGGTAGAGTGGATTAGCATCTAGCCACACTCGATGGGTGCAGAGGGAAAGATGATGGTTATCCAAACCTGTTCGCTCGGGACCAAACAGGAGGGCGACACGTTGTTTGCCATGAATCGCCGCCTGAATTAAGGGGCGAGCACCCTGCCAATTGAGAGCGGGCGGTCCAAACTCTCGGTCACGGCTCGTAAGACCCAGGACGAGAGCGCAATCCTGTACAGCCGATTCAAGGGCGGGGGATTCTTGGCTGGCTTGCAGGATATCGACCGCACCACTAGCAAGAGCGATTGCCTCTGGCATCTTGGCAACCCCAGAAATCTTTGGCTTTATCAGGCGTAGATCTCCAAATCCCATGGTTTTAAGTGCACGCGCGGCGGAACCGACGTTTCCGGGATGGCTAGTTTCAACCATCACCCAGCGCAATAATTGTGCTTGAGTAGTATTCATAAAGGCGTAATCTCTAGGAGCTTAGGAGTTCAAAGGGGCAATCGTTTAGAATCATCATGTTAGCTCCTGATTGTCCCGCAGTCTGCTGAGCTTGTTCTTATTTAATTTGTCCATCAAAACTATGCATCCCATGTTAAATGTGGCCGTGAAGGCTGCCCGTCGTGCCGGAACCGTGATTAACAGAGCCTCTCTCAATTTAGAGCGTCTTCAGGTTGACCGTAAACAGCATAATGATTTTGTAACCGAGGTGGACAGACAGGCCGAAGCGGCCATAATTGAAACGCTCAGCGAGGCTTACCCGTCTCATGGGTTTTTGGCTGAAGAAACTGGCGCTCAAAACATTGATGCTGAAAACGTGTGGATCATTGACCCACTAGATGGCACTACCAATTTTATTCATGGCTTTCCGCAATATGCAGTTTCGATTGCCCTGTCTGTTAATGGCGTTACCCAACAAGCTGTAGTGTATGACCCCACTCGCGATGAACTCTTCACAGCCACCCGTGGTGCAGGCGCTTATTTAGATCGCCGGCGCTTGCGTGTTGCCACTCAAGATCGCCTAGCAAATTGCCTTTTAGGCACTGGCTTTCCTTATCGTGAAGACCAAGACTTAGAGAAGTATTTAAAAATCTTCGCTGATATGTCGCGTCAATCTGCAGGCCTTCGTCGTCCTGGTGCTGCTTCTTTAGATTTAGCTTATGTTGCTGCTGGTCGATACGATGGATTTTTTGAGAGTGATCTGAAGCCATGGGACATGGCTGCAGGGGCATTATTGATTACGGAGTCTGGTGGTTTGATAGGTAATTACCGTGGCGAGGAAGGCTTCTTGCAAAGTGGTGAAGTGATGTGCGCTAATCCACGAATTTTTGCTCAGATGGTGCAGTGCTTATCCAAATACTCCAATAACTAACCAATAGTTATCCCGCTTTAATCAAATCGGTATAGCGTACGCCGTTTTGATTAATGAGTAAGGCACTTGCCCGAGGCTGCAGACTTTCTGGATGATCTAGGTCCCAGTCCGACAAAACCCAACGTTGCCATTCTTGATCTAGCAAACTCTCTTGGTGATGGGCTGGGCGGTGCGTGTGCCCATGAATCAACAGATTGCCTGATTGATTCTTTAATATTTCAGAGCAAGCTGCTAGGGTCACATCCGTTTTATCCTGAGCTCCCTGGGGCGCAGTTTGTTTATCACGTCGGTATTGCATCCCGCTATTACTACGAAGACGATTTGCAATGGCGCGACGCCAATGCAAGGGCATTTTCAAAAACAACGATTGAATCCAAGATTTACGTACCCAGCTGCGGAAAACTTGATAGCCAATATCAGCAGTGCAAAGTGAATCTCCATGGCACAGCACATATTCATTTCCAGCGATCGATACCTTGGTGGGATCATGCATCAAGGTCATGCCAGTCTTACTTAAAAAATGAGCTCCCAGTAAAAAGTCTCTATTGCCATGTAAGTAATACGTTTTCACTTTAGTAGAAAGGGTTGCTAGCGCGCGCTTCACCTCTTGCTGAAATGGTGAGTGGAGAGCTGCATCATCTCCGACCCAATACTCAAACAGGTCACCCAAAATAAAGACAGCCTCGACTTTGGGGGCATCTTTCTCACAAAAATCAAAAAACCGTTGGGCCGTCAATGGCATTGACGGCGTGAGATGCAAATCAGAAATGAATAACGCGCTCGCGTACTGCGGAATCATTCTTCGAGAACGCTTGCCTTTTCAATGACGACGTCTTCAGCAGGTACATCTTGGTGAAAACCAGAATTCCCTGTTTTGACTTTACGGATGACATCAACTACATCTAAGCCACCGGTGACTTTACCGAAAACGGCGTAGCCCCAACCTTGAGCGTTGGGTGCTGTGTGATTTAAGAAACCATTGTCATTCACATTGATAAAAAATTGCGCTGTAGCTGAATGTGGATCGCTGGTGCGAGCCATTGCCACTGTACCGCGATCATTTTTTAAGCCATTGTTTGCTTCATTCTCAATCTGAGCACCGGATGATTTTTCTTTCAGACCAGCCGTCATGCCGCCACCTTGAACCATGAAGTTATCGATTACACGATGAAAGATCGTGCCATCGTAGTGACCGCTTTTGACGTACTGTAAAAAATTAGCAACCGTCTTAGGCGCCTTAACAGCATCGAGTGTGAGGGTGATATCCCCTTTATTTGTTTTGAGTAAAACTTGAGTCATGATGAATTTACTTTCTGATGAGTGAGTAGATAAAAACAGTAAAAAATTATTTTGAGATAGCTGGAGTCGGTGGGACAGATTTTTTTGTGGGCTTGAGTATTTCCATCAATGCTTTGGCACGATTGGTGTATTGGCGTTGATTAAGCACAGCATCTTTGGCGGCATTGTCATAAGCTTGGGCGCCCAAGCGAATGTAGACTTCGCCCAAATTTGCCGAAGCTACTGTGTAGCTAGGACGCAATTTCAATGCAAGTTCTAAATAATCTCTTGCTTCAATCCAATTGCCTTGGTTGGCTGCTAGGGCTGCTAAGTTGTTATAGGGCTCTGGTAATTCTGGAAATTGCTGAGTGATTTCGATCAAGGTCTTTTTGGCTGGCTCCCATTGACGCATTTCAATTTGCATGCGCGCTTTGACGTAACGTAACTGCACGTTACCGGGAGTTTTCTTTAGGTTTTGATTGATCAGGTCGATCGCATCCGGATATTTCTTGGCTTTTACAAGCTTTTCAATATCGGACGGGACGCCATTTCGAGTTACTGGGTCGGGCTCAATAATCAAAAATGATAAAAAGGGCACTGCCACAGAATCTGATAGCTCTGCATTGAATTGGTCATATCCCGCGTCATTGCCTGCGAGTCTTGGTGGGTCATTGGGGCCATAAGAGCCCAAATAGGGTGCTTGAGGGCCTGTTGAGGGGCTGGCAGGAGCGCTATTAAGAGCTCGGATTTCAGCATCCGCTAACTGTTGGCCTGGTGTGCTGCACCCACCCAGAATCAGAAGGGTTGCTAGGGAGCTCAAACCGCCCACAAGGGCTGGACGACAAAAAAAGGGCTTAGCAGGCATAGGGGGCAGGGTGGAAAACTGGCTCATTCGATATACTCAGCGCTCAGTCTAACAAATTGGCGCTACTTGCCCACCTTTATCGCCCCTATGCTGCAAATCTATAACACCCTCAGTCGTTCAAAACAGGCCTTTAAACCCATCGAGCCGGGTAAGGTGAAGATGTATGTCTGCGGGATGACGGTCTATGACTTCTGCCATATTGGGCATGCTAGGGTCATGATTGTCTTTGATATGGTGGTTCGTTGGTTACGAGCTAGCGGCTATGAAGTGGTGTATGTCCGTAACATCACGGATATTGACGACAAGATCATCAATCGCGCTGTGGAGAATGGTGAGCCCATTTCTGCTCTGACTCAGCGTTTTATTGATGCTATGCATTTTGACTCGGATGAACTGGGATTGATCCATCCCGATCATGAGCCCCGTGCTACGGATTACATTGCACAAATGCAAGGAATCATTGGTCGTTTAGTCGACAAGGAACTGGCTTATCAGGGTGAAGATGCTGACGTGAATTTTGCCGTGCGATTGTTTCCGGGATATGGCCATCTTTCAGGAAAATCCTTAGACGAACTCAATGCTGGTGAGCGCGTTGCAGTTGGCGGCGGTAAACGTGACCCCCTTGATTTTGTATTGTGGAAAAGCGCTAAACCAGAAGAGCCAGCAGATACTCGATGGAAATCTCCTTGGGGCGATGGCCGCCCTGGCTGGCATATTGAATGTTCAGCAATGTCCTGTGACTTATTGGGTGAGCATTTTGATATTCATGGCGGCGGTGCGGATTTACAGTTTCCTCACCACGAGAATGAGATTGCACAAAGCGAAGGCGCCTTGTATGGCCAAGACCACAAAGCGAGCGATGCACCTTTCGTTAATTATTGGATGCATAACGGCCACATTCGGGTGAATGAAGAAAAGATGTCCAAGTCACTTGGTAACTTCTTTTTGATTCGAGATGTTCTCAAGAGTTTTGATCCAGAGGTATTACGCTTCTTTATGTTGCGTGCCCACTATCGCAGTCCCATTAACTATAGTGATGCACAGCTCGAAGAAGCTCGCGCTGGATTAGTTCGTCTCTATACAGCGCTGGCACAAGTACCCGCGAGCAATCAGCCGATTGACCCCCACGCAGTCTGGGCCAAGCGTTTTACAGACGCCATGAATGATGACTTCAATACGCCTGAGGCAATTGCTACATTATTTGATTTAGCAAGTGAGGTTAATCGTGCACAGGGTGAAGAAAAAGCGCAATTGGCGGCCACCTTAAAACAATTGGCCGGCACCTTCAACTTTTTACAGCGTGATCCAACCCACTTTTTACAAGCAGGGTCGCGTGGTAGCGTTGAAGGTTTATCCGCTGATCAAATTGAAGAGCAGATTGCAGCACGGGTTTCAGCTAAGCTAGCTAAAGACTTTGCGAAAGCTGATCTGATTCGTCGAGAATTAATAGAGCAGGGCGTAGTATTGGAAGACAAGCCCGGTGGAATCACCGAGTGGCGTAGAAGTTAAATCTAAAAAATAGTGTTTAGATATTGAGTGATTGAGAATGTATCTTGAGTAAAGCAGCAGAGCAGTTAATTCATGAGGAAGTAGCCCCCGAGTATTGGGAGCGGGCTTGTACTGAGCTTATGAAACAGGATCGTATTCTGAAGAAAATCATCCCTAAATACGACTCTCTCTTTTTGATGACCCGCGGTGATGCATTCACTACTTTAGCGAGATCGATTGTCGGTCAACAGATCTCCGTAGCTGCAGCCCAATCCGTCTGGAACAAAGTCCTCTTGGCCCTTAAAAAGAAAGTCAGCCCCAAAAATATTCTTGCCCTTACTGTAGAAGAGTTGCGTGCAGCGGGTTTATCGGGTCGAAAGGTTGAATACATTCGAGATTTGGCCGAGCATTTTGATTCTGGCCGCTTACATGCTAATCAGTGGAAAGGCATGGAGGACGAGGCCATTATTAAAGAATTGAGTGCTATTCGGGGAATTGGCCGCTGGACGGCAGAAATGTTCCTGATTTTTAACATGGTGAGGCCGGATATTCTCCCTTTGGACGATGTGGGCCTCATTAAGGCTATTTCACTCAATTACTTCAGTGGAGAGCCGGTTAGTAGGCATGAGGCTCGTGAAGTAGCAGCAAATTGGGCCCCCTGGCGAACGGTAGCCACCTGGTATATGTGGAGAAGTATCGACCCCGTTCCCGTTGAATACTAAAATCGAGCTATGAAAACGACTTTCCTGGATTTTGAGCAATCGATCGCTGAACTAGAGTCAAAGATTGAAGAGCTGCAATTTGTGCAAGACGAATCATCGGTAGATATTTCTGATGAGATCAAAACGCTGACTGAAAAAAGTCAGCAGCTGACTAAAGATGTATATGCCAACCTCAGTCCTTGGCAAGTTTCACAAGTAGCGCGTCATCCGCAGCGTCCCTACACATTAGATTACGTGGGCGCCTTGTTTACTGATTTTCATGAACTTCATGGCGATCGCAATTTTGCAGATGATCAATCCATCATTGCAGGTTTGGCGCGTTTTGAGAATCAGCCTTGTATGGTGATCGGTCACCAAAAAGGGCGGGATACCAAAGAGCGCGCTCTAAGAAACTTTGGCATGAGTCGTCCTGAGGGATATCGCAAGGCTATGCGCTTAATGCGTTTGGCAGAGAAATTTAAATTACCCGTGTTTACTTTTGTAGATACACCAGGGGCATTTCCAGGTATCGATGCCGAGGAGCGCAATCAATCTGAAGCGATTGGCCGCAATCTCTATGTTCAGGCAGAGTTAGAAGTGCCTATCATCGCCACTATTATTGGTGAGGGTGGATCTGGCGGTGCATTGGCTATTGCTATGGGTGATGTGGTGCTGATGTTGCAGAACTCTACCTACTCCGTGATTTCGCCTGAAGGCTGCGCTTCGATTCTTTGGAAGACAGCAGAGAAGGCGCCTGAAGCTGCCGAGCAACTGGGGCTGACTGCACAACGTTTGAAAACATTAGGTCTGATCGACAAAATCGTAGCCGAGCCAACTGGTGGTGCTCACCGTGACTACGATGTCATGATGACTAATATGCGCAAAGCTTTGGCTGAATCCCTGAAGACCTTCGATGGCATGAAAGTGGATGCGCTACTTGAGCGTCGCCATGAGCGTTTGATGAGTTATGGCAAGTTTAAGGAAATCGAAGCCAAGCCTTAAAGCTGCTCCAGTAGCGGCTAGAAAAATTGGCCTCGCCCTCAGCGGTGGGCTAGATTCGGTTGTGCTGCTCGATACTGTTTGTAAAGGGGTGCAAGCAAGCAATCTTCAAGATCCTTCAATTGAAGTTTGGGTTTTTCATATCCATCATGGATTACAAAAGCCGGCTGATCAATGGTTGGAGTTTTGCGAGAAACTAGCCAAAAAATATCACGTCCATTTTGATTTTCGCCTACTGCATTTTGCCGATCAATCTCAAGGCAATATTGAGGCTAGAGCAAGAGCAGAGCGCTACGATGCTTTGATCGATTTATGCAGGGAGCATGAGGTTGAAGATTTGCTACTAGCGCATCATCAAAATGACCAAGCTGAAACGATTCTTTTGCAACTGTTGCGTGGCTCCGGAGTGGCTGGCCTTTCCGGTATGCCCCTCGGTCGCTCTATGTCAAAAGAGGGTCACTCAATTACGCTTTGGCGCCCATTGTTAAATAACAGTAAAGCAGAGTTAGAGGCATACGCTAAGGAGCATCGGCTAAAGTGGGTAGAAGACCCTAGCAATCAAAATACACGCTATCGCCGCAATGCTTTGCGCAAGGTAATTATTCCGAGATTGGAAAAAATTCAGCCTGGAGCCATCTCCAATTTAGCTCGAAGTGCAGATTTACTGGCTCAGTCCCAAGTGCTGCTCGATCGTTTGGCTCGACAGGATGCGAAAAATATTCTTCAGGGCGATAACTTAAAGCTGTCGCCCCTGCTTGCCCTAGCTCAGGCAGATAAAGCAGCTGCCAATAATCTCATGCGTTATTGGTTGAAGTTAAATAATTTAGGAATGCCATCTCAAGATCGACTCGAATCCTGGTGGAAAGATCTCATGTCGGTAAAGCCGGACTCTAGCTTGGAATGGCAGCATGATGGGGTGAGTATTTATTTATGGCGCAGTATCTTGCAGGTAGCCAACAGCAATGCTGGTCAGTGGATATTTAAGAGCTTGCCGCTACGCAGTAAGGCGCTAGGTTTATCGCTGACCTGGGTACACAGAGCCCAAGAGCAGGGTCTTATCGAGGAAAGATTGCGCCAAGGTGCAGAAAAGATTCAAATCAAGCTCAATACACCCCGCAAAACACTTAAGAATCTCTTTCAGGAGTCAGGTACACCACCTTGGGAGCGGCAGGCACCTCTGTTGTATATCAACGATGAGCTTATTGCGGTGGCTGGGGTTGGGGTAAGCTATCCTCATTTAACGTCAACTGGTAAGCGAGTTATTCCTGAGTGGATTGTCAAGCCATAGCAAAGGGATAAAACCCTGTAAAATAAGCCCCTTTTAGACCCTAGGGAATGCAGTTCCCTATAAATAGATAAAACAACGGCTTTTATGGCTCTTATCGTTCATAAGTATGGTGGCACCTCAATGGGCTCAGTTGAGCGCATTCAGAATGTCGCTAAACGCGTTGCCAAGTGGATGCGTGCAGGTCACCAGGTTGTAGTGGTGCCTTCTGCCATGTCAGGTGAGACCAATCGCTTGCTTGGCTTGGCAAAAGATATCAATCCCGACGCTAACCCGCGTGAGCTAGATCAAATTGCTTCGACCGGTGAGCAGGTGAGCTCCGGCCTATTGGCTTTGGCTTTGCTTCGTGAAGGTGTTGATGCTGTCAGCTATGCAGGTTGGCAGGTTACCGTACATACAGACTCTTCTTTTACTAAAGCGCGCATCAAAAGTATTGACGATCAAAAAATTCTGGCTGATCTCAATGCTGGCCGTGCTGTGGTCGTTACTGGATTTCAAGGTGTCGATCCGAATGGCAATATCACGACCTTAGGTCGTGGCGGCTCTGATACCTCGGCTGTTGCAATGGCCGCTGCCCTCAAGGCGGACGAGTGTTTGATTTATACGGACGTTGATGGTGTTTATACAACCGATCCCCGTGTTTGCGAAGATGCGCGTCGCCTAGACAAGATTACTTTTGAAGAAATGCTAGAGATGGCAAGTCTGGGTTCTAAGGTATTGCAAATTCGCTCCGTCGAGTTTGCTGGGAAGTACAAAGTGAAAACCCGTGTTCTGTCATCATTGACAGATCCGTTGATGCCCCTTGATCTGGAGATGAAGTCGGGTACCTTGATTACATTTGAAGAGGACAGCACTATGGAAGCCGCAGTTATTTCCGGCATCGCCTTTGCGCGTGATGAAGCAAAAATTACCGTTCTGGGAGTTCCTGACCGCCCGGGAATCGCTTATCAAATTTTGGGTCCGATTGCCGACGCCAACATTGATGTAGACATCATTATTCAGAACCAATCCTTTGAAGGTAAGACTGACTTTACCTTCACCGTACCGCGTGCTGACTATCAAAAAGCCTTAGATTTGCTTAAGAGTAATGTCCAGGCCCATATTGAGGCTAAAGAAATTACTGGTGATCCAAAGGTTTCCAAGGTCTCTGTAGTGGGTGTTGGTATGCGCTCCCATGTTGGTGTGGCAAGCAAAATGTTCCGCACTTTATCTGAAGAGGGCATCAATATTCTGATGATCTCCACGAGTGAAATCAAGATTTCTGTTGTGATCGATGAAAAATATATGGAGTTGGCTGTACGTGCGCTCCATAAGGCTTTTGAGCTAGATCAGAAGTAAAAATACGCAGTAAACGCTTTAAAACCGTAGTAAAACCCCGCAGTCAACGGAATCCGTTAAACTGTGGGCGTTGTAAAGGTATCAAGCAGGGAGACGTGGCCGAGCTGGTCGAAGGCACTCCCCTGCTAAGGGAGCATCGGGGCTAAAACTCTGATCGGAGGTTCGAATCCTCTCGTCTCCGCCACCTGCTTGTATACCATTGATTTTAAAGGAATTTTTTTATTAAAACCCGCTTCCATAGCGGGTTTTTTTATTCATTTAAATCAATGACTTATAAAAAATAGAGCGCTGAAACTATAGCTCTTCGGTATATTGCCTTTGGTATATCGGATGGTATATCGGATGGTATATTTTTTTAACATCGTTTCGTGCTGAAATTTATGAACAGTTAAGTGCATTGCATTTTTTGGGATTGTGGCCTGATGCCCAAGGCTCTTATTTGCGTATAAGCGGACATAGCACTGTAAGTAAGTCACTGTCTCAGAACGGCCACTAGGTGCCACTGAGGTCAATCAAGCCCATGGTTGTTGTATTTAAGTGATTTACTTATAGAAACCGTGGTGACGGTCTAGTCATTCCGTATAATTCGATTTGCTAAAAATTAGCTCTAAAGCTAATTTACACAACATACCCCTAAAGAATTATGAAATCACTTAATATCAAAAAAATCGCTTTTGCTTCAGCCTTGGTTGCTGGAAGTCTTGTTTCTATTAATGCAAATTCTCAGACGATATTATTTAACGGGGATCCTACTCAAGGATTCCGTGCTGGACCGGCTTCAGTCCCGGGGGCTGGCTTTGCGCTTGGCACTAGTTATTCTCTTGTAAGTGGTGAAACAATTTCCTATTCATACACTGGTTATGTGGTGAATCCGGGTTCAGGAGGGGCTGCACCTAATCTTGGTCTAAATGCCTATCCAACAACAACTCTCAATGGGTCAAATGTGGGTAGAGCTATCCATCTATTAACTACATCATCCGCAAATTACAGCGGGTCTTTCGTGCTAAGTGGTAATGCTGTTAGTTTGGCATTAACTGGTTCTGGAGCTATTAGCGCTCCCGCAACCCAGTATTACATTTCAAATTTATTGGTCTATACCGGCTCTGGACCAGCTCCAACTCCAACTCCAACAGGCCCATCCCTCGCCAATACCCAAGCCTCAGTAGCGAACACAGCCCAGGCTTTACAAGGCACTTACACACTACAAAATGCGGTACTAGCCAATAGCTTTAGCTATGACTGCTCTGTATTTGGCGCGAACAATATTTGCATATCTGCTGGTGGTCGTAATACCGCTGTATCAGCAGCTAATGGTTTGAATAACTCTAGCGCTCTGTTAATTGCTGCTTACCGCGCTCTACCATCTGTTCGTATTGGTGCTTATGCCGATCAGAATGTATCCGTTAGTAATGCTGGCTCTACTGTGAACTTGGGTAATAACACCCCATTACTCGGTTTATTCGGTGTATGGAATGAGCGCTTAGATGGTACTGGTACAGAAGTAAAGGTATCAGCAGCATACGGTCAAAAGAACACCACCATTAATCGCTCTGTAGTCGGCGCTGGTGCTACTGCCTCTGAAGCAGGTTCAGGCGGCTCACAACTCAACAGTCAAGGCGCACAGGTAACTGCTAAGTATGGCTTTGGTTTTGTTGATCAAGTAGTAGTTTCCCCATACGTTGGCATCCGTTACACCCAGAACAATATGGGTGGCTATACCGAAGGATCATCTTCTACAGTAACAGCACCGCTGACTTACTCAGCATTGAACACAAATGCTACAACTGCTTTAGCTGGTGTTGGCGTTAACTACAGAGGCATCCCGCAAACCAATTTGTTTGCTAGCGCTGGTGTAGAAACAGATACTAATACTGCTAATGGCTCTTACTCAGCTACTGGTGTAACTGGTTTAACTCCAGTGAACTTTAATTCCAATCCAGTAAGAACACGTCCAACAGCAATGTTAGGTGCTAGCTATGATGTTGAGAAGAACCAGCGTGTTGGAGTGACCGGCATTTATCGTCAAGAGGCTTATCAAGCTGCAGCAACAACTACTGTGATGGCAACATATACAGTGGGTTTCTAAAGAGGTTCATTTGAATTCAGGCAATCAACCCGCTTCGGCGGGTTTTTTGTTGTCTACAGGCGTCTCCTTAGGGTCGATTAGAGTCTGATACCTAATTCAAAATAAGGCCGCAACCTTCCCATAGCAGACGTAGAGCATGGCTAAGATAGCCAAAAAACTATTAATTGCCATCGGAAATAGGCTATTTTTAGATTACATAGGAAACAGCAAAATCTGGGTATATCGTTCGGTATATTGGTCTTCAAACTCATACCCAGTATGGGGTTTGTGATCCTCTCGTCTCCGCCAAAATCCTTGTGATTTAACTGCTTGATCCAATACGACATATAACTAAGCCCCTTCACCGGGGCTTTTTTATTGCCTCAATCACTATCTACATGCAATACCTTTAGCCCAGGTAGGCCTATTTCAGCGGCAGCAATTTTTAGTTCTACCAACTCAACTCATTGATTTTTACCGGTATCAAAACCCCTTAAATATTTATTACTAAACTTCACAACTTCACAACTTCACAACTTTTGTGGTATAGTAATTAAATAGGAGGTGAAATGAGAAAAGCAATACCAAAAACACATCAAGCATTAGATTGGATAGGGAAGGGGATGACTGCAGCTCAAGCCGCCAGAAAGATGGAAATTTCCGAATCTAGCGTCTATGCCGCCCTTAGAAAAACAAGAGCAAGTGATTTAGGTTGTTGTCCAACATGTGGTCACAAAATAAGGAAATAAAATGAAGAAAACTTTCTTAGCTATTGCCTCAATCTCTGTAGCTGCATTTGCTTATGCCAATACTTCATCAGACTCCTCTGCATTGGTAAATGAGCAATGCAAGATTTCAGCCGAAGCAGTTTCGACTTTAAAGATTTTGCGTTATGGCAATACCTCGATCCGTAAAGATGTGGCAGGATTGATTAATCTCAATTTAAAGGTGCAAGAGAATAAAGATGCTGCTCAGTTGACCTTAAATCGCATGGTTGATGATCCGGTTAATACTGCTTCTGCTTTAGAAGCAAAATATTGCTCTTAATATTTTCATGAGTGGGTTATTGCTCAATCATCTATGAAGGTGTGTGATGACCCATTCATTTGAATGTCCAGAATGCGGCAATCCTAGGGGAATGCTTGGGGAGTGTCGTCAATGTGGCAGCGATGATCTCCCGTTGCCGCACAGCGATACCTTAGTGTTAAATCTGAAATTCGATAGTCCTAGCGCTGAAGAGGCTTTGGATAGACTCACCATTGCTCTTCGTAGAGCATCGGAATTGGGTATTAAGGCGATGATCCTCATTCATGGCTATGGTGCAAGCGGCGAGGGAGGCAAGATCAAATGGATTGTGCACGATGCTCTGGAAAACAATTATTTCTCAGACCGAGTGGATGAATATCATTTTGGTGAGCAGACTGCCTTTGGTAGTGAGGCCTATCACGCTCTATTAAGAAGGAGACCGGGCTTAAAGGCGCATCTCAAGCACTTTAAAGAGGGCAATGCTGGTATGACGGTATTAATACTGTAATTTTGTTTGGAATTGCTTAGAATGGGCTTAACAAGTAATTTATTCGTTAATTCCAAGGAGTGGTGATGACTGCTAGAAAATCAACCGCAACACATGAAGAAGTCAAATTAAATTCCGAGCAATTAATCGTTGATTTCAAAGCATTGATGGCAGATGCCGAAGAACTCATTCATGCAACTGCAAGTCATGAGGATGGTCCACTCGGAATGATTCGTTCAAAAGCCTTAGACACTTTAAATAATGCTAAAGAAAGTCTTTCCTCCATAGAGGGTGGCTTGACTGATAAAGCTAAAGTAGTTGCAGAGGGCGCTGATGAGTTTGTACACCGTAACCCCTGGGAGGCTGTCGGAGTAGCTGCCGGATTGGGCTTGCTTATTGGTCTTTTCATCCGTCGTCGCTAGGCACTTATGTCTCAAGAAAACCTGTTGTCTTCTCTGAAAAACTTAGTTGCTACTGGGGCTTCGATTGCTCAAACGCGCTTAGAATTAATTTCCATCGATGTACAAATCGCACGCTCTAAATTCCTTAGCTTGCTGGTCATGGTCATCTTCACCTTATTTTTTTTATTCTTCGGATTAATCATGCTGGCATTGCTCATCGTGATCTACAGTTGGGAGAGTAATCGCATGCTGGCACTTGGCCTGCTTACCAGTGGGTTCTTAGCGGTCGGCTGCATTCTAGCCTTGATAGTGCTGCGTTCACTCAAGACGATGCCGAAGTTGTTTGAAGCGACTATTGCAGAGTTGGCTAAAGATCGGCAGGAGCTTGCAAACCGATGAGTCTCAAATTAGCAGAGCTAGAGGTAAGGCAAAAAGTCTTGCAAGAACGGGCGGCGCAAGAGCGTGCGGATTTTGCACTACATTTTGAGCCTATTGAAAAGCCCTTGTTTTGGGCTGACAAGGGCATTGATGCATTCAACTTTGTGAGGAGTAGCCCAGTCATCTGGACTAGTGTCTTTGCTGTGTTGGCACACTACAAGCCCAAATTAGCTAGCAAAGTGTTGGCAACTGGTTGGGGCGCTATGAAGCTACTCAAAAGCGCTAAAAACCTGCTGTAAGTTCTCGGACTAGGCGACTAAGACAGTCCTATTGGCAATCCCCTTTTGATTTAGGGTCGCACCGCCATTGAGGCCTGTAATTTCTAATAACGTTAAAGCACCAGCTACTTCAAATCCTGCTTTTTGGAGTAATTGGCTAGCTGCAATGATGGTTCCACCGGTCGCTAAGACATCATCCACTATCAGCACCCGTACTCCCTGGGGCAGAGTAGATTGCTGAATTTCAAGAGAATCAGAGCCGTACTCAAGGCCATAAGATTCGCGATGGCTAGCCAGGGGCAGCTTGTTGGGTTTGCGTGCTAGAGCAAACCCTTTGTGAGTTTGGTGGGCTAGGGCGCTGCCAAAGATAAATCCACGGGATTCAATGCCCAGGATATGGCTATAGTCAAACTCTCGGGCTAAAGCCTCAAGCTGCAAAATTGCCTCCTTAAATGCAGCGGGATGGGCTAAAAGAGGGGAGATATCCCTAAATAGGATTCCTGGCCGAGGAAAGTCGGGCACTCCGGGTAGATAATCTAATAAATTCATTTTTGGCTAATATGAAAACACATTTACTGATTATTACCGCATTAGAGTCTGAGCTTAATAAAAGCCTATTACCGGCGGGTGTCGATATTGTGTATTCCGGGGTTGGCAAGATCAACGCAACTGCAGCGAGTATTCAGGCTATCCATCAGTTTGAGCCCAAACGCATCGTGAACTTTGGCACCGTCGGAAAAATTAATCCCGCTTTACAGGGATTGCTGGAGATTGGCAAAGTGATTCAGCGAGATATGATGACCTTGCCCCTAGCACCGCGTGGGCAAACCCCTTTTTGTTCTAAGCCTTCAGCATACCTATCCTCTAGTGGTGAACATATTTGCGGGACTGGCGATAGCTTTGTTACTGCGCATGACCCCTGGCTAGCCTCTCAAGGTATTGATGTAGTGGATATGGAACTATTTGCGATCGCTAATATTGCTTATCAATTTGATATTCCGTGGCAGTCATTTAAATACGTCACCGATGATGCAAATGCAGACTCAGGAAATGAATGGCAGCATCGAGTAAATCATGGGCAGGAACTTTATTTAGAAAAACTCAAAGAGCTGATGGGTCCTTAAGCCTAAGCTCTCTAACTATCAATGCAGATCAATCCACAAAAACCTTGGCTGAAAAACTATCTTGCGGGAGTGCCGCATGAGATTGATTTAGGGAGTCACTCTTCCATCGTAGAGCTATTGGAGGAGTCCTTAAGGAAGTATCCGGATCGCATCGCGATAGTATCCATGGGTCATGCCATGAGCTATTGCCAGCTCGACATGCTTTCGCAAGACTTTGCCGCCTATCTTCAAACCTTGGGCCTTGATGCGGGTGCACGTATCGCTATTATGTTTCCCAATGTTCCGCAGTACTTTATTGCGATGTTGGGCACCCTTCGCGCCGGCTTTGTTGTTGTGAATGTCAATCCACTATATACAGCGCGCGAGTTAGAGCATCAATTGCGTGATAGCGGTGCATCTGTATTGGTCATATTAGAAAACTTTGCCCATGTGTATCAGGAAATAGCTGACCAGTTACTAGTAAAAAAAGTGATTGTGAGCAGCGTAGGTGAAGTCTTGGGGCCTAAAGGCGTGATCATCAATCTGATTGCCCGACACATTAAAAAACTGGTCCCGCAGTGGCGCTTTCCGTGCATCAAATTCAATCAGGCTCTTAAAATCGGTTTGGGGCACGGCTTTACCAAGCAAAAGCTGGGCTTAGATGACATTGCCTTTTTGCAATATACCGGCGGAACTACTGGTGTCTCTAAAGGCGCAGTTTTGCTGCACCGAAATATATTGGCCAATATTATCCAAATCGAGTGTTGGTTGGAGCCCGCCCTACAACATCGTCATCAACAGCAACTCGTTTTCTTGTGCGCCTTACCGATGACCCATATATTTGCCCTTACTGCTTGTGGATTACTGGGAATGCGCAAGGGTGCTAAGTTAATTTTGGTTGCCAATCCGCGCGATATTTCTGGCTTCATCAAATTGTTGATGAAGTATCCTGATATTAATATTTTCCCAGGCGTGAATACTTTATTTCATGCGCTTATTCATCGCCCTGAATTTAAGGCGGTTCAATTGCCTAACTTGTTAGTCACTATTGGCGGTGGTATGGCGGTACTTAAGAAAACCGCTGATCTTTGGCAAAAAATGATGGGAGTGCCGATTGCACAGGGTTATGGTCTCTCAGAAACCTCACCGGTAGTCTGCGTGAATACGCCGTTTGTAAAAGAATTTACGGGCTCGATTGGTATGCCAGTCCCAAGCACTGATGTATTGATATTAGATGATGAAGGGGTCGAAGTTCCATTTGGAAGCCCTGGAGAAATTTGTATTAAAGGCCCGCAAGTCATGGCAGGTTATTGGAATCGATTAGAAGAGACTGAGCAATTTTTTACCCCTGAGGGATATTTTAAGTCTGGCGATATCGGCATCATGAGTGCAGATGGCTATGTACACATTGTGGATCGTAAGAAAGACATGATTGTGGTGGCTGGCTTTAAAGTGTTTCCCAATGAAATCGAGGAAGTGATCTCAATGATGCCCGGTGTAAGCGAGTGCGCTGTGATCGGATTGCCTCACCGCAAGTTGGGTGAAATCGTGAGGGCCTATATCGTCAAAGATAATCCCGAGTTAACTGAAGCGCAGGTAATTCAGTACTGCAAAGAGCAGATGAGTAGTTATAAGCGCCCTCGAAAAATTACCTTTATTGATGAAATGCCAAAATCCAATGTTGGCAAAATTCTTCGCCGCCATCTGCGAGATTAATCAACGATTACAGACCGCCGCCAAAGCGATATTGCCAAGAAATACCATATAAGTCGTAGCTATTATTGGTTCGTGAGTACACACCAGTACTGGCCGATAACCTAATCGAGTTACGCTTATTGACAGGGTAAGACATTGTGCTGCCAAAGCGCCAGTTTTCTTGACTATTACTAATGGGCTTGCCGTTTAAGTAAGACTGCCCGCCAGTGAAGTACGTCGCATCCATTGAGATCCATGCCGTATTTTGAAAATAATAAATTGCATGAGTCTGTGTTGAGTAGACCGGGTTTTGAGATAAAGAGTTGCCATCCATAAAGTCAGTGTTACTGGTATAAAAAATCCCCGCACCAGCCAACTCCAATCTCCATGGACCTAAAGCCTTGGATACCCCAAGTCCCGGCTGTACAAACCATCGATTTGCACCCACATTAATGAGCTGATTGTCATCATATTTTCCCCAAGGTACTGATGCGGCCAGACTGACACCGACAATGAGGTCTTGTTGATAGCTCTTAAATTGGTCAAGTGATAATGCAGGAGCGCCGTAAAGATTAACCGCGGCCTTAATCACCGGGTCAGACAAGCCTTCGGTACTGGCATTCACACTTCTCCCATTCACATTCTTTGAGCCATTGAATCGAGCGTATGGAAGAACCAGAGTAATCTTGCCGGATTGACCGCCGGCATCAAAGATGTGCGTCAGACTCATCACTTCACTAGTTAAGCTGTAGTTGTTTGTTTTTGCTTGTACTACTCCGGCACTCAGAAAGTTAATGCCGATTGGCGCATTGGAATAGGTACGTGCCTCGATTTCTTGGGCATACGAAGGCGATATCGACTGGACTAGCAATCCAAGAAATAGGCTAACGACTATTGAGGCTCTATTGACAGAACGCGACGATCGCTTGAGGCGATTTAACACTTTATTTATTGGGCGGAGATTTTTTGCCAAACAGTATCTCTATAGTCGCTGTACTACCAATAGCCAATTTAAAACCAGACAACAATAAATAGGGCCAGACAATCAACCAATAGACAATGGCCATAGCTACTACTCGCAACGGATTTGATTGACTAAAATCAGTCATCGATATCAGGAATTCTTTTCCATGAATTAATCCGCGAACGCCGGCTTCTAAATAATTGAGGCCAAGGACAACTAGGAGATAAACCATGGATTCCAGGAGTAAGGAGCTGACGATGCCATACCTTCGATCGACTTTAATGGGGTAGGCTGCCTGTGCAATCAACATAAACTTGGCACAAATAGCCGCTTTAAATAAAGCAAAGCCAAAGATAGATAAGGGAATCGGCCTCTCATCTAGTAACGTTGCTGCTAAAAAAGCAAGTGCGCAAAACCAAATTCCAAAATAAATGGTTAGCTGAAATGCTTTTATAAACTCTTCCTTTAACTTTTCCTTAAGATTGTGCGCTGGAATTAAGTGTGGAGGGGTTGCTGTCATGAAAGCCTTCTATTATTTTTATTTAGCAGTTGCTGCAAGAGCTTGCCGCTTCAACAGGAGCTGGTTCATTGGTATAGCGCGCAATAAATGCATGCTTACTCTTAAGCGGTAATTGAATCCAAACAAAGTGACCTGATCCAGGGGCAATAGTGATGGATTCCCCTTCGAGATTCCACATGGCATCTAAGACCATATCCTGATTACCTTCGGGTTCAATGATTTCCAACTTATCGCCAATTGAAAAGCGATTCTTTACGTCTACCTTGACGCGGCCTGTCGTCTCATCAATTTCTAAGGTTTCCCCAACGTACAGACTTCTGCCGGATAAAGAGTGGCCACGCATATAGAGTTGATATTCTTTGTCGTGATGACGCTCATAAAAGCCATCGGTATAGCCTCGATTCGCAAGACCTTCTAAATTACCAATGAGGGACATATTCATGGGACGACCAGCTAATGCATCGTCAATTGCCGTGCGATAAGCTTGGCAAGTACGAGAAACGTAATAGGGTGACTTTGTGCGCCCCTCGATCTTGAATGAATCTACACCCATTTTGGTCAAGCGCTCAATATGCTCAATCGCACGCAAATCTTTTGAGTTCATGATGTAAGTGCCATGCTCATCTTCTTCCATCGGCATCAAATCATCTGGGCGACGTGCTTCCTGAAGAAGAACTACATCACCGCTGGTATTTTGTTGACCGGGTTTGACTTTGTAATCCCAACGACAGGCATTGGTGCAGGCTCCTTGGTTCGAGTCCCGGTGGGACATATAGCCAGAGAGCAAGCAACGACCCGAGTAGGCTATGCATAAAGCGCCGTGTACAAATACCTCTAATTCCATTTCAGGGCAGTCTTGACGAACTTCTTCAATTTCATCAAAGGACAATTCACGCGACAAAATGACTCTACTAATACCAACAGAGCGCCAAAATTTAGCGGATGCACCATTAACGGTATTAGCTTGCACTGACAAATGAATTGGCATATCTGGCCAAGCTTCTCTTGCCATCATGATGAGGCCTGGGTCAGACATGATGATCGCATCGGGTTTCAATGCAATCACTGGATCCATATCCTTAATATAGGTGCGTGTCTTGCCACCATGGGGAAGGAGGTTCGAAACTAAGAAAAACTTCTTGCCTAGTGCATGGGCAGTATCGATACCTTCCTTCAAGGTCTCCATCTTGCCGAAGTCGTTATTGCGCACTCGAAGGGAATAGCGTGGCTGTCCTGCATAAATGGCATCGGCACCAAAGTCAAAGGCGGTACGCAGCATGGATAGGCTACCTGCAGGGGCTAGAAGTTCTGGAATCTTAATCATTTAGATATTTTAGTGAATACAGGTGATCTTGCTCAATATTTGCCACTGCCAAGCCCCAAAGCTGCTTTGGCATAGGTTTTTGAGTATCCAACAAGCAAACTACAGGTCAATCAAGAGTATCCTACGGGGTCTAGGCGAGCATTGCATTAATAAATTGAAAGACTTCTCTGAAGCTTGCCACCCCAAATTAAAGGCACTTATTCGTGAGTGCAGAAAGCAAATAATGACAAAACTGACATCCAAGCCAATCTTAAAAAAAGCCAGCGGTATTTTGGCTCAGGAGTTTGCACTACCCAAAGATATTGCCTGGGCATGGGTTACTTTGCTGTTGTCACAGGAAGAGCAGAAGCGCGATAGTGAAGAAAAACGCTACGCCCGTATTGCAGAATTCGAGGCTTGGATTGTGGAATTAAATCTTCCTATTGATCCTAAAAATCCTGATAGCGGCTCAGTGAGCCCCGAGTCAGTAAAAAATTCAGCCAGAAATGTCTTTGAGTGGCCTCACGAGTACATCTTTGATGAGCCGGTAGCAGCAAAGCACCCAGACTCCAAGGTGACTTATGGCGATACGATCACCAAGCCAATTTTGGATGCAATAAAAGATGCGGGTGGATCAGATGATCGCCCTGCATTGATTACGATCCTAGAGGCTTACGCAAAAGAGGGTAGAGAGCCATTTGTCAATGTCACACCAGAAGGTATTGAATGGAGAGGGAGCGCTTGGACGGAGGGTGATAAACACAATCTTCTCACCATTAAAACCCTTAATAACCGCCTTGCTAATCTAAAAAAGAAGGGTTTGATCTAAGCCCATTTGCTTACCCGTGTCGCAAAAGAAAAAACCACCAAAATGAACTGACCCCCAGTAGTTGGACAGTTTAGTTAGGTTAGCACGAGGGATTGAGTTCGGTATTTCACCGGGCTTAATCCCTTTAGTTTTTGTTTGATTCGATCATGGTTGTAGTAATGGATATATTCTTTAAGTTCTGTTTTAAATGATTCGATACTTTCAAACCTTCTCCGATAGAAGAACTCTGTTTTCATAATCCCGAACCAGTTTTCCATCACTGCGTTATCTAAGCAGTTACCTTTTCTAGACATGCTTTGAGTAATGCCTTGCTGGTGTAGGGCCTGTTGATACAGCCCCATTTGGTATTGCCAGCCCTGGTCTGAGTGCAATACTGGCCTGTCTTCATTCTTGAGTCGTTTGAAGGCGCTCTTTAGCATCTGCATTACTGAGCTAATCTGTGGTCGATCAGCAATCTCATAGGAGATGATCTCTTGGTTATATAGATCCAGGATGGGTGAGAGATAAACTCGCTCGCCCTTGATATTGAACTCAGTCACATCAGTCACCCACTTTTGATTGGGTGCTTTAGCTATAAAGTTGCGCTCTAACAAGTTAGGGGCTGCCTTACCCACAGACCCCTTATAAGACTGATAGCGCTTGGGCCTCACAAGGGACTTCAGTCCTAGTTGGCCCATCAGCTTTTGCACGGTCTTGTGGTTTAGGTATTGCTGTTGATTACGCAGCTCTAAATGTACCCGCCGATAGCCATAGCGACCCCGATGGGCATTAAAGATCTGGGTGATATGCTCTTTAGCCCCCTGATAAGGATCAGCTTTACTACTGGCTGCCCGCCAGTAGTAGTAAACGCTTTTAGCCATCTTGGCGATGAGTAGTAAGTCTGGTAAACGGTAATGCGGCCTTAGCTCAGTAATTACTTGGGCTTGTTCTCTTTTACTGCTTTGCTCTGAGCTAAGGCTTCTAACTTTTTTAGGTAGGCAGCCTGTGCTTCGGCATACCCCAAACGTCTTCGCAACTCTGCCGGCGTGAGCTCCGAGATAGGCTTTTTGAGTAATGCTTTGATATTAAATTGGGACATCGGCGGTTGTCCTCTCTGTCGATTGGCAAGGGCTGTAATACCGCCTTCATTGTAGAGTTTTTGCCATTGCAAAATGGTGGTCATACTACCAATCCCAAAGTGGGCAGCAGCTGGCCTAGCTGATATCTGATACTGTGCCATGTACTCTAGAACCTGTACTTTGAACTGCGGGGAGTGGCGTTGGTAGCTAGGATTAAGACCACTATGGCCACGTGCTTGATAGGCTAAAGCCCATTTGCGGACATCTGAGTGACTAATCTCAAATAAGTGACTTACCCGCTTAAGACCACCTGACTTTAGAAACTCTTTAACTACCTTTAGCTTGAACTGCTTGCTGTACTTGCTCATAAAACAAAACCCCCTTGGTTGGACATAACGTCCAACTTTTGGGGGTCAGTTCAAAAAGGTGGTTTTCTTGTATCTGGCTCCTCGACGTGGGATCGAACCACGGACCAACAGATTAACAGTCTGCTGCTCTACCGCTGAGCTATCGAGGAATAAGCCGATATTATAGCAAGATGAAATCATCTACTCCCAGTTCTGTGCAGATCCCCAAAGTATTGACCATTGCCGGGTCCGATAGTGGGGGTGGCGCTGGCATTCAGGCGGACCTCAAAGTCATCGCGGCCCTTGGTGGATATGGCATGTCAGTTATCACGGCCATCACGGCCCAGAACACCTTAGGGGTCAGTCGTATTCAGGATATTGACCTAGATGTGGTCGAGGCCCAGATCGATGCTGTGTTTCTAGACATTGGTGTGGATATCGTCAAGATTGGCATGTTGGCTAGCCCAGAAATTGTCCGCATAGTTGCAAAAGCCCTCAAACGCCATGGAGCTAAGCGAATCATCTTGGACCCCGTATTAAGAGCAACTTCGGGTGCCAGTCTTGGCGGGGATGACACTGCTCAAGCCATGATTGCGGATTTATTTCCGATGGCAACTCTCGTTACCCCCAATTTAGAGGAGACCTCCTTGCTGTTGGGCCGTGAAATTACTGGGCCAGAAGATTTCAAGCTAGCCGCTCAAGAGTTGCTCGATATGGGCCCGCAAGCTGTCTTAATTAAGGGTGGTCATTTAGATGCTACTCATACCCAACTCACGGATTTCCTGATGTGGAAAACCATTGAAGATGGATTGGAAGTAGTTCAATCAAAAGAGTTCAAGCACTATCGCGTAAATACCTCCAATACCCATGGCACAGGATGTTCATTAGCCTCAGCCATTGCGACTTATTTAGCTGATGGTCATGATCTTGCGCATGCTGTTGCTAAAGGTATTTCTTATGTAGAGGCTGGCTTAGAAGCGGGACGTTTCTTGAATATCGGACAAGGTCCAGGACCTTTGTGGCACATGCATGATTTTTACCCAACAGCATTGCCGGGCGAGGAAAGTCAATATTAAGTTTTCATCAATTCTTGAAGATGCTTCACTGCCGCCTTCGGATCGCTTGCCCCATTAATAGCTCTCACCACCGCCACTGAGCCAACGCCACTTTGTGCCACCGCATGAATGCTGCTTTCGTCGATGCCGCCAATAGCAACTAAAGGATAGTGACCCATCAGTTTGGCATATTGATAGAGGCGCCCTAAGCCCTGTGGGGCAGTAGCCATCTTTTTGAGATTGGTTGGAAAAACCGCGCCCATAGCGATGTAGCTAGGGCAAAAACGATCTGCAAGCACCATCTCCGCATAGCCATGGGTACTCAAACCTAGACGTAGACCTGCAGATCGAATGGCATCCAAATCTGCCGTCTCTAAATCTTCCTGTCCTAGGTGAATGCCGTAAGCTTCAGCTTCAATGGCTTCCTGCCAAAAATCATTAATAAACAGAAGGGTCTTGCTGCCTTTAACCGCATTCACTGATTCTGAAATCTGCTGGCGTATCAGTTGTCGATCTGAAGACTTTAATCGCAATTGCACTGTCGGTACTTCAGCCTCAACCATGCGTTTAACCCAATCGGCATCGGGCATCACGGCATACAAACCTAAACGCTTTGGACATTCCGCGAAGGCATTGGGATTCATATTCCGAGTCCACGGCAGGAGATCGAAATGCTCAGGCCTTGAGGGCCATTTAAAGGGATTAAAGCCACCATCTTGATGCACCATCCGCGACCAGGCTTTGCCTAATACTTTGGCATCGTTCTCGATAAAGCCCATCGTAATCGCGGCAACCATTCCCGCAAGTTCGTAGTGGTCGGCTGCATGCTCATTATCAATTTTAGGTGGTGGCGATGACATACTGTACGCTGGAATCGGCAGGCATAAATCATCCGCACTGTGGGCGGCAATAATTTGATCTGCAAGGTCTCGCACTAAGCTCATGAATATTTCTTTATTAGCTTTGATGCCAGAAAGGCGTACCAACCAAAGGAGTACTTGCTTGAGCAGATTGCTGGGCTTTCATAGCGCCTGAAAGATAAGCGGTACGACCAGCACTCACTGACAATGCAAAAGCATTGGCCATGGCAACGGGATCATCAGCTAGCGCAACCGCAGTATTTAACAGTACGCCATCAAAACCCCACTCCATCACGCTGCAGGCATGAGATGGTAGGCCTAAGCCAGCATCAACTAATAACGGAACTTTTAGGCGATCACGCAACAGTTTCAATGCATATGGATTTAAAGGGCCCTGACCTGTGCCAATGGGGGCAGCCCACGGCATCACTGCCTGGCATCCCACATCGACCAAACGCTGACACAAAATCAGATCTTCGGTGCAGTAAGGTAAGACCTTGAATCCATCTTTGATTAATGTTTCCGCTGTAGAGACTAAACGCAGAGTATCGGGCTGCAAGGTGTAGTCATCACCAATCAGTTCTAACTTAATCCAATGTGTTTCAAATACTTCACGCGCCATTTGTGCAGTCGTAATGACTTCTTTGGGGCTATGACAGCCAGCAGTGTTGGGCAAGACAGGGACAGCCATCTTCTTGAGTAGCTCCCAAAATCCCGAATGGGCTTCAGTGGTTGAGGTGCCTTGTCTGCGCAAGCTCACAGTAATCATGCCGGGGTTCGATTGCTTAACGGCATTCTCCAGAACTTGTGGGGAAGGGTAGCGTGATGTACCTAGCAATAAACGGCTAGCAAAAGTTTCACCATACAGTACCAAGGGATCTGATGTATTCGTTGGGATGGCTAAGGGAGCAGTCATGTTAATAAATTACTTATAAAGATCTCTGTAAATCAGCCACCAGTGACTGGTGAAATCACTTCCATCTCATCGCCCTCACGCAAAACTTCTTCGGCATGGCGAGTCTTCGGGACGAATTCATAATTAATTGCGACAGCAAAAGGCGGCTTTGCATCGATGAGCAAGAGAACATCATCAATAGTGCTACCGTCAGAAACTTCTTTTGCAATCTGATTAACGATTACGCGCATGCGCTCATCTCCTGATGAGTGTTAGCGGCTGTCACCTGCAAACCTAAGCTCATCGCCGTAGCGCTAGTGCCTTCACTGAGAAGTTCAAGAGCGCAATCCAGAATAGCTGGTGAGATCATGAAGCCATGTCGATACAGCCCATTAATCATCATGAGGTCAGCACTACTTGAGCTGCGATCGATGGCAATTTCGGGAAGGTTATCTTTGAGCGTAGGGCGACATTGCGTAGCCATTTCCAAAATACGCGCTTCAGCAAATCCGCTATGGACGGTATAGGTGGCGCTGAGTAGTTCCATGGCAGATCGCACGCTCATTGGGGATAGATCTTCCGATTCAATCTCGGTAGCGCCAACAACATAGACATCGTCTTCTTTAGGCGCAATATAAATTGGATAGCGTGGATGAATCAAACGAGTGGGGCGACACAGTTTTACTTCTGGGGCATACAGACGAATCACTTCACCACGTACGCCACGCAAATCTTTGGAAGCATCGCCGGAATGTTTCCAAGAGTTCTTTGCGCCAAGCCCGCGACAATCAATAACCCAATTGAAGCCATTTGCATCTTTACGAAGTTGCTCTGGATTAGCAGATTGTTGCCAATGGCAAGGAACCTTCATCAGTGTTAATTCGACTAACAAGGCCTCCAATAATTGACGATTATCTAACTGGCCCTCATTGGGAAGGTAAAGTCCCTGCGCAAATCGATCGGCAATACCAGGCTGAATCTTCTCTAAAGACTGACTATCCAAATGTAATGGTCTGGATAAGGCTGTATTGCGATCGCAATTTCTCTCTAGGTGAGAGGCAAAGCGTTCCGCATCACTCGCATCCTGCCGATGCCACAAAATCAGGGTGCCATCTTGCTGAAAGAAGACTGGCTTAGCCAACTCATTAATCAGCTGCTTCCAGCGCGGAAGGCTATGGACACCCATGCGCACAACGTTATCTTCAGTAATGGCTGATTCGGCGAGCGGGGCTAACATCGCAGCAGCAATGCGGGCAGCAGAACCCGAAGCATCAGAGCTACCTTTCTCAAACAACTCTACCTGAGCACCGCGCTTAGCAAGTGCGACCGCCAGCAGCCGGCCCATGAGGCCGGCGCCAACGATGGCGTACTTACCGCTTGAGAATACGTTGTTCACTTACTGATAAATCTCGCTACCGCGCTTACGAAACTCTGCTGACATTTCTTCCATACCTTTTGCAGGATCGCTAGCTGCCTCTGCGGTGATCGGAATGACTTTCGCTTTTGGATTGCCGTCTGCATCTAATGTTGCCGCGTAATCACGCACTTCTTGAGTGATCTTCATAGAGCAGAACTTCGGACCACACATCGAGCAGAAGTGTGCAATCTTTGCGCCTTCAGCAGGTAAGGTGGCATCGTGGTATTCACGGGCACGCTCTGGATCTAAGCCTAGATTAAATTGATCTTCCCAGCGGAACTCAAAACGCGCTTTCGATAAGGCGTTATCTCGCACCTGAGCACCCGGCAAACCTTTAGCCAAGTCTGCGCCATGCGCTGCAATCTTGTAAGTAATGATGCCAGTGCGGACATCTTCTTTATCGGGTAAACCTAAATGCTCTTTTGGTGTGACATAGCAGAGCATCGCTGTGCCGTACCAACCGATTTGCGCAGCACCAATACCGCTAGTGATGTGATCGTAACCTGGAGCGATATCGGTAATGAGTGGTCCGAGAGTGTAAAAAGGCGCCTCTAAGCAGTGCTTTAACTCCTCTGTCATATTCTCTTCAATGCGCTGCATTGGAACATGACCAGGGCCTTCAATCATGACTTGAACATCATGCTTCCAGGCCTTAGCAGTTAATTCACCGAGGGTATGGAGCTCACCAAACTGCGCTGCATCATTGGAGTCGGCAATACAGCCTGGACGCAAACCATCGCCTAGACTAAATGACACGTCATAGGCTTTCATGATTTCGCAAATTTCATCAAACTTCGTATAAAGGAAGTTTTCTTTATGGTGGGCTAAGCACCACTTGGCCATGATAGATCCGCCGCGAGAGACAATGCCGGTAATACGATCTGCTGTTAATGGAACATAACGCAGCAATACACCCGCATGAATTGTGAAATAGTCCACGCCCTGCTCAGCTTGCTCAACTAAGGTGTCACGGAACATTTCCCAAGTCAGGTCCTCAGCGATACCACCAGTTTTATCTAATGCCTGATAAATCGGAACTGTACCAATAGGAACTGGAGAGTTACGAATGATCCACTCACGAGTCTCATGAATGTGTTTGCCGGTAGACAGATCCATGATGGTGTCTGCACCCCAACGTATGGACCACACCATCTTCTCGACCTCTTCATTGATCGAGGAAGTCACAGCAGAATTACCCAAATTACCGTTAATCTTTACCCTGAAATTGCGGCCAATAATCATTGGCTCTAGTTCTGGATGATTAATGTTTGCCGGAATGATTGCGCGACCAGCTGCGATTTCTGAGCGCACGAATTCACCAGTAACGATGTCTGGTAGGTTGGCGCCATAGCTCTTGCCGGCATGTTGCTTAAGTAATTGCTTGTATTCCGGATTCTTACGTAATTGCTCAAGGCCCATGGACTCACGCAAAGCAACATACTCCATCTCAGGGGTAATGATTCCTTTGCGGGCGTAATGCATCTGGCTTACGTTATTACCGGCTCTCGCAACGCGCGGGGGATTGATGTGGGCAAAACGCAAGCTTTGTGTTGCCTCATCGATGGACCGAGCAACCCCATACTCAGAAGAGGGGCCTGTTAGTTGATCAGTATCGCCACGCTCTTCGATCCAATTTTTGCGCAATAAAGGCAAACCTTTTTCAAGATTAATTAACACTTCAGGATCGCTATAAGGACCAGAGGTGTCATAAACAGGAATAGGGGGATTGGCCACCATCTCTTCACCAACGCGCGTCGATAGCTGTTCAATCATTCGAATCGGCGCCTTGATATCTGGGCGTGATCCCTCTAGATAGGTTTTCGTAGACGCTGGGTAGGCAAATTTCTGGCCGAAATCGCGCTCCAAGCTCTTTAAACTTGGAATCTCTTGTTTTGTTTTATTGTTCGCACTCATGTCCATCTCCTGACTTAATTTAGATGGACGAAACCGGGTGACGGTCTGATAAAAACTCCCCACGCCAGCATTACCTGGATCGGGTTATAGGGTCTTTCTCAGCTCCTCGTAGCAAACAACGCTGGAGGGCACCCCTGTTTCATCCTTAAGACACATTTAACCACGAATTAGTTCTGGCATGGATGATCAAAATCAAGTTACCAGCTTAGTCGGTCAAACTCAGCTGGCCTTGGTATTGCGCAAAATGAAATCGGCCGTTACAAAGGCAGCATCGCCTGTGAATTCATCGGCCAAAATGCGCGCTGCAGCCTCAGAAAGTGAGATTTCAATAAAACTACTGACTTCGCCATCATGGTTGGTGGGTACAAAGTTTTCGGCAAGCTCTAAATCATAGATATAGAGCTGCTCATCATGAAAACCCCGTCCCGGAATGGGGCGGCGCATATGAATACGACCGATCGGCTCGATTTGATCAGAAATCTGGGGAGGAACACCCGCTTCTTCCCAAAGTTCACGTCGGGCGTTCACCCACGGTGTTTCATCAGCTCCAATCCCGCCTGCCGCCAGGTTATCTAAGCGACCAGGGTCAGTAGCCTTGGTTTCGCTCCGGCGTCCAAGCCAGAGGTTGCCGGCCTTGGTATAGCCGTTGATATGGGTTGCCATGCTACGAAAGCCAAAAGTCCGGAAGGCTGAACGTTCTAAACGGAAGTATTCATGACCATTTTCGTCAATCCACGCAAAATCCTCTTTTCGCCAGCCAGGAATGAACCCGCCTTGGTGCATCCGATCGGCTAATTTCGCCAGACTCCCTGAGAGTGCTAGGGGCCTTGCGCGACCGATAGTCATTTGATCATGACCCATTTCTACATGAGCAATCGGGTTTTTAGCCAAGGATTCCAGTAAATAAGGAGCGAAATCCGGGTTTAGGTGCCCAATAACTAGCCTCACTGTAGCGCCACCTAAAAAGTAAATGGGTAAAAAGTCCTGCGGGGCTGGCCGTGCTGAGTTTTGGAGCATCTCCTCGAGAGCTGCGATGGTGCTAGTAGTGATCTTATGCATGGCTTCAGTGTAAGAGAAATTGCCAACTTTTAAAAAATCTGCCTTTAAATTCATAAGCAAATTTGAATTGTCAACAGATCTTTTCTGATTTTATTATCAGAGACAGATGCACATAATTTAAGCAATCTAGGTCGCTCCATACAAATCTGAGACTTACGAAAACTTTTAGAGATTTATCCACATGGGCTGTGGATAAGTTTTTTATTAAGGAGTGGTCCCGCCGACAGGAATCGAACCTGTATCCCACGCTTAGGAGGCATGTGCACTATCCATTGTGCTACGGCGAGAAGTTCTGGAAATTACTGCAATGACTGCATCGGCGTCATGATCAGCATTACAAGCGCTTGTTAGGAGTTAGATGATGCCTTTTTCTTGTAATGCGGCAATTGTCTCAGGATCGAGCTTTAATCGCTCCCGCAAAATCTGATCGGTATGCTGCCCAAGGGTTGGAGGCGCAAGACGAATATCTACTGGGGTCTCAGATAGCCTCATTGGACTGGCAACTAATTTCATAGTGCCTGCGGTTGGGTGAGGAACTTCAACTTGAACGCCTCGCGCTTTCACCTGTTCATTATCGAAGACTTCTTCAAAGTTATTGATTGGACCGCAAGGTACATTGGCTGATTCCAAAAGGGCAATCCATTCAGCTTTCGTTTTTCGACGGGTCATCACTTCTAATAACGGAACCAATGATTTACGATTTTCAACGCGCAAAGGGTTATTGATGAAGAGGGGGTTTTGTGCCAAGTGAGCTTCGCCACCCGCTGTGACAAAGTGCTTAAATTGACCGTCATTACCAACCGCCACAATCATCCAGCCATCTGCGGTGGGAAAGGTTTGATAGGGAACAATAATGGGCGAGGCATTACCCCAGCGACGAGGCACCTTATCAGAGCATAGGTAGGCGCTAGAAACATTAGCCATGACCGCAATTTGAGTATCTAGTAGGGCCATATCAATATATTGACCCTGACCAGTTTGGTCCCGATGTATTACTGCAGCCAAGATAGCTGTGCTGGCATACATGCCAGTGAAGATATCCGCTATAGCGACACCAGCTTTTTGGGGGCTAGCGCCCGGAAAGTCGTCCGCTTCTCCGGTAACACTCATAAAACCACCCATTCCCTGGATGATGAAATCATATCCGGGACGTTGGGCATACGGCCCGTTTTGTCCAAAACCCGTAATGGAGCAATAAATCAGGTCTGGCTTGAGCCCTTTCAGGCTTTCATAATCTAGGCCGTATTTGGCCAAATCCCCGACTTTGTAGTTTTCAATCACCACATCAGACTCTTTAGCGAGCTGACGAATGATTTCTTGGCCTTCTGGCTTGCTGATATCGACCGTAATAGAGCGCTTATTGCGATTAATGCAGATGAAATATGCCGTTTCTGCAGTTTCATTGCCTTGAGCATCTTTCACAAAGGGAGGGCCCCAATGACGAGTGTCATCTCCAACACCTGGTCGCTCCACTTTGATGACATCGGCGCCGAGATCGGCAAGATTTTGTGCGCACCACGGGCCGGCAAGAACACGGCTGAGGTCTAAAACGCGAATATGACTTAAGGCTCCCATTCCTAGATTTTGGCATGAATAGAGGGGTAATTCAGGAAAATTCTGGATTTGACTCAGACATGACTACAATTTGCGCGCATGGCTACCCGTAAAACTTCCGAATACAGCGAATCATCGATTCAAGTCCTCAAAGGGCTTGAACCCGTCCGTCAACGGCCGGGAATGTACACCCGAACTGATAATCCCTTACACATCATTCAGGAGGTGTTGGATAACGCTTCTGATGAGGCCTTAGGCGGATTTGGCAAGCACATCATCGTGACTTTGCATGCCGATAGTAGTGTGAGCGTAGAGGATGATGGGCGCGGTATTCCAGTAGGAATGCATCCCACCGAGAAATTACCTGTTGTTGAAATCGTCTTTACCCAGTTACATGCTGGCGGAAAATTTGAAAAGGGTAGCGGTGGCGCATACGCCTTCTCAGGTGGTTTACATGGCGTCGGCGTATCCGTCACCAATGCCTTGTCAAAACGTTTAGAGGTCACAGTATGGCGTGAAGGCCAAATCTCGACTCTGACCTTTGCTGATGGCAAGGTAATCGAGAAACTCAAGATCAGCGCTGCTGGTAAAGAAGATAAATCACACGGCACTCGTGTGCGTGCATGGCCTGATGGTAAGTATTTTGATAGCCCGGGTATACCAATGCCAGAGCTCATTCGTTTACTGCGCTCTAAGGCAGTTTTGCTACCCGGCGTTAAAGTCACGCTCATTCAAGAAAAGTCTGGTGAAAGCCAAACTTGGCAATACGCCCAAGGATTACGTGGCTATTTAAATGAAGCGATGGCTCATGCAGGTCATGGCGCAGAAGTCATTCCGCCTTTTGAGGGTGAGCAATATGCCACCGGGAATGGTGAAGACGATTCTTTTGCCGAAGGCGAGGGTGCGGCTTGGGTCGTGACCTGGACCGAAGATGGTGCGCCAGTGCGCGAGAGCTACGTGAACCTGATTCCGACTCCTGCAGGCGGAACCCATGAAAGCGGTTTGCGTGAAGGCCTCTTTAACGCAGTCAAAGGTTTTATTGAGATGCATGCTTTGCAGCCAAAGGGTGTCAAGTTAATGCCTGAAGATGTCTTCGCTCGTGCTTCATTCATATTGTCCGCTAAGGTATTAGATCCGCAGTTCCAAGGTCAAATTAAAGAGCGTTTGAATTCTAGAGATGCAGTGCGCTTAGTTTCTGGATATGCAAAATCAGCATTAGAGCTTTGGCTAAATGAGCACGTAGATTACGGCCGCAAACTGGCTGACTTAGTCATCAAGCAAGCCCAGGCAAGAACCCGCGCTGGTCAGAAGGTAGAAAAGAAAAAATCTTCTGGTGTAGCCGTTCTACCTGGAAAGCTAACTGATTGTGAAAGCGAAGATATTGGCCTCAATGAAATCTTCCTTGTCGAGGGTGATTCAGCAGGTGGCTCTGCCAAGATGGGCCGCAATAAAGAATATCAAGCCATCTTGCCTTTGCGAGGCAAAGTCCTAAATACTTGGGAAGCTGAACGCGACCGCTTATTTGCTAACAATGAAGTGCATGATATTGCTGTAGCAATTGGTGTGGATCCACATGGCGCTAATGACAGCCCCGATTTATCGAACTTACGTTACGGTAAAGTCTGCATTTTGTCAGATGCGGACGTTGATGGTGCGCATATTCAGGTGCTACTGTTGACCCTGTTTTACAAGCATTTTCCTAAGTTAATTGAGTTGGGCCACATTCATATTTCACGTCCGCCATTATTTAGGGTTGATGCACCAGCACGGGGTAAAAAGCCCGCACAAAAAATTTATGCCCTAGATGCCAACGAACTTCAAGCTATTGAAGATAAGTTACGTAAAGATGGTGTTAAAGAATCTGCTTGGCAAATCTCCCGCTTTAAAGGCCTGGGTGAGATGAGTGCAGAGCAGCTATGGGATACCACCTTAAATCCAGATACCCGTCGTTTATTACCAGTGACGCTAGGTACTTGGACGGAAGATGAAACAATTAAAACAATGGATATGCTGATGGGTAAATCTGAATCGGGGGCACGCCGTGATTGGTTGGAAGAGCGCGGTAACGAAGTAGAGGCGGATATCTAATGGCGATCAAAAAAACCCCAGGTGATGCTACGACTGACCAAGCAGACCTATTTGCTGGTGAGTCAGTTGAAATGAATATTACTGAAGTCCGCGAGTCAATCCCTGCAGAAGTAGGTGGTCCTCGGGATCCACATGATCCAAAAATAGTCGAGCTGAATGAGGATGACAAAGATAGCCTCACGCTAGCAGTCTATGCAGAGCGTGCCTATTTGGACTACGCAATTAGTGTTGTAAAGGGCCGCGCATTGCCTGATGTATCCGATGGCCAAAAACCAGTACAGCGCCGCATTTTGTTCTCGATGAGCGAAATGGGCTTGCGAGCTGATGCAAAGCCCGTTAAGAGCGCCCGTGTTGTGGGGGATGTATTAGGTAAATTTCATCCTCATGGCGATCAATCGGCTTATGACGCATTAGTTCGCCTTGCGCAAAGCTTCTCTTTGCGTTACCCGCTAATTGATGGTCAGGGTAATTTCGGTTCTCGTGATGGAGACGGTGCTGCTGCCATGCGTTATACGGAAGCACGCTTAACAAAAATTGCTGGTCTATTGCTCAGTGAAATTGATGAAGGTACGGTAGATTTTGCACCGAACTATGACGGCTCTTTCCAGGAGCCCAAGTTATTGCCAGCGCGCTTGCCGTTTGTTCTATTGAACGGCGCATCCGGTATTGCTGTGGGTATGGCAACTGAAATCCCTTCACATAATTTACGTGAGGTCGCTAGTGCTGCTATTGCACTTATGAAGTCTCCAAAGATGAGCACTGCAGAGCTGCTTGAAATTATTCCTGGACCAGACTATCCAGGTGGCGGCCAAATTATTTCTTCCCCGGCAGAAATTGCACAGATTTATGAAGCTGGTCGTGGCAGTCTGAAAGTGCGCGCACGTTGGTCTATTGAAGAATTGGCACGCGGTCAGTGGCAGATTGTTGTCAATGAATTGCCCCCATCTACTTCATCCCAGCGCGTGCTACAAGAGATTGAAGAGATCACCAATCCTAAAGTCAAAGTCGGTAAGAAGACCTTGACTCCAGAGCAGAGTAATCTCAAGTCGACTATTTTGAATGTGCTCGATGGCGTTCGCGATGAATCTAGTAAAGACGCTGCCGTTCGTCTGGTATTTGAGCCTAAGAGTAAAAATATTGATGTCAACGAGTTCGCCAACTTATTACTTGCCCACACTTCCTTAGAGTCCAATGCGCCAATGAACTTGGTGATGATCGGAACCGATGGTCGTCCACGTCAAAAAGGTTTAAAAGAGATCATTGCTGAGTGGATTTCTTTCAGGGTGGGTACGGTTACACGTCGTACTCAGTATCGCTTAGGAAAAGTGAATGACCGGATGCATATTTTGGAAGGGCGCTTAATTGTTCTTCTGAATATTGATAAGGTCATTAAGATTATTCGCAATAGCGATGAGCCTAAAGTAGATCTGATTAAAGAATTCAAGCTCAGCGATCGACAGGCAGAAGATATCCTCGATATCCGCTTGCGTCAATTGGCTCGTCTCGAAGGCATCAAGATTGAACAAGAGCTTAAAGAGCTGAAGTCTGAGCGTGATGATCTCCAAGGCTTGTTACAGAGTGATATCGTTCTTCGTAAACGCATCATCAAAGAAATTGAATCTGATATGAAGGATTTTGGCGATGATCGTCGTACCTTGATTCAAGAAGATAAGCGCGCTATCGCAGAGACGAAAGTATTGGATGAACCGGTTACAGTGATCGTCTCTCAAAAGGGCTGGGTACGCGTTCGACAAGGCCATGAGCATGATGCAACTCAGTTCGGCTTTAAAGCAGGCGATGCCCTCTACAGCACCTTTGAATGTCGTACTGTCGATGTCATACAGGGCTTTGGCAGTGATGGTCGCGTTTACACGGTCCCAGTAAGCGAGTTGCCGGGCGCCCGAGGCGATGGTTCGCCACTAACGAGCTTTGTGAACCTCGCTGCTGGATCGCAGATGGTGGCGTATTACGCTGGTCAAGCTGATGATTTGGTATTGATTTCCACCAGATCTGGAAACGGTTTCTTGGCTAATGTGGCTGATATGACTACCCGTAATAAAGCAGGTAAGTCCTTCGTTGGTATCGATAGTAAATTCCCGGGCGGTGATGCGCCTCTGGGGGCCGCTAAGGTTACTGCTGGTATGAAGCAGGTCGCTTGTCTGTCTGAAGGCTCTAAATTATTGGTGTTTCCATTGGATGAACTCAAGCGTCTGCCCACTGGTGGCAAGGGTGTGATCTTGATGGGCTTGGATGATAAAGAGAAGCTGGCTTCCGCAATTGCGGTTAGTGCCCAAGGCGCTACCTACTCTGGGGCTGGACGTGCTGGTAAGCCAACCGAGCTCAATCTGGATGCTAAAACCTTGAAATCGTTCGCAGGTAATCGTGCTCGTAAAGGCCACTTTGTCGAACCTAGATTAAAAGATGGGAAGCTAAAAGCGAATTAAGAAGCTAAATCGTTTTCAGAGCTTAAAAACCCGGTCTTCAACTGATCGGGTTTTTTATTTTCCACTCACATCTTTTTGGGTATGGGTACGCCATATTTGGCGGAAATGACTTCTGCCAGAATTGAAACAGCGATTTCTGGTGGTGTGAGGGCACCAATGAATAAGCCAACAGGGCCATGAAGTCGCTCTACTTGCTCTTGCGTAACATCAAAGTCTATTAGGCGGGCTTTGCGCTTTTGAGTATTGACTCGACTACCTAGCGCCCCAACATAAAAGGCGGTCGACTTTAAAGCCTCCATCAGCGCCATGTCATCCAGCTTGGGATCGTGCGTTAAGGCCACCACAGCCGTATGTGAATCGACACCAATTTCTAGTAGTACATCATCGGGCATCCCTTTGATAAATTGAATATGCTCGCGATTCATCCCTTCGGCATATTCTTCACGTGGATCAATCACGATCACTTCAAAATCCGATGCCAGGGCAAAGTCTGCCGTGTAAAGCGATAACTGTCCTGCGCCAATGATCACCATGCGCCAACGCGGTCCATAAGTAGTTTTCATCAGGTGATCATTACAAATAAAGGCCTCATTACGATCACCAGATTCAAGTCGAGATTTACCAGTGAGTAGGTCAACCGTACGTGAGGTGATTTGGTGTTCAGAGATCGAGGCCAGGATTGCCTCTAAAACAGCGAGCTCAGGTTTTGGTTCCACTAGCAATCGCAGTGTCCCACCGCAGGGCAGGCCAAAGCGAGCGGCTTCTTGTTGGCTAATGCCATAGACGACCATCTCTGGCAAGTCATTAGTCAATATTTCAGTTTGAACACGCCGAATTAAGTCATCCTCGACGCATCCACCAGAAACTGATCCGGTCACTTGACCATCGCCCCTAATAGCAAGCCAAGAGCCAATAGGTCTAGGGGCTGAACCCCAAGTCTGCACTACAGTGGCAATAGCAACGGGATGGCCGCCTTTAAGCCAATCGACGGAGGCTTTTAATACGCTTAAATCGGTGCTATTCATTTCATGTCTTAAATATTTTTATACTTATTATTTGCTGCTAATGTAATTATTATCACTCTAATGACAAGTTCCAGCCCATCCGCTCAAACCTCGAAGTTACGACTTGCCGTTCTTTTGCTTGCTGCCGGTGAGGGTAGTCGTTTGGGTGGACACCCTAAAGCCTTACTTCGTAAAGATAAACACACTCTCCTAGAGCGATTTTCAATTGCAATTCAACAATTTGCCCCTGTTGAATACCTTGTTGTAACAGGTTTTCATGCCGAGACGATTGAGTCCGAAATAGCCAAGATCAATACCGCTCTCACTTTTCTACTCAAGACTGTTCGTAATATCACCCCAGAAAAAGGCCAAGCATCCTCTGTGCGTTTGGGTTTGGAGTCACTCCAAAGTGAATTTGACGTTTTATTAGTCGCGCTATCAGACCAATCTCAGATTGGCGCTCGAGAAATTCAAGAGTTACTAGAAGCATTTTCTAGGCGCAATCCAGGTGAGGAAATAATCCTACCGATGTTGGGTGGACGGCGCGGCAACCCAGTCCTATTTTCCAAAGCGGCAGTGCAAGCGGTTTTAACAATACCAGGAATGGTTTGTCGAGCTTATATGGATATGCACCCTGAGAGGGTGCGAATCATGGAAACGCAAAATCCAGCTTTTGTAATGGATGTTGACACGCCAGAGGACATCCTTAAATACAAATTAAGCTTGCCTTAGATTTCTAAATTTCAGCAATGAGTTCAATTTCAACGCAAGCACCCAAAGGAATTTGAGCGACACCAAATGCGCTTCTGGCATGTTTTCCCGCATCGCCAAATACCTCGAAGAGTAATTCTGAGCAGCCATTCACAACCAAGTGTTGCTCGGTATATTCACTAGTGGAGTTGACTAAGCCCATTACCTTGACAATGCGCTTTACCCTATCCAATGAACCCAAGTGATTCTGTAAGGTGGAGATCAAGTCAATCGCAATCGATTTTGCAGCTTCCTTGCCTGTATCTGTATCCATATTTAAACCGAGCTTACCAACCCAAGGCTTGCCATCTTTCTTGGCAATATGACCGGAAAGAAACACTGTATTACCAGTGGTGGCAGCCATCACGTAGGCGGCGGCAGGGGCCCCAGAGGGTGGCAATTCAATGCCAAGGGTCTTCAGTCGATCGCTAATGTGGTTTGTCATGGCTTGGCAGTATGTTTGTGGGTTTTAGGTAACTAACAAATCTTACTTCGAAAGTGGGCATACGACTGTTCCTGCGTTTTTAGCGTTTTCAGCATCTGAAATGGGGACTCTCAACCCGTCTCCGCTATAATCTTGATGTTGATTTAAATCAAACTCGTTAACAATGATTTCTATGAAAAAACACCTCATTCTTTCCCAATTGACCCTTTGCGCAGCTTTGGCTCTAGTTGGTTTTGCTGCTCAAGCTCAGGATGTCAAGGGCTCGGCCCAAGCTGGCCAAGGCAAAGTTTGGCTCTGTATTGGTTGCCATGCAATTCCTGATTACCGCGCCGACTATCCTTTGGTCTACAAAGTACCCATGATTGGCGGTCAAAACGCTGCCTACATTGCCGGTTCTTTAGCGGCTTACAAGAAGGGCGAAAGAAAGCATCCAACAATGCGAGCGATCGCAGCTAGCCTGTCTGATCAGGACATGGCCGATATTGGTGAGTACTACGCCGCGCAAACCACTAGCTCGCCCAAAAACCCATTGAAGTGATTTTTAGAGACACGTTTATGAAATTCGCACTGATTACTGCTATTTTATTTTCCAGCATTGGCTTTGCTCAAGCTTCTAGCATTGACAAAGGTAAGACTCTGGTAGAGAAGGCCAATTGCGCCGCCTGTCACGGTGCCAACCTCAATGCGCCAATCCTACCTGCTTATCCAAAGCTAGCTGGACAATATCCAGAATATCTTTACTATGCCTTACGCGCCTATCAAGTGGGCAATTCCAATCCTCAATTTGGTCGCAATAATGCAATTATGAGCTCTCAGTCCCAACCCTTTTCCGATGCCGATCTTAAGGATATGGCTGCTTATATCGCATCACTGCCTGGAAATTTCGTAGTAAAGAAATAGAATTCCAGCACTCTAGTATTTACCGAAAGGCTTAGGTTGATCACCTAAGCCTTTGTTCTTTAAGGGGTTTCACTCCCTGTATCTAAGGTTAGATTACTGGGCTGCTTCCAGTCCATGAGCCAGGTGTTTACGCATAGCTGCTTCGGCAGCTAAAGGATCTCTTTTGAGGATGGCTTGGAGAATCTCGCGATGCTCAATTAGTGAGCTTAGCAAGCGACCATTCCTACTTAATGAATCTCGCCTTTGTAGTTTAAGAACTTTGCGTAAATCAGCGATGACTCCATTCATCCAAGGGTTGCCGGCAATTTCTTGGATCAATTCATGAAATTTGACATTAATCTCAAAAAATTGGCCCATATCTCTGTCAGCTGCAGCCTTTTCTAGGCGGTGGTGCAGATCATCTAGCTGGGTCAGTTGCGCTTCAGTTGCCTTGAGAGCCGTTTCTTTTGCAGCCTGACCCTCCAGGAGGGATAGAACAGTAAAGATTTGCTCTAAATCACGCCTTTCAACCTCAGTAACGTAAGCACCTTTATTCATTTTGGTGGTTACGAGCCCCTCTGAGGCAAGTACTTTGATTGCTTCACGCATGGGTGTGCGGCTAATGCCAAATGCTAAAGCCAGACTTTGCTCATCCAACCAGCTACCTGGAGCTAATTCATGAGCAAAGATTTGCTCTCGCAGACGTTCGGCAACATCTTCGTAAAGTGGCCTGTTAATGAGTTTTGTATTCATAATTATGTATACAGTATCTAGACAAATTCAGAAATGTCAAGCAAAATGGGTGTTCATTTTTAGTGACAACGTAGTAAAGCCAAAGGAGCGCTTTATGAGTGCGAGTGGAAAAAAGCCTGCAACGAATTCAACAAACAGTTGGCCCAATGTGCCGGATAGCAATCTGGATGACTGGAAAAAATCTGCCCAAAAGTCTGCGCCTAATGGCGATATTAATAAATTGGGCTGGCAGACCCCGGATGGAATTCATCTAAAAGCCTTGTACACAGCAGAAGATATCGATGGCCTTCAGTACACACATTCATTGCCAGGATTTGAGCCTTTTGTTCGCGGACCTCAAGCAACGATGTATTCGGTGCGTCCATGGACTATTCGCCAATATGCGGGTTTCTCAACCGCGGAGGAATCGAATGCCTTTTATCGAAAAGCGCTGGATGCGGGTGGCCAAGGTGTCTCCGTAGCATTTGACTTGGCAACACATCGCGGTTATGACTCTGATCATCCGCGTGTTACCGGTGACGTTGGTAAAGCTGGTGTCGCAATTGATTCCGTAGAAGATATGAAGATTTTGTTTGATGGCATTCCATTGGACAAAGTATCTGTTTCGATGACGATGAATGGCGCAGTTTTACCTGTGCTAGCAGGCTACATTGTGGCTGGTGAAGAGCAGGGCGTTAAACAAGAATTGCTATCAGGGACCATTCAGAATGACATTCTGAAAGAGTTTATGGTGCGTAATACCTATATCTATCCACCTGAGCCCTCTATTCGAATCATTGGTGACATCATTGAGTACACCGCCAAGCATATGCCTAAATTTAACTCGATCTCAATTTCGGGTTACCACATGCAAGAAGCGGGTGCGAACCAAGTTCTTGAATTAGCGTTTACCTTGGCGGATGGTAAAGAGTATGTCAAAACCGCACTGGCCAAGGGATTAGATGTCGATGGCTTTGCCGGTCGCCTTTCTTTTTTCTTTGCTATTGGCATGAACTTTTACTTAGAAGTAGCCAAGTTGCGCGCAGCACGACTACTGTGGTGGCGCATCATGAAATCATTTGAACCTAAAAATCCAAAGTCCTTAATGTTACGTACACATTGCCAAACATCAGGCTGGTCATTAACAGAGCAAGATCCCTACAACAATGTTGTGCGTACGACTGTAGAGGCAATGGCAGCGGTGTTTGGTGGTACACAGTCTTTGCATACGAACTCATTTGATGAGGCAATTGCCTTACCATCCGAGTTCTCCAGTCGCATTGCTCGTAATACCCAATTGATTCTCCAGGAAGAGACGCACATCACGAGCGTGATCGATCCTTGGGCCGGCTCCTACATGATGGAAAACCTCACCCAAGAAATGGCTGACAAAGCTTGGGAGATTATTCAAGAAGTTGATGCTATGGGTGGTATGACGAAGGCGGTAGAAAGTGGTTGGGCTAAGCTGAAGATTGAAGCGGCTGCTGCCGAAAAGCAGGCCAAGATTGATTCTGGTTCTGATGTAATTGTTGGGGTAAATAAATACAAGCTCGATAAAGAAGATTTAGTCGATGTCTTGATGATCGATAACGATAAGGTTCGTGAGAGCCAAATTGTCCGATTGAAAAATATCAAAGCAAAGCGCGACACTCATAAGGTAGAGGATGCATTAGCTGCATTAACTCAAGCTGCAGAAGATGGTTCCGGCAATTTACTAGAGTTGGCTGTTCAAGCCATTCGCTTACGTGCCACGGTTGGTGAAGTTTCTGATGCGTTAGAAAAAGTTTACGGGCGCCATCGCGCCGATACTCAAAAAGTGACTGGTGTGTATGCAGCTGCTTACGATTCAGCGGAAGGCTGGGAAAAATTGAAAGTAGAAATCGCTGAATTTGCAAAAGACTTCGGCCGTCGTCCACGCGTAATGATCGCAAAACTAGGCCAGGACGGCCATGATCGTGGCGCCAAGGTAGTGGCGACCGCCTTTGCCGATCTGGGTTTTGACGTGGACATAGGTCCTTTGTTTCAAACTCCAGAGGAGTGTGCTCGACAAGCGATCGAGAATGACGTTCATGCTCTTGGAGTCTCTACGTTAGCAGCAGGTCACAAGACTTTAGTTCCCGCGATCATCGCGGAGCTCAAAAGACAGGGATCCGATGACATCATCGTTTTCGTTGGCGGCGTTATTCCAAGACAGGATTACGAGTTCTTGTACGAAGCTGGTGTCAAAGGCATTTATGGACCCGGTACCCCGATTCCGGCTTCAGCTAAGGATGTACTAGAGCAGATTCGTAAATCTACAAAGCCACAGTAAGCGCAGACTAAATAAGGACGCATCCGCATGCTTAATGTAGTCGACCAAACTTTAGTGAATGATCTCACTAGCGAGCCTTCGTCATTACAGCGCCGTGCTTTAGCTAAGATTATTACTTTGCTTGAATCTACTCGCATGGATCACCGCAAACGTGCGGATGACGTGCTCAATGCTTTATTGCCGAAGACCGGAAAGTCGTTTCGTCTTGGGATTTCTGGAGTCCCTGGTGTGGGTAAATCGACTTTGATTGAAACCCTCGGCTTGTATTTGATTAACAAGGGCCACCGTGTTGCTGTGCTTGCAATCGATCCTTCTTCCAGTCTATCTGGGGGGTCTATTTTGGGCGATAAAACTCGTATGGAAAGGCTATCCGTTTTGGATAACGCGTTCATTCGACCAAGCCCATCTTCCTGTACCTTAGGCGGTGTTGCTGAAAAAACCCGTGAAGCCATGTTGGTTGCTGAGGCAGCTGGTTTTGACATTGTGATCGTAGAAACGGTCGGGGTTGGGCAAAGTGAGATTGCAGTTGCTGGCATGACAGACATGTTCTTGCTAATGCAATTACCTAATGCTGGCGATGATCTTCAGGCCATTAAAAAAGGCGTTATGGAAATTGCCGATCTGATTGTGATCAATAAGGCGGATATCGATCCTGATGCCGCCATGCGTGCGCAATTATTTATTACGAGTTCGCTTCGTCTTTTGGGTTTTCAGGGAAACCCTGAACACGCTTCTCACAATCAAGAGTTTTGGCATCCCACCGTAATGACTCTGAGTGCTTTAGAAGGAGTGGGACTGCCAGAGTTGTGGGAAAAAATTCTACGTTTCCAAGAACTACAAAATGCAAACGGTCTCCTACAGGCTCGTCGCAAAGCACAATCAGGCGCTTGGATGTCGGATCGAATTGATGCTGGACTTAAAAATGCTTTTCAGAACCACCCAGCAGTTCAGGCACTGTTGCCTGATTTAAGCGCTCAAGTAAATCAAGGAACTATGGCTGCTTCAGTTGCGGCAAGGCGTTTACTTGAGGCAATGGGGCACGAATTTTTCTAAGGAATAGTTATGAAAGAAATCATTCAGCAGCTTGAAGCCAAGCGTGAACTTGCCAGACTCGGTGGCGGTCAAAAGCGTATTGCCGCTCAACATGCAAAGGGTAAGCTCACTGCACGTGAGCGCATTGAGCTTTTGTTGGATGCGGGAACTTTTGAAGAATGGGATATGTTTGTAGAACACCGCTGCCATGATTTTGGTATGGCTGATCAAGCCGTCCCTGGCGATGGCGTTGTGACGGGTTACGGCATGATTAATGGTCGTCTAGTGTTTGTATTCTCACAAGACTTTACTGTTTTGGGTGGCTCTCTTTCGGAGGCCCATGCAGAGAAGATTTGCAAGATCATGGATCAAGCAATTAAAGTTGGTGCACCGGTCATCGGCTTGAACGACTCTGGTGGTGCACGCATCCAAGAAGGTGTTGCATCTTTAGGTGGCTATGCAGAAATTTTTCAGCGCAATGTAACTGCTTCTGGCGTCATTCCACAAATTTCTCTGATCATGGGGCCATCAGCTGGCGGCGCTGTCTACTCGCCAGCGCTAACGGACTTCATTTTCATGGTTAAAGATAGCTCATATATGTTTGTCACTGGACCAGAAGTGGTCAAGACTGTGACGCATGAAGATGTTACTGCAGAAGAGCTGGGTGGTGCTATTACACACTCTACCATCTCAGGTGTTTGTGATTTGGCATTTGATAATGACGTGGATGCAATCATGATGCTCCGTCGTTTCTTTAACTACCTGCCATTATCTAATCGTGAAAAACCGCCCATGATCAATGGAGCGATGCGTACTGAAGAGCCTGATTTTTCACTGGATACCCTAGTTCCAAGCAACCCCAATCAACCATACGACATGAAAGAGTTGATCGAAAAGATTGTCGATGATGGTGAGTTCTTTGAATTACAGCCAGACTATGCAAAAAATATTTTGATCGGCTTTGCCCGTATGGAAGGTCGCTCGATTGGGATTGTTGCTAATCAGCCTTTAGTGTTGGCAGGTTGCTTAGACATCAAGGCATCCATTAAAGCTGCACGTTTTGTGCGTTTTTGTGATGCATTCAATATTCCTGTCGTGACATTGGTAGATGTGCCTGGTTTTATGCCGGGGACAGCGCAAGAATACGGCGGAATTATTAAGCACGGCGCCAAATTGCTATATGCCTATGCTGATTGCACGGTGCCGAAGGTGACATTGATTACTCGCAAAGCATATGGAGGCGCTTATGACGTGATGGCCTCTAAGCATCTGCGTGGGGATGTTAACTTTGCCTGGCCCTCAGCTGAAATTGCTGTCATGGGTCCGAAAGGTGCTGTAGAGATCATCTTCCGAGAGGAGAAGTCAAACCCCGAGAAAATCACTGCACGTGAAGCTGAATACAAAGCCAAGTTTGCCAATCCTTTTGTTGCAGGCCGTCGTGGTTATATTGACGATGTGATCCTGCCACATGAAACCCGCAAGCGTATCTCACGGTCCTTGGCCATGCTTAAAGATAAAGAGCTCACTAACCCAGCTCGTAAACACGGCAATATTCCCCTTTAAGGCGCCGATACATCATGACTACGAAAATGTTTAAGAAGATTTTGATTGCGAATCGCGGTGAGATTGCTTGCCGTGTGATGAAAACAGCCAAGAAGATGGGCATCAAGACGGTGGCTGTGTATTCCGAAGCGGATAGAGAGGCGCGTCATGTGCAAATGGCTGATGAGGCTGTGTGTATAGGGCCAGCACCATCACGTGAATCCTATCTACTGATCGATCGCATCATTCAGGCCTGTAAAGATACTGGTGCTGAAGCAGTTCATCCTGGGTACGGATTTCTGTCTGAAAATGAACAGTTTGCCCGTCGCTGCGAGGAAGAGGGTATCGTTTTCATCGGCCCTAAATATCAGTCGATTGCAGCTATGGGCGACAAGATTGCCTCCAAAAAATTAGCCATAGAAGCGAAGGTTAATACGATTCCTGGTTTTAATGAAGCGATTGAAAAGGCAGAAGATGCTGTCAAGATTGCTCAGGGCATTGGTTATCCAGTCATGATTAAGGCTTCTGCAGGTGGTGGCGGCAAGGGATTGCGGGTAGCCTTTAACGACAAAGAGGCTTTCGAGGGATTTACGGCTTGCCGTACTGAAGCGCTCAATAGTTTTGGAGATGACCGTGTCTTCATTGAGAAATTTGTAGAAGGTCCGCGCCATATTGAGATTCAGGTGCTAGGTGACTCGAAGGGGAACATTGTGTATCTGGGTGAGCGTGATTGCTCGATTCAACGGCGTCATCAAAAGGTGATTGAAGAAGCCCCATCCCCATTTATTGATCCTGCCACTCGTAAGGCAATGGGAGAGCAAGCCGTTTCTTTGGCGAAGGCTGTGAATTACCAATCTGCAGGTACTGTGGAATTTGTGGTGGGCAAGGATAAGTCCTTCTACTTCCTGGAGATGAATACCCGTTTACAGGTAGAGCACCCAGTCACGGAAGGTATCACGGGTCTTGATCTAGTAGAGCAGATGATTCGGGTGGCTGCTGGTGAGCAGTTAGCATTTAAGCAAGAAGATATTCAACTCAATGGCTGGTCAATGGAATGCCGTATTAACGCCGATGACCCATTTCGCAATTTCTTACCATCGACTGGACGATTGGTGAAATATCGACCTCCAGCCGAGAAGGATGGCGTTCGTGTAGATACCGGTGTCTACGAGGGTGGCGAGATTCCGATGTACTACGACTCCATGATTGCGAAGTTAATTGTTCATGGCAAAGATCGTACTGAGGCAATTGAAAAGATGCGTGCCGCACTGAATGATTTCGTGATTCGCGGCATTCATTCAAATATTCCTTTTCAGGCGGCTTTATTGCAACACCCACGCTTCGTATCTGGCGATTTCACTACTGGCTTTATTGCTGAAGAATACCCGGATGGTTTCAAAAAAGATTCTGTACAACCCTCGGATCCTAGACGCTTAGCAGCGCTCGCTGCTTTTATGCGTTATCGTTATCTTGAGCATATCCAGATGATTGATGGTCAATTAGCTGGTCATGAAATGACAATAGCAAAACAGTTTGTCGTTGTGACTGGTGCGCGTGTTGGCTCTAGTGAAGATATCCAAGAGATTCCAATTCGAGTTGAGTTGAAAGATGGTATTTACTCTGTCTATATTGAACAAGAAGGCGATATTAGTCGTTACGATATCGCTAGCAATTGGCGCCCAGGCGAGATTTGTTTGCGCGCAACTATTAATGGCGCTCAACATGTCACGGCGCAAGTCGAGCGAAATGGCGTCAAATACACATTAATTTTAGATGGCGCGCAATACGAATGCATGGTTTTAAGTCCTCTAGGCGCAGAGTTACAGCGTCGCATGTTGGTGAAAGTTCCACCGGATACCTCTAAATTAGTGATGTCACCGATGCCCGGGCTATTAACCAATATTGCTGTCAAAGCTGGTGATACAGTCACAGCCGGTCAAAAATTAGCTGCGATTGAAGCAATGAAAATGGAGAATACTTTGCTTGCTGCTCAAGACGGCGTAGTTGCTGAAGTTTGCGCTAATGTAGGCGAAAGTCTGGCAGTTGATCAATTGATTATCCGTTTCGAATAAGGCGCATCGTGAATAAGCCATTTAAAATATTAGGTATTCAGCAGGTTGCTATTGGCGGTGCAGATAAGGATCGCCTTCGAAAGCTTTGGGTAGATTTATTGGGTTTTGAATACAAGAGTACCTTTGTATCTGAGCGTGAAAACGTGGATGAAGATATTTGCGCAATTGGCCATGGTGCACATGAGATTGAAGTCGATCTCATGCAGCCATTAGATGTCGACAAAAAACCTGCTGTTCATCAGACGCCTTTAAATCATATTGGCCTCTGGGTTGATGATCTTCCGATTGCTGTGGAATGGCTGTCAGAACAAGGTCTACGTTTTGCACCCGGTGGCATTCGTAAGGGGGCGGCAGGTTATGACATCACCTTTGTGCACCCTAAGGGAAATGAAGAATTTCCATTTTGCGGTGAGGGCGTATTAATAGAGCTGGTTCAGGCTCCACCAGCTATCATTGCGGGTCTAAGTACATAAGCAATAAAGTGAGCCTAAATTGACCCGCATACTGGCCATCGACACCTCCTCTGCATGGTGTTCGGTGGCCTTATCTTTAGATGATGAAAGCCCGTTAGTCCGTCACCGCCAGGTGTCGGCGGGCGCTAGTCAACTCCTATTGCCTTGGGTTGAAGAATTGCTCAATGAGACCGCCAGCAAACTCTCCTCACTTGATGCCATTGCTGTTGACATTGGTCCCGGTGCTTTCACTGGCGTTCGTTTGGGTGTTGCTGTTGTCCAGGGTCTAGCAACTGCTGCCAAGTTACCCGTATTGCCTGTAGCCAGTTTGGATGCCATGGCTAACCAATTGGTACTAGAGCCTGGATTTATTAGCAGCAGCGCCCAATCTTTCGCTATTGCTGTGGATGCTCGCATGGGTGAAGTCTATTGGGCAAAGTATCGAACAGTTCACAATCAAGTGCCGCAGCGTTTGGGGGATATCCATTTAAGTAGCCCGGAATTAGTGGAGTTGGGTAATATCGAGTATCTTGCCGGTAATGCCATTTTGGAGTTTGGAGACCGTCTGTTTGCATCCATTAAGAGTCCACCTCCCGCTAGCCACTTGGGTCTCGATATTCGTGTTAATGCACAAGGTGTTTTGGCTTGCGCACAAGATATGTGGCGCAAAGGTCTGCAGCAAGATGTTCATCTGCTAGAGCCCCTCTATGTTCGTAATAAAGTTGCACTGACCTCTGTAGAGCGCAGCCAACAACATGGTTGATAACAACAGCGCATTACAGTCTGGTGCAGAAGGGGTATCCGAGCTTTCTTTCTTGCCGATGACGACTGCAGACCTTAATGCAGTTTTGTCAATTGAATCGGTTTCACATATACATCCATGGACTAAAGGTAATTTTTCCGACTCCCTTGCTGCAGGGCATTGGGCCTATTGCGTGAGACCACAACTAGCTGATGCGGTAAAAGGCAGTTATTTGGATCCAGAGATTCTGTGGGCCTATTGCATCTTGTTTCCTGGAGTAGATGAGTTGCATCTCCTCAACATCACCGTATCACCAAAACTACGTCGTCTGGGTATTGGCGCAAAAATGATGCATGCGATTGAAGGCGTTGCCGCTCAGCAAGGCATGCCACGGATCATCCTAGAAGTTAGACCAAGCAATATGAATGCGCTTCAGCTTTACCAGAGCTTGGGCTATGAGCAAATTGGTACGCGTAAAAACTATTACCCTGTAGATGTCGCAAGTGGTTTGCGTGAAGATGCATGGGTTTTTGCTAAATCGATTAAGCTTGAGGTATGAACATGCCTGCCAACTCCACTTTTCTTAAAGAGATGGGTATTACCGAGTGGACTTTACGGGATGCTTCTCCAAATACAAGCCAAGCGATAGTTGCTGCAGAGGAAAGTGGTAGTCAGGCACTCAATGCTGTCAATGAAACGATGGTGGCAAATGAAACTACTTCGACCACTGAAGCAAAAGTAAGAGTGTCTTATGGAATCTGGTGGTTTTTTGGTAGCAAGCCTCAAGGTGAAGCAGAAGTCCTTTTTCAGAATACGATTCGGGTGCTGGGCTTAACCCCACAAGAGTGGACTTGGAAAAGTCCTTTGGAAACATTCAACCCTGAACTATTGCCGCAAGATGGAACGCCCATAGTGGCGTTAGCTTTTGGTGGCCCTGCCGCACAAAAGTTATCGGGTGAGCGCGATGGGTTGGCTGAATTACGAGAAACTGTCTTGGCCATGAGTGCTGATGGTGCTGAAGATTTACCGCTGATTGCTACTTTTGAATTCAATCAGCTGCTTGCAAGTCCAAAGAATAAGGCCTTGTTTTGGCAAGATCTATTACTTGCCAAATCGGTATTACAAAACACCTAAGCCTACAGTTTAGTGTTTGTGCTCACCAATCAGGTGCATTGAGTCATACTCAGCTTGATTGGCGGTATGGCGCTTAATAACCAGCCACATGATGATGCTAACTGCTACACCAAAGCCAATGATGACTCCTTGAATTGGCGCATCAAGCCAAATTAATCCAGAGTAGATTAAGAGCATCATCAACACAGAAATATTTTCATTGAAGTTTTGCACTGCAATAGAGTGTCCGGCAGACATGAGTACATGGCCACGATGTTGCAGTAGTGCATTCATTGGCACCACAAAATAACCTGCTAACCAGCCAACCAAAATAAGTAAGAAGTACGCCGGCAATAAATTGAGCGAGATGTCAAAACCGGCAATAGAGAAAATCGTTGTATTTGGTAGCATATCGGAGTTGTATACAGCCATTACACAGACCACTAAACCCATAGCAATACCGTATGGGAGCACTTTGAGCGAACTGCGAAGAGGAATGCGGCAAGCTGCATAAACGGCCCCACCCGCAACACCAAAAGCGGAGATTGCTTGCAGAATGGCCCCTTGGGATAGGGTCATGTGCAAGGACACCTGAGCCCACTTAATCACAATAAATTGCAACGTGGCACCGGCACCCCAAAACAAGGTGGTCACTGCAAGTGAAATCTGACCAAGCCTATCGTTCCAAAGCGTCGTAAAGCAATGCGAAAAGTCTTTTATCAACTCAATTGGGTTGGTCTTTTGTGACTCATATCGCGCTCCAGTATCTGGAATGCGAAGATTAATCAGTGCCGCAAGCACGTAAATCATCATGATGATCAAAATGGCCGATTCTGCTGCAGTGTCTATATTAGTCTCAAGGATGGGCATATCCAGCCCCAGCAGACTTTGAGAAACCGACTTGCTAATCAAAACGCCACCAAGTACGGTGCCCATAATGATTGAGCCTACAGTCAGCCCTTCAATCCAGCCGTTAGCTGCTACCAGTTTTTCCGGGGGGAGTAATTCTGTCAAGATGCCGTATTTAGCTGGAGAGTAGGCGGCTGCGCCTAAACCCACGATCGCATAGGCCAGCAAAGGGTGGCTTCCAAAGAGCATCACTACGCAGCCAACGAATTTAATCGTATTGGTAATGAACATGACATTACCTTTAGGGCGGGAGTCTGCAAAGGCCCCCACAAAGGCTGCTAAGACAACATATGAGAGAACGAAGAACAATTTGAGTAAAGGAGTCATCCAGGCCGGAGCTTCGAGCTGGACCAAGAGGGCAATCGCTGCAATCAGCAATGCATTATCAGCAAGCGACGAAAAAAATTGCGCCGCCATAATGGTGTAAAAACTGCGGTTCATTCGTACAATCTAGTCATGAATGTTATTAAAGCATGAAAGGAGGGGTGAATATGAGCACATTAGTAAATCGCTTGATTAATAGACCAATCATCGCAACTATACACACAGACGCCTTTCGTCATAACTTAGGCCGTATTCGTGAGCTTGCCCCGGAATCCAAGATTTGGTCGGTTGTAAAGGCGAAGGCCTATGGCCATACCTTAGGTGCAGTTTTGCAGGGTCTTGAATCTACTGATGGTTTTGCACTTCTGGATATTGCAGATGCACAATGGTTGAGAGACCATGCTTGGGGTGGGCGTATTTTGTTGCTAGAAGGACTTTTTAGCGAACAAGAGCTTGAATTAGCCGTTAAGCTCAAATGTGACTTGGTTATTCATAGTCAAAAACAGCTAGAGTGGCTCGAGTCCTTTCAGAACCGCTCGAACCAGCAAATCAATGTTTTCTTGAAATTGAATTCTGGTATGAATCGCCTCGGTTTTAAGCCTGAGCAATACCGCGCAGCTTTTCATCGCTTGCACGCCGCTGGTTATCGCCTGCATCACATGACCCACTTTGCTAACGCGGATCAAGTCGAGCGATCGCCCTCCGTTGGTGAGCAAATGGAGTGTTTTGAGAAAGTCACTACTGGTTTAGATGCACCATGTTCCCTAGCCAACTCCGCGGCAATCCTTTGGCACCGTAATGCCTTAGGCGATTGGGTTCGCCCCGGAATTCTGTTGTACGGCGTTTCGCCTACTGGAGTTCATGCTGACATTGTGCGCTCTGACTTTCATCCTGTTATGCAATTACGCAGTGAAATTATTGATATTCAGGAGTTGAAAAAAGGTGATCACGTAGGTTACGGTGGCCGCTATCAAGCACCGGAAGATATGTTGATCGGTGTGATTGCCTGTGGATATGCTGATGGGTATCCCCGTCATGCTGGGGATGGAACGCCAGTGTGGGTTGAAGCTGCCGATGCTCAGGGCGGCGGCGTGATTTGTCCAATCGTTGGTCAAGTATCGATGGATATGTTGACTATTGATTTGCGAGGCGCGCCCAATGCAAAAATTGGCAGTATCGTCGAACTATGGGGTAGTGAGGTGCCAGTAGATGATGTGGCCCAAATGAGCGGAACCATTGGCTATGAGCTCATTTGCGCTTTGGCGCAAAGGGTGCCGGTAGTAATCAAGTAGGGCAACTTGATTACTGGGGAGCGCATTACTTATTCCAGATTTGCCACCAGCGACGCTCTTTTTGAACGCGTTGGCCAGTCACTAACATTTGGCTATCAGGGAAGTTCAATTTGAAGACCCGTGCTGAGTCATTGCTCAGATCAACCATGCCAAGCTTTTCGTAGGATTTCACTAATAAGTAGAGTGCCTCTTCAACTGCTGGCGCACGATCATAATCACGAATTACCATTTGCGCTCGATTAGCGGACGCTAGGTAAGCGCCACGCTGATAGTAGAAACGGGCAACAATCACATCTGCCTCAGCCAGTGAGTTGACAATATAGCGCATGCGATCCAAAGAATCCGGCGCATATTTACTATCGGGGAAACGTTCAACCACTACTTTAAAAGATTCAAAAGCTTCTTTAGCTGCCTTTGGATCTCTCTCGCTGAGATCTTGGCCTGTAAATTTACCAAGCCAACCTAAATCATCATTAAAGCTAATGAGACCTTTGAGGTAGTAGCCATAATCTAAACTAGGACTTCCTTGATGGAGTTTAATGAAGCGATCAATCGCAATTTGCGCTTGAGCTTGCTCTTGTGCTTTCCAGTAACAATAAGCCGCATTAATTTGTGCTTGTTGCGAGTAAGGTCCGAAGGGAAAGCGACCTTCTAGTTTCTCAAAGTATTTACCGCACTTTGCAAAATCACCATCATTAAGTTTGGCATTTGCTTCTGAGTACAGCTTGGTTTCTGACCAAATATCGGTATCGTCTTTTTGGCCATCGCTACCAGCACAACCACTGAGTATGAGGCAGGCGACACTTGTGCCGGCAATCAGATTGACGAGGGATTTTCTAGAAGATAGCCCAAGTTTGGCAGCAAGCCTTAAACTGGCGTCTGTAATAACGTCCGACATAACTAAAAGGCTCTTTAAGCGTGGCATTGCCGCATACTCCCGATTCGAATCCCACCGATTATATCGATGAAGAGGATTTCATAGCCCTAGAAGTTCCCGATGATGTGAGCGGCGAGCGTTTGGACAAATTTTTAGGGGGTGCTTTACCCGATTATTCACGGAACCGGCTTAAGGCCTGGGTGGAGGCTGGTGCTGTTACTGTTGATGGAAAGGTCACCAAAGTTCGCCATTTGCTGCGTGGGAGCGAGAGTATCAAGGTATTTCCTCAAGAAATGCCCGAACAGTTTGCTTTTGCCCCCGAAAACATCCCTTTGGACGTGGTCTACGAGGACGACACAATTATTGTGGTTAATAAGCCTGCTGGATTGGTGGTTCATCCCGCAGCAGGCAATTGGACTGGAACACTACTCAACGGCTTGTTATATCGATTTCCGGAGCTAAAGCTACTGCCTAGGGCGGGGATTGTGCATCGTCTGGATAAAGATACCTCTGGATTGATGGTGGTTGCTCGAACCGATATCGCCCAAACGTCCTTGGTTAGGCAGTTACAAGAACGTACTGTTGGCCGTCGTTATCTATCGTGGGTATGGGGCGATGCTCCCTCTCAAGGCAAGGTTCTTGCAACCGTTGGTCGCGACCAGCGAGATCGCTTAAAAATGGCTGCCGGATCTACTCAAGGTAAGCCTGCTGCTACCTTATTTCGTCGTCTTGCCAAAGGCCTATTCGCTGAAAGTCCCGTAGCTTTACTGGAGTGCCGCTTAGAAACCGGGCGTACCCACCAAATTCGAGTTCATCTTGAGTCTCTCGGATTTCCCTTGCTGGGCGATCCCGTCTATCGCAAAAGGACTCCGGGCGTCGCTAAGACCCTCCCTTTTCATCGTCAAGCGCTACATGCCTTTGCCCTGAGTTTGCAACATCCTGCCACTCAAGAGATCATGACCTGGTTTAGATTGCCCCCACAAGATTTAATGGATTTACTGCCTACAGTGGGGATGAGCGAGCTGGATCTGCCTCGGGAGGAGGCTTTATTGGCCTCCATTAAAAATGACCAGCGCCAGTAAAAAGATTCAGCCGGGTTGGGTCACGGCCCCGTCAATTCAAGCCTTCTGCACAACGAGATTGGGCGGAGTGAGCCAAGAGCCCTTTAACAGCCTGAATTTGGGCTTAAATGCCGGCGATGATCCGAGCTCTGTCTTGCAAAATCGGAGCATCTTGCGGACAGCTATTCCATCTGAGCCTCTTTGGTTAAGGCAGATTCACGGTATCAACGTCAGTACTCCGGCCTTAAGGCATTCAATGGGTGCTGGGCCCTTTGAGGCTGACGCCTCGGTGACCAACATTCCCAATGAAGTATTAGTGGTTCTGACCGCAGATTGCATGCCGGTATTGTTTGCAAGCAACAATGGCGATGTCATTGGTGCGGCACATGCTGGCTGGCGAGGTCTGAGTGGGGGAGTTTTGGAGCAGACTGTTAAAGCAATGCGTGAGATCTCTCCCAAGCTGGCCCCACAAGATATTTCAGCTTGGATGGGTCCAGCAATTGGGCCCACGCATTTTGAGGTGGGCGAGGATGTACTACAAGCTTTCTCGGAACAGCCTCAATCCATCCTATCAAGGGCATTTACCCCCATCAGCGGTCAGCCAGGCAAATACTTAGCCGACCTTTATCTTTTGGCTCGGGATCGCCTCGATTCTTTGGGTATTGCGCAGATTGGCGGTGGCGACTACTGCACCTTTAGCGATCCAGATCAATTTTTCTCCTATCGACGCGATAAGCAAACAGGGCGTTTCGCTTCTTTGATTTGGATTTCTGCATAGATCTAATCATGGCGTAAGAACCTGATTAGCTTTAGGGCTAGGGTTAGTGCGTATAACCCTTATAGCCTGATAGATGGAGAATGGTCTTAATCAATTGACGGGATCATTATGTTCGCAGGTATGAATACAGGTGTTGCGCCATCCCTGGCACCGCACCATATGGCGCTAATTCCCCCAGAGCGTTTGTCAGAAATTCAAAAAGAATATTTCGCTGAGTTTGCGCATCTAGCAACGAATCCTGAAGAAATTGAAGTAAAAGATCGTCGCTTCTCAGGTAAGGCTTGGCATTCTTCTTGGAGCAAGATGATTGCAGCAACCTACTTGCTGAACTCAAAGCATTTGTTAGCACTGGCTAAAGCAGTAGAGGCTGATGAAAAGACAAAAGTTAAAATTTTGTTCACTACCGAACAAATGATCGACGCTTTTTCACCATCTAACTTTATCGCAACTAATCCAGAAGTTCTGGAAAATATTATTAGCTCTCAGGGTCAATCGATTCAAAATGGAATCGTCAACCTGTTGGGTGATTTAAAAAAAGGCAAAGTATCCCAAACGGATGAAAGTGCTTTTGAAGTAGGTAAAAATATTGCCACTACTGAAGGCCAGGTCGTGTTTCGTAACGCGCTTTTTGAGTTGATTCAATACACCCCTTTAACCGAGACAGTGTACGAGCGTCCTTATCTAATGGTGCCGCCTTGTATTAATAAATATTACATTTTAGATTTGCAGCCGGATAACTCGCTTGTACGTTATATGGTTGAGCAAGGGCATACCGTTTTCTTAGTCTCTTGGAAAAATCCAGATGTCACTATGTCTCAGGTCACTTGGGATGACTATGTTGGCGATGGCGTCATCAAGGCGATTGAGGTCGCCAGGGATATCGGCGGAACAGAGCAGATTAATATACTGGGTTTTTGTGTTGGCGGCACATTAACTTCTAGCGCATTGGCAGTTTTGGCCGCACGCAAAAAAGATTATGTTGCTTGCTTAACCTTGCTCACAACTTTGCTGGATTTTAGTGATAGCGGTATCTTGGATGTCTTTATCGACGAAAGCATGGTCAAGCTTCGCGAGAGCACCATAGGTGGAGAGGGCGGGAATTACGGCATGATGTCAGGTCTTGACTTAGGCAATACATTCTCCTTCTTACGCCCCAATGATTTGGTATGGAATTATGTAGTAGAGAACTATCTCAAGGGAAATTCACCGCCACCATTTGACCTCCTGTATTGGAATGGTGACTCGACTAATTTGCCGGGACCTATGTATTGCTGGTACTTGCGCCATACCTATTTGCAAAATGAGTTAATTAAGCCAGGCAAACTCACTATGTGTGGTGAAAAGGTAGATCTTGGCAAGATTACTGTCCCTGCCTATATTTATGCGTCGCATGATGATCATATTGTTCCCTGGAAGTCTGCCTATGAATCTACTCAACTCCTCAAGGGTAAGAATCGATTTGTCTTAGGGGCTTCTGGTCATATTGCGGGCGTGATTAATCCGCCAGTAAAAAATAAACGTCATTATTTTGAAAACAACAAACTGGCCAAAACTGCTGATGCGTGGTTATCAGGAGCTAAGGACATCAAAGGTAGCTGGTGGCCTGACTACGCACAGTGGTTAGGGCAATTCGGCGGTAAGAAGATAAAAGCTAGTAAAACGTTTGGTAACAAGCAGTACAAAAAACTAGAGGCAGCGCCTGGTAAGTACGTGAAAGAAAAAATTAGTACAGCTGCTCAATAATATTTTCAAAAGGGGAATACATGTCACAAAAGATTGCATATGTCACCGGTGGTATGGGTGGAATCGGTACCGCTATTTGTCAGCGTCTGGCTAAAGATGGTTTTAAAGTCATCGCTGGTTGTGGCCCGAATTCTCCGCGAAAGGATCGCTGGATTGGTGAGCAGAAAGTCTTGGGCTATGACTTTATCGCCTCGGAGGGAAATGTTTCCGATTGGGATAGCACCGTTGCTGCCTTTGATAAAGTCAAGGCTGAAGTAGGGCGTGTCGATGTGCTGGTTAACAATGCCGGCATTACTAAAGACAGCGTTTTTCGTAAAATGACTCCAGAGGCCTGGAAGGCGGTAATTGATACCAACCTCAATTCATTATTTAATGTGACCAAGCAAGTGGTCGATGGTATGGCTGATAACGGATGGGGTCGTATTATCAATATCTCTTCAGTAAATGGTCAAAAAGGTCAGTTTGGACAATCCAACTACTCCACAGCTAAAGCGGGTTTACATGGTTTTACGATGGCCTTGTCACAAGAATTAGCCTCTAAAGGCGTTACGGTCAATACGGTTTCCCCTGGATATATTGGCACTGATATGGTTCGGGCGATTCGTGAGGATGTTCTTGAGAAGATTGTGTCTGGCATTCCAGTCAAGCGCCTTGGTACCCCTGAGGAAATCGCTTCTATTTGTTGTTGGATAGCTTCAGATGATGGCGGTTATGCCACTGGGGCAGACTTTTCATTAAATGGCGGTCTGCATACGGGTTAAATCAACCCAATTAATGTATTAACTAAGCCATCCTCGTCGGCATTTTTTACCTTTAGCTCAAATCTAGGGATAAACTATGCCGATGTTGCATTGCGGTATTGAATTTAGGAAAATTACATGGTCACACGCTCCAAAAAAACCAGCGATAGTCGCTTGATTAAGAAGTATCCGAATCGGCGTTTGTACGATACCCAAACCAGTACCTATGTGACCTTAGTCGACATCAAGAATTTAGTGATGGCAGGAGATACTTTTAGCGTTGTCGATGCAAAAACTGAGGATGACTTAACTCGCAATATTTTGCTGCAAATTATTTTGGAAGAAGAGGCGGGTGGAGCGCCTGTTTTTTCTACTCAAATGCTGTCTCAAATTATTCGCTTTTACGGAAACTCGATGCAGGGTCTGATGGGTAACTATCTAGAAAAGACCATGCAATCGTTTGTGGATATTCACAATAAGCTTGGTGACCAAACTCAAGGTTTGGGTTCAGGAAGTACGCCAGAAGCTTGGGCCAATATGCTGAACCTCCAAAACCCGATGATGCAAGGCTTGATGGGTAGCTATATGGAGCAAAGTAAAGATTTGTTTGTGAAGATGCAGGAGCAAATGCAAAATTCCCCGGCAATATTTAGCGGCTTCCCGTTCCCGGCGCAAGCCAATAAAACAGAAAAAGAATAGTCGTGGCTGGAAAAGTAGGTTTTGTTTCCTTGGGTTGTCCCAAGGCATTGGTTGACTCTGAATTGATTCTGACTCAATTGAGTGCCGAGGGCTATGAGACGGCTAAAGATTACGCTGGTGCAGATCTCGTGGTGGTGAACACTTGCGGCTTTATTGATTCTGCAGTTGAGGAGAGCCTAGCGGCGATTGGTGAGGCGCTTTCAGCGAACGGCAAGGTAATTGTGACCGGTTGTCTGGGTGCCCGTAAAAATGCGGATGGCAGTGATCTCATTCAGAGTATTCATCCAAAAGTCTTGGCAGTTACTGGCCCGCATGCTACAGAAGAGGTGATGCAGGCTATTCATTTGCATCTACCTAAGCCACATGATCCTTTTACGGATCTACTCCCACCAATTGGTGTGAAGTTAACGCCAAAGCATTATGCGTATTTAAAAATCTCTGAGGGCTGCAATCACCGCTGCACTTTTTGCATTATTCCGAGCATGCGTGGCGATTTAGTCTCCCGACCAATCGGAGAGGTGCTGCTTGAGGCCAAACGATTATTTGAGTCAGGCGTGAAAGAATTGCTGGTTGTTTCGCAAGATACGAGTGCCTATGGCGTTGACGTTCAATACCGTACCGGCTTTTGGGATGGCAAGCCTGTGAAGACTCGGATGTTTGACTTGGTAAACGCGCTAAATCTTATTGCACGAGAGCATCAAGCCTGGGTACGCCTGCATTATGTTTATCCCTATCCTCATGTGGATGACATTTTGCCCTTGATGGCAGAGTTTTCTGAGTACGGTTTCGGAGTATTGCCTTATTTAGATATTCCATTGCAGCATGCCCATCCTGATGTGCTCAAGCGCATGAAGCGTCCTGCGAGTGGTGAGAAAAATTTGGAACGCATTCAAGCTTGGCGCGCAGCATGTCCAGACTTAGTCATTCGAAGTACTTTTATCGCAGGGTTTCCTGGGGAGACCGAGGAAGAATTTCAGTATCTGCTGGATTTCCTAGATGAGGCCCAGATTGACCGTGCTGGCTGTTTTGCTTACTCGCCCGTTGATGGGGCAACAGCTAATGCACTAGACAATCCCGTACCAATTGAGATTCGTGAAGAGCGTCGCGCACGCTTTATGGCCAAGGCAGAGGAAATTTCGGTCAAGCGACTGGCTAAAAAGGTCGGTAAACGCATTCAGGTTCTGATTGATCGAGTAGACGAATCTGGTGGTATTGGTCGAACTACTGGTGATGCCCCTGAAATAGATGGTTTAGTGCGGGTTTTACCCCCAAGCAAGCCATCTAAGCGCTTCCGTGCTGGTGAAATCATCAAAGTGATGGTGATTAGCTCCCAAGGGCATGACCTAATAGCCGAAACTTGACTATTGGAATAAAAATATTAATTCAGTCTGAAGTTAAGGTCGTTTATTTGCCTAACAAGGCACAGCAAAGGGGATGGTTATGAGTCGTGATGTCGTCGTTTTAAGTGCTGTACGTTCAGCAATTGGTGCATTCAATGGATCATTGAGTAGCCTTGAGCCTTGTGAGCTCGGCGGTATCGTCATGAAAGAAGCGGTAGCCCGCTCTGGAGTCGATCCAGCTTTGATTAATTACATCACTGTCGGCAATACGATTCCTACTGACAATCGCTATGCCTATGTGGCGCGTGTTGCCTCTATTCAAGCTGGCCTGCCAATGGAATCTGTGGCAATGGGATTAAATCGCTTATGCAGCTCTGGTTTGCAAGCTATCGTTACAACGGCGCAAGCCATTATGTTGGGTGACTGCGACTATGGCGTTGGCGGTGGTGTTGAGGTGATGTCAAGAGGTATGTACGGCTCCCCAGCAATGCGCAGCGGTGCTCGTATGGGCGATACCAAAATGATCGACTTAATGGTGTCCGTCTTAACAGATCCATTTGGGGTTGGTCATATGGGCGTTACTGCAGAGAACCTCGTTGAAAAGTGGAAGCTCACCCGTGAAGAGCAGGATGCCTTGGCGGTGGAATCTCATCGTCGTGCGGCGCATGCCATTAAAGAAGGTCGATTCAAGTCACAAATTGTCCCCATCACGATCAAAACTCGCAAGGGTGATGTGGTGTTTGATACTGACGAGCATTGCAAGCCAGATACCACCATGGAAACTTTGGCGAAGATGAAGGCTGTCTTCAAAAAAGAAGGCGGTAGCGTAACTGCAGGAAATGCATCAGGCATTAACGATGGCGCAGCTTTCTTTGTATTGGCGGAAGCTGAAGCGGCTAAGAAGGCTGGTCACAAGCCAATCGCCCGTTTGGTGTCTTATGCCATTGCCGGCGTACCCAATCACATCATGGGTGAAGGACCAATTCCTGCAACTAAAATTGCCTTAGAGCGCGCTGGTCTGACCTTAGATCAAATTGATGTCATTGAATCGAATGAGGCTTTTGCAGCTCAAGCATTGGCCGTTACTAAGGGCTTGGGTTTAGATCCTGCTAAGACCAATGTCAACGGAGGCGCAATTGCTTTGGGTCACCCAATCGGTTGTTCAGGCGCTGCAATCGCTACGAAAGCTATTCATGAACTACATCGCGTCCAAGGTAAATATGCTTTAGTCACGATGTGTATCGGTGGCGGGCAAGGTATTGCAACCATTTTTGAGCGCCTCTAAGAAGCGCTTGCTACTGTTGCGGGGTTTGCTTTTTAACTAAGCAATTAGTAGTAAGGCTGCATCCAAGCCGACTCGGTCAAAAGCCGCGTCGGCTTTTTCTTTCACAATGGGCTTTGCTCGATAGGCAATGCTGATGCCAGATCCATGCATCATGGGTAGATCATTAGAGCCGTCACCTATGGTGATGGCGTTGGTCTTGTGGCAATTTAGGAGAGCGCAAGCTTGGTCAAGGTAGCCCGATTTAGCGGCACCATCAACAATGTCACCAATAACTTTCCCAGTGAGTTTGCCGTCAATTACTTCAAGTGTATTGGCTTGTGCTTGCTTAAAGCCTAACTCTCTTTGCAGCTTTTCTGTGAAGAAAGTAAACCCCCCAGAAACAAGTAGGGTGTAGAGATCCTGCTCATTTGCTCCAGCAAGCAATTCAGATGCGCCAGGGTTAAGACGTAAACGTTCTTGATAGACAGACTCCAGTACATTGGATGAAACGCCGGCTAAGAGTGCTACACGACGACGTAAGCTTTCCTTGAAATCCTTAATCTCACCACGCATTGTGGCTTCAGTGATTTCTGCAACAGCAGCTTTTTTGCCGGTGAAATCGGCGATCTCATCAATGCATTCGATGTTAATCAGAGTGGAATCCATGTCCATCGCTAAGACTGTTACTTCACTCGGTTTGAATCCTGGCGATAGGAAGGCTAAATCCGTATCGTGAGCTGCAGCAATATTGCGCATAGCAATCCGTGCCTCAGGCATTAAGACTTGATTGCTGATCCAGCGGCTAGTAAAGTATTTTGATTGGGAAAGTACCTTGCTGTCCTTTGTAATTTGTATACCCAGAACATTTGCGTGTTCAATGAGTGCCGCACTAAACTCAGTGGGAATCGGCTTATTCGCAAGGGCTACAAGGGTAATGTGGCTAGACATGGTGAGAGAATATTTGCTTATTAGTTAACATGCACCGTATTAAGCATAGCCGATTCATTGAGGCTCCTGAGTATCTTGCGGATATGGTCTAAACGCTGCTCTAGCTTCTCGAAATCCTTCTCTTTTTGCGGAAGAATCTTGAGCTTATCTTGTCCATTGAGTTGAATATGTTTTGAGGACTGAATTAGCCGAATAATCTTCATAGGATCAATGGGCGGATTGGGGATGAACTGAATCTGAATGGATGCTGGGGTCGCATCAATTTTTTTGATACCAAATCCATCCATTTCGAGTCGTAGGCGATGGGTTTCATAGAAGGATTTTGCTTGATCGGGTAAATCACCAAAACGATCAACCAATTCCTCTCTGAGGCCCATTAGTTCTGAAAAATCATTTGTTCCTGCAAATCGCTTATAAATCGAGAGTCTTTCATGAACATCTGGGCAGTAATCGCTGGGCAATAGGGCGGGAACACCTAGATTGACATCCGTTGTAGCCTGCAAGGGCGATAAAAGGTCCGGTTCTTTACCGCTACGCAGGGACTTAACAGCGCGATTTAGCATCTCGGTATACAACTGAAAGCCAATTTCATGAATCTCACCTGATTGCTTATCGCCTAGGACTTCACCCGCACCACGAATCTCAAGATCATGCATTGCTAAATAGAAGCCAGAGCCTAATTCTTCCATCGCTTGAATTGCATTTAAGCGAAGCTGTGCTTGCTTGCTTAAAGCCTCAGGATCGGGAACCAATAAATAGGCATATGCCTGGTGATGCGAGCGTCCAACGCGACCGCGTAATTGGTGTAACTGCGCTAAGCCAAACTTATCGGCGCGATGCATGATGATGGTATTTGCAGTCGGAACGTCAATGCCTGTTTCAATAATGGTAGTACATAGCAAGATGTTTGTGCGTTGTGTAACAAACTCACGCATCACTGATTCTAGTTCCCGCTCATGCATTTGGCCATGAGCAACGCTAATACTCGCTTCGGGTATGAGCTCTTGTAAAGCATGCTTACGATTTTGAATAGTTTCTACTTCGTTATGCAAGAAATAGACTTGGCCGCCGCGCTTAATCTCACGGAGGACCGCCTCTCGAATAACACCATCACCTTCACGCCGTACAAAAGTTTTAATCGCAAGACGTTTTTGAGGCGCCGTGGCAATGACAGAGAATTCTCGCAAGCCTTCCATCGCCATGCCTAGAGTTCGCGGGATAGGTGTCGCTGTTAAAGTTAAAATATCGACTTCAGCACGCAATGCTTTGAGTGCATCCTTCTGGCGCACACCAAAGCGATGCTCTTCATCGACGATCACTAAGCCTAAGTTAGCAAACTGGGTTTCTTTTGAGAGGAGCTTATGAGTACCAATAATGATGTCAGCATCGCCTTTGGCGATAGCTTCTAAAGCGGCATTGATTTCTTTAGTGGTTTTAAAGCGGGAGAGCTCAACAATCCGTACCGGCCAATCAGCAAAGCGATCTTTCCAGG